>JBAUIB010000465.1:0-2763 GCA_049680585.1 Phormidesmis sp.
GTGTCCTGGCTTATAGCATGAGGGAAATTGGGTAGGGAGTAAAGATGGTTAGGCATTTAGAAGGATCGTGCTTAGAAGAACCTTGCTTAGAAACAGACCGGTTTGGCGAACAGCGTTTTTGGTACTGGCGCGGCTGGCGAATTCGCTACACTCACTTAGCCGAAGCGCCGGGTATTAAGCCTAAGACCCCTTTTTTGCTGCTGCACGGGGCGGGGTCGAGCTTGGAGCAGTGGCGGGAAAACCTGACGGCGCTGGCGCAAGAGCGTCCAGTCTATGCGCTAGATTTGTTGGGTTTTGGGCGATCGCAAAAAGTCGCCACTGAGCTCAACAGTGAACTGTGGGTGGCGCAGGTAGCCGATTTCTCGCAGCACTTTCTAGGCAGGCCGATGATCTTGATGGGCCACTCGCTCGGGGCGCTCATTGCCTTGCAGGTTGCCATCAGCTATCCGGATCAGGTGGTGCGGCTGGTGCTATTGACCCTGCCAGCCGCCCGACAAGAGCTAGAAGGCTCAGGCGCTAAAATCGGCGCGGTGGTAGAGCCCTGGTTTACTTCACCGCTGCTGATTCGCCCCTTGTTTAGGCTGCTGAGCAGGCCGAGGCTGATTCGTTCAGTGCTGCGATCGCTCTACACCCGCCCGGCCTGCGTCGATTCAGCCTTGATCGATAGCTTTGTCAAACCCACTCAAGAGCGCGGCGCAGCTCGCATGTTTTGCTACTTGGTGAAATCACGCACGTCGGATACGTTTAGCCCAAGGACAAAGGATCTGATTTTGCTGTTGCAGGTGCCGACGCTGCTGCTGTGGGGGACGTGCGATCGCGTCATCCCGATTGCTTGGGGTCAGTACATCAACACCCTCAACCCTCTGGTGACATTCGTTGAAATTGAAGGTGCCGGACACTTTTTCTATGACGAAAGCGCCAGCGACCTGCATGATTGCATAGATCAGTGGTTGGCTGATAGATCTGCAACCTAAGGCAGATGACACCCAACGGCCGTCCGGAAATATACGGACCCTTTATAGGATTTTTATATTTTCAAATGTCGAATATGAAAAGAGATCACCGTAACTTGATAAATAGTCGCCGAAACTCCCATAGGATAAATTTGGCCTTACGTTAAGTAATCCTACGTAAGGATATCTGCTCATTTACGGAGAGGGTATGCCACCTTTGAAAAACAGCCCTTTTGCAACCAGCCACGATTCGTTTGCTCAGTCCACATCTGAGCAAATGGTCGAACCAACGGCTGAGCAAACGGCTGAGCAAACGGCTGAGCCAGTGGCTGGGCAACTAGCTAAGTCAACGGCTGAGCCACCAGTTCCAGAAGAAAAACCGCAGGGGTTCTGGCTAAGGCTCTCACAGGTAGCTGGATTTGTCGGTTTGGGTGCAGCTGTTCTGACCGTTTCAGGCATATTGGTAACGCATCGTTTGAACCATGTTGTTACTGACAATGCTTTTGTCAACAGTCGTGCTGTGCGACTGCGATCTCCTATTGACGGGGACATCGCAGAGTTTTACGTCAGTCCAGGCGTTTCGGTGAATCGAGGACAGGTGATTGCTCGAATCGAGCTCGATCCAGACCTATGGGATGATTCGCAAGCAGATCTACAGCAGCTACAGCAACAGAAAGATGCCGTCAACAGTGATATTCGGCTTGCTAAACAAGCTCGAAGCGACCTGAAACAGCAGCTAGCAGCGATCCGAGGCAATGTCGATGCCGTCTGGACAGTAGAGTCTGACCTTTCTGCCTCAAATGTCTCTCAGCAAGAGGCTGATGTAGAAGCAGCCAGAGCAAGAGCTAACGCTGCCCAGTCAGACTATGAGCGCTATGCTCGTCTGCTAGAGGAAGGCGCGGTCTCAGCTCAGCAAGTTGAGCAGCTATGGGCTGACTGGAATGTTACAGAAGCCGAAGTCCGGCAGGCGCTAGCGGCTTTACGCTCTGCCGATTCTTCTCTCGTTGCCTCTCAAAATCAATCGGTGATGCAGCAAAGCGAAGGCTGGGGACGACTAGTTGTCAGCGAGTCTACTGACATACAGCGCGCAATTGACGCACAAAATGCTCAGATCCAAAAGCTTTCGGTGCAAGAAGGTCAACTTCAAAAGCGGCTGAAGGAAGCCGAATCTCGTTTTGGCCAGCAGCAAACGCAGCCTGTCAAAGCGCCATTTTCAGGTATTGTCTACCGTACCAGTCGAGAACGCGAAGAACAAGTCGCAAAATCTGAGTCATTGGCCACATTACTCGACTGTGACGACCTTTGGATTGAAGCTGTACTGCCAACACAACAAGTTAAACGCATTGATACGGCTGCTCCGGTACTTGTAGATCTTGCTTCAGAATCTAAAGCCGTCACTGGCGAAGTTTCTCTTATCCAACCGATCAGTCGCTTGGAAGACTACGGGCAACAAGCGGATCTCACGCGCGTGCAAGCGCTGCCTTCAGCCATTCCTACAAAGTTTTCGGGAAAATCTCTCTCGCGACTGACTGTACTGGTTTCACCACCGACTAACTACACTCAGTCACAGCAGTTTTGCGGCGTAGGTCAGCCTGCTCGCCTGACGTTCGAGAAACAAGCCCGGTTTTAGAGTTCGCTGCGTTAGCGACTAATCGCTAGCGTCAGCAAAAGTATTCAGCAGAGAAGCCGTATAGAGTCAAACAGCTTAAGGAGACCTCTCTTCTTATGCTGATCTCGGTGCCGAGTCCTGCCTGAAATCTTCACTCAAGTTGTTTAGTCAGCAGTTTTCTAGCAAATACAGATCGAAAAA
>JBAUIB010000466.1:0-20023 GCA_049680585.1 Phormidesmis sp.
ACCGCCAGCTGACTCAAAGCCATAGCAGAAAGCGCAACGACAAGCAGGCAAGTCAAGCTCCCTTGCAAGAAGCGGCGCACTATCTTGTTTCTACTGTACATAAAACATATTCCTCAGTTGTCATGGAGTGGCCCAAATCATCAGGCTCACTTCTAATACGAGAACTCAGGAGTTTTGGATGCATCCAACAGTTTTTTCATAGCTCAGCGCACTACCCCAATTAGCTGGGGCAGAATAGAAGATACGAAAAATTTGACATTGCAACAACCAATCTTTCACTTACGAGGAAGCCTTCACCCATCCCCTCATCGGTAGAAATATCCTTAATCATTTAGGACTACCAGAACCCGAAGTTGGGGGGGATTCTGCACGTGCGAATGCATCCGACGATGGCTATACAATTGAAGCTATAAAGCACTAAGGATGGCACTACTGTGGAAAATTCTACCTCTCAACCGCGCGATCTTCGCAACTTTGCCGAAGTGGATCAAACCACTGATGTCACTGCTTTGTTATCGGTGCTGGATCGCGCTCATGATATGGCCTGGTATCAGGATGTGAATCAGCAGAGTTTTAACCGGCTTCATGCTCGTCTAGGTCAGCATCTGCTCGATGTCGGGTGTGGGGCTGGCACAGATGCCCAAGCGCTGGCTTCGTTGGTCAGTCCTACGGGCAGGATTATCGGCCTTGATTGCAGCAGTGCTATGGTCGAAGAGGCTCGCCGTCGTGCTCAGGGTCTGACGCTACCTGTAGAATTTCAAGTTGGAGATGTGTGCCAACTCGACTTTGCCGACGAGACGTTCGATGGCTGTCGCTCTGCACGAGTGCTGTGCTTTCAACCCAATCCGGCTCAGGCCGTCGCCGAAATGGTAAGGGTAGTGAAACCGGGAGGCTATGTAGTTAGCTTTGAACCCGAGTGCAGTACGCTCATTATCGATGCTCCCGATCTGGCGCTGACACACCGTCTGAGCGGATTCTGGCGCGATGGGTTTGCGGCAGGGTGTATGGCTCGCCATTTGCCTGTTTTATTGGCAGAGAGTGGGTTAGTTGATATAGAGATCACGCCGCATACACTGATTCTTCGGGATGCCTCGCTATTTTTCCATAGCCTGTTTCTATTTGCGGATACCGTGCAAAAGGCAGGAGAGGCGGGAGTTGCGACGCCTGAAACACTGCACCAATGGCAAACGGAATTAGAAGAGAAAGGGAAACGAGGTCAGTTCTTGGCGGCGCTGACGTTCTACTTGGTCAGTGGTCAACGTGCCTAGAGATAAGTGAAGAGGAAGCCTTCACGTCCTTTCATCGGCAGAAATATCCTTGCTCGTTTGGACTACCACCTGCCTATTAATCAGACTGTACAGCCCGGGCGCTTAGAATTGAGAGGAGAGTTAAATACTAGACAGCTTATGAGTGATCGAGAGCCTATTCATGTGATTGGCGGCGGCTTAGCGGGGACGGAGGCGGCTTGGCAGGTGGCGCAATCAGGAGTGCCAGTGATACTGCATGAAATGCGACCAGTGAAGACAACCCCCGCACATCATTCGGAGCACTTAGCCGAGCTAGTGTGCAGCAATTCGTTTGGAGCGATGGGCACTGATCGAGCCTCAGGTCTACTGCACGAAGAGCTACGACGGCTTGGATCTGTTGTGATTGGCAAGGCGGATGAGCATGCGGTGCCTGCCGGAGGAGCGTTGGCAGTAGATCGCGGTGTGTTTGGTAAAGACCTGACGCAGGCGCTGGAGAAGCATCCGCTGGTGGAGCTGCGCCGCGAGGAGGTGCCGAGCATTCCGGCTGATGGAATTACGGTGCTAACAACCGGACCGTTGACGAGTCAGGCACTCAGTGAAGATCTTGAGCGGTTGGCAGGGCAAGCATATATGAGCTTTTTTGATGCGGCTAGTCCCATTGTTGTGGGAGAGTCGATCAATCAAGACGTTGCATTTATGGCATCTCGCTATGACCGAGGCGAAGCGGCATATTTGAACTGTCCGATGGATAAAGAACAGTATCTGGCGTTTTATACAGCTCTGTGTGAGGCTGAGCAGGCTGAGCTAAAAGACTTTGAAAGGGAGACGGCAAAGTTTTTTGAGGCGTGCTTGCCGGTTGAAGAGATGGCGCGGCGGGGAGTAGAGACCATGCGCTATGGCCCACTTAAGCCAGTGGGACTGTTCGATACTGAGCGATATGGAGCGTTTGATGCACCAGAAAATAAGGTACACAAACCATATGCAGTGGTGCA
This sequence comes from Phormidesmis sp., assembly GCA_049680585.1. Lineage (GTDB taxonomy): Bacteria > Cyanobacteriota > Cyanobacteriia > Phormidesmidales > Phormidesmidaceae > Phormidesmis. The sequence goes on from JBAUIB010000466.1 coordinate 2,240, forward strand.
GCTGCGGCAGGAGGATAAGGCGGGTCAGCTGTGGAATATGGTGGGCTTTCAGACAAATCTGCGCTGGGGTGAGCAGAAGCGGGTGTTTCGGATGATTCCGGGGCTAGAAAACGCGGAGTTTGTACGGATGGGCGTTATGCACCGCAATACGTTTATCAATTCGCCTGAGCTGTTGATGGGATCGTTGCAGTTCAAAAAGCGGCTTAATCTGCTTGCGGCAGGTCAGCTGGTGGGTACAGAAGGCTATACGGCGGCGATCGCAGGTGGCTGGCTAGCCGGAACCAACGCCGCTCGGCTGGCATTGGGTAAGGCTCCTCTGACGCTCCCGGCGACCACGATGCTGGGAGCGCTGATCGGTTTTATCAGTTCGGCTGAGCCGAAGTATTTTCAGCCAATGCCGCCAAATTTTGGGATTATTCCAGCGCTGCCTCAGCGAGTGCGCAATAAAAGAGAACGCTACGGACAGTATCGCGATCGCGCCTTCACCGATTTACAGAGCTGGGCAGCAGAGAACAATCTGCCCTTGGTTGAATCAAAGTTGGTAGAGTCGGGGTTGGGTGCGATCGCCTAACGCTCACTGCGCTGCCCCCTCAAAGACCGCTGAGATCTGACAGTTTCGTCGAGAAGGGTACCAAATCTCAGCTACTCTCTACAAAAATTACCCCTGAGGCTAGCTGCTTTTGCATAGAGCTAACACCGTCCCGCTTTTGCTGAATTCTGATCAGCTTCACTTCTAGCTCTCGGTTCACTTTGTCGAGCTGTCCTTGGGTCGCTGGAATAATGCGAGTTTTCCCCGTTTGTTGAAACCTTTCTAATCGAGCCGTGAGTTCTTTTTGTTTTCTTTCAGCAAAGGCGCGAGCACTTTTCTCTTGAACATCGCAGCGGCTGTCGTTCTCTTCATAAAAAGATTCTAGCGCCTGACCGAAGGCTTCTTCTAAGGCGTCTCTGCATTGGTTTTGGCTGTGAATGACAGCGGTAATATCTTCAATGAAGCTGTCAGCGTTGAGCTTGGCTGCGCCCTGCTGAATGAGTTTGGCCAGCACCGTTTCAGACGTCTGGTCGTCTATCAGAATATCGTTATCAACATTGATGATTTTGTAGGCAATCTGGCTTTCGGTTCTGAGCCCCTCAAATGTCCAGAGAGAAACGGTGTAAGCATATAAGCCGAGGGAGAGGTCGCTCTGTTGGGGAGTCGTGCGAATGGCGGAAACGGGATGAAGCTTTTGAGCAGCGGTGGCGTAGCGATCTCGTATCCACAAAATTAAAGGATGAGTAGCATCCAACAGCTCATTGCGCTTACCCATGCCGCCCGTCATTTTAGGATCAAAAAAACAAGTGACGGGCGCACTGGACCTGTGCAATTGAGTCGGGGTCACGCAGCGATTTTGTGAGATAAAAAACTGCAAATCGACTTTGGCTTTTTCTGACAGTGAAATATGGAATAGACCGCTGTTCTGTTGGGGTGCAATGACTGTACCCGGATAGTATCGGTCAAAGCAGTCATGGACAAAGGCGTACATTTCATCGGGCTGTAGCCATCTCCCCTGACTCTTACTCTCTTTAATCGCTTCTAAAATATGGTCTGAAAAGGCCAGCATATTTACCGCCTCCTTCTCCAAGCTATCTTGCAGAACACGCTTGTTTTCTAGGGCAATGACCGTTTGCTCAATTCTAAACTGTTCTTCTTCGACGGTCAGAGTCTTCTCAAACAGCTCTACTAACAGCTTCTCGGTCATTTCCCCTAGAATGCCTTCTATGTCACCTACACTCTCTTCAAAAATTCGAATCCGCTTATATAGTCGCTCTAAAATCTCTGCTTCAATTGTGTCCTTAAGACTAAAGTTGACGATTGAAATACGCTCGGCCTTTTGATTTAATCGATCCAATCGACCGATACGCTGCTCTACCCGCATAGGATTCCACGGCAAGTCGTAGTTCACCAAGAAGCGACAGTGCTGTAAGTCGATACCTTCACTTCCGACTTCTGAGGAAAGGAGGACTGAAGGCCCCTCTTCCTGGCGAAAGTGCTGGACAATGTCCCATTTGCGATCGCCCATATCGCCCATGATCAGCCCTGTCGAAATACCCTCTGCGTTCAGCCTTTTCTCCAAATATTGCAGCGTGCCTCTAAAGTAAGCAAAAATAACAAATTTCTGCTGGCGATCTTTCTCAAGTTCCCTTGTCAAAAATCCTCGTAGTGCGTTGTACTTGCTGTCTTCGGCTTCTAAATCAGTAATGCTAATTTGTTTGAAAGAGAGTTTTTCCGTTGGCAAACCTGAGGCATCAGGCGTCTTTCGTAACTGGGTCGCAACACCCACGTCTTCCCACAGAGATTCTTCTACCAGCCCTTGCAAACTATTATCTGCTCGCCAGCTTTCTAGCGCGGCGACCATACAGCTCGCCATTTGCCGCTGCCGTGAGATTAGGCTGAGGAGTGGAACGCCTTTTTTCCCTTTGGTTTGCTCTCGAATCGCCTCCGTGACCTCGTCATAGAACTTGCGCTCTAAGGGCGAAAAATTTACGGTGAGCGTTTGCGGATCGCGCAGTACCCGATTTGGTAGAACGTCTCGTTTGCGGCTACGCGTGATGTATTGCCCGAGAAGAGAGGCTTTTTCTAACTTATAACCTAGCTCTACGCGATCTGACTTTTGTAGTTGGTGTGGTTTTTCCAAAGTCTTTTTGACTTGCTCTAGTAAATAGCTATTCTTAAAATAGTTAGATTTCAAAGCCGTTTCGACGGCGGCTTTGGCTTTTTGAAGATTAGGTGGACTGGCCCACAAATACCTTAATGCATTCACGACTGGCTGATTGGCATTTAGCATATTACTGAAGATATCTTCGTTGAAGAAGTCATCTGGGCTAATTAGGCGCAGCAGCTGATATAGGTTTGAGCTATCGATTTGAACCGGAGTGGCCGTTAGGAGTAACAGGTGATGGGAAGCATCTCGAACTAGCTGGCCGACAAGGTTACTAGCGGTGGTCGCATTTCTGAGATAGTGGGCTTCGTCGATGATGGCCAGATCGAAAAGGCCAAAGTCGTCATTGGCGGGATTGGCATCTAGGAGGCGAGCGAATTCGGCGCGGGCGTTCTTGCTGCTCGAATCTTCCCAGTTTCCGCTGGGGCGCAAGCCTTCTAGACTGGCGATACAGGCAAAGGACTGGTTTCGCTGAGTTTCGAGGCAGAGCTTAGTGCGGCTAAGGAGATCTTTGGCATCGACGATTTCAGCAAAAATGTTGAATCGCTGAGCTAGATCGTCTTTCCACTTTTGCCGCAGCATGGCAGGGCAAATAATCAGCAGCCTGCGGGCATCGGCGCGGGTCTGGAGTTCTTTCCAGATGTACATGGCTTCGATGGTTTTACCCAGTCCCACTTCGTCAGCGATGAGAATGCGGCCTACCGGAGAGTCGAGAAATTTGAGGACGGGTTTGAACTGATGAGCGTAGAAGTCTGTCTGGCTAGACTCCATGCTGTAGAAGACGTTTGTGAGCTGGCCTTTGACTTTTTCAAAAGTGAGAATGCGGCGCAGATCATCGGGGCCGCCGAATCTGCCTTGGCGCAGCAGCCCTTCAATGCTTTCTTCGTCGCTACAGGGCTCTAGTAAGTTCTTGGGTTTATAGATTTTTTCAGCGGGGCCAAACTGAACTTCTACGAGGATGCGGGTGCCAGCACGGCGAACTTTCCCGGTGGTTTTACCGCGCCTGCCGGGGTTGGCTTTCATCCGCACCTCTTGTCCGGGGTGTTCAGGATTCCAGTCTGCTGTTGGGACTTGGACCATGTGTTTGGATAATGCTAAAGGACTTTTTCTACATTAGGTCTTTACCATCTTCGTGTTTGTCGGGTTCAGGAGCGGACATATCTGCTCCGGATTCTATGACGTCAAAGTAGCTGGGAAGGTTGATTTCTGGGCCTTCGCCTTTCGGAATGCTCAGTCCATAGGCGATCGCAAATCGGTTGAAGTCTTTTCGATCCAACCCGTTGATAGCGAGGTCGTCTGGGGTCGGAATTTGGTTGAGCGCGTAGGGTGGAATATCTGCGTTGCTTTGCCGGAAGTCGCCGTGAGTAGCGAGAATGGTTTTCGGAAAAAATGTCGTGTTGCCGCCACCACCGCCGACAAAGACTTTCAGGTTTTGGCCAATGTCTTGCTTGACCAAAAATTGTCTAACTTGGCGGTGCTTTGCATTACCATCCATCACCACACTCGCAATCATTTGCTGTATTCTCTTGCGGGTTTGGCTGTGCTGCATTTGAGTTTGCAGGTCGGAACCAGCAGGGTCGCTGAGTGATCGCTGAATACTCTCTACGGGACGGTTGAGCTCATCGGCGGCTTTTTCGACAAAGGCACTGACGCCTAGGGGCTCTACCTGACCGATATAGAAATCTACCTGTCGGTGGCCATCGCCTTGCTTGAAGATAAAGGCTGCGCCATCAAGGGTGCCATCGCCGATGTCGAAGAAGGTATAAAAGCCCTCTTGAGCCTGACGAGAGTTGAGAAATGACCAGACAGCAGCGGCAATTTCAGGTGTGACATCGCAATCTAAGCTATCTTCAGCAATGTTTTCTGCTTGCCACTGTCGCAAATGGGCGATTAGCCGATTGAGGCTATCAATCGTGAGCGCTGAGCGCTCTACCTCACTGCTTTTGAGCAACCAGGCGAGTGCCAACACTTCTTTAAAGGTTTTCAATGCGTCAGAATCGTAGTGCTCTACCGGCACCCCCAGCTTGACGCTCCAACGGACGGTTTGGTTGATGAAAAGATCGGGTTTATTTTGGATAATCCACTGTTGCGATCGCTCGATTACTCGGCTCAGATAGTAAGCACACAGGCTTTTCACCGTCTCATCGTCATCCAGCTCAGGAATCTGCTCGAGTCGCCAATCGTCCTCTTTGCTGTCTTTGCGAAAGTCAATCGCGGCCAGCCGCATTTTTATGTAGTCAATATGTTTCTCAATAGGGCGGTTGTTACTGCGCCATTCTGCCATCGTTAGCCCTGTAAGCAGCGTCCCATCTTCCAAAATGGCAAGTCGTGTCGGCATTAACGTTTCGTCTAGGCTCAGTCCGCCTTGTTTGGGGCCTGCAAAGGTGACAACCTCCGACTGGTCACGAGCAACATCTCGAAAGCAAACCTTGGTATATCCTGTGCCAAAATCAATTCCCAAGTTGATGTCGAGATCAAAATCATCTTCAGTAGGTAGCTGCGGGATGACCTGCGAAAACTCTGATTCCTGAGTGAATTCACCCTCTTTTTCTTCTCTATCAGAGGACCTTTGATCGACTCGTTCTTGAAACTGACGCATCAGCTCATTGAGATCTCTTCTCAGCCCTTCAAAGTCACTGTATAGCTCGGTAACGCGACTGTCTAATCGACTTTCTGACTGTGAGACCTGATCTGCGATCGCTGCCTGCTGTGTTTCGCTCTGCCGCTTATTTTGAGCGATGTATTCAGTCTGTTGATTTAATGCAGTTTCTGTCCGCTTAGAAAGGGTATTCAGAACAGCTTGAATGCCCTGAAGCGCAGTATTAATCTGCAATTTTGTTTGCTTTAGCGCGGCGGCTAGCTCATCTACCCTGCGATTTTCTACCAGGTTTGCCAGCTGCTGCTGCTGCTGCCGATCCATGTCCTCTCGAAGCGATGCCGTTATCTGAGCGGCGGTGGTTATCTCGCTGCTCTGAGCTGAGAGCCTCTGGGTTAGCGCTTCTATTTTTTTCTGGTGGCTAAGGCCCTGCTGGTCAATGGCCTCAAGGCGTTGGTCAACCTCTTGCATCTGCAGGATCAGCTCTTTTGCCTGCTGAGCGATATTGGCTACGGTTGCGTCTACAGGTTGGGACTGCTGACGGCGGCTGACCAGATTTAGGGCGACGGATATAGAAAGGGGGGCTACGGCGTAGGCGGGTTGCCGGGTTGTGAGAGTAGCGATCGCACCAATAACCGAAGCCGAAACTGCAACATATTCAGCAAAACGTATGAGTCCACGGCGACTGGCTGGCATGAGGTGTACGCATAAAAGTACGCTGATCGTATCAAACAACCTGGGTTCTTAAACCCGTGGTAGATAAACTTACGGGTAGCAAATGGCGCTTTTCCCGGACATGAAACTATTGCTGATGCCAATCAGTACTTCCGGCATTTGTTACTGGCAAAGGAAACGGTCAAAGCCGGGTAGTCAACCCATCGCTCTAGATAAGAGAGCAGAGCATAGATAAAAATCGCCACCCCCAGCATCTCGCAAAACTCTTCGACAGCGGTTGAGAGCGTATAGGCAAGTGACTCATAGCCGACGGTGTAGTCCAGCCGGGCATTCACCATTTCTATGCCCAATGCACCACCCACAAACACAAAGGCCGCTAGCAAGAACAAATTTCTAGTTCTGACAGGGAGACTTTGCAGAAAGCGGCGATTGTATAGTCCAATTAGCACCACCAAAGGGATCGCGACACCAACCCAGCCATAACTCAAAAATCCCCTAGCTGCCGGGACAGTGAACAGATCTCCGCTCCATTCGTGCAGCATCGCCACTTCATCAATCGACAGCCATACAAAAATGCCCGATAAGCTCAGCCAGTACTTAGCATGTCGCTCCTTTTCTTGAAATCGCAGCCAGCCAATTATCAACAGTAAAAGCGCGCAAAATAGTAGCGTTACCGAAGCATACCAAGTCGGAATATTAGCATCGCCGCTGACTTCAAACAGCCAGACTGCGCCATGCAAAGAATTTTTGAGATAGAGGCGGAAAAATGCGCTGGTCAGGCTTAGTAACGTGAGCAGGCAGATGACGGCTAGCAGTCCTTTAAACACATGTGCCGGAGACACCCGAATCTCAGCATTTCCCATTAGCTAGATTGTTCTCTTACTTGGCTCTTTAGCCTATCAAATTTAAGATAAGGTTAACAAGTTGCGATCAAAATATTCTGTAGGTAACGCTAGATAATTGTCTTGTATCCTTCACATTTCGGGTATCGATTGAGCTACTGACTGATGGGGGGCTTTTGCCAAGCTGAGGCAGTTTCAGTGCCTTGGGCGTGAGGTTGATGCAGCCAGTAGCTCAGCCAAGTCAGCGGACTGAGTCCTATGCAAGCGAGTTCTCGCTGGCGCACTGAGAGCTTAGAAAAGGCGATATCATGACACAACACCGTCAGCGGATTGATAAATGTCATCCACTTGCGACAGGAAAGCTGAATCAGATCGGTGAGTTCGGCCAGCGTATAGCCGCGCCGCACATGTCCCCATTCATCCATTAGGTGCTGCTCTGGTGGGCAGATCGGCTGCATGACGCTGTAGTAAGGATATTGCCAGTGCTCGGTTGGGGTGCTCACCAGCAGGTAGCCGCCCGGCTTGAGCACACGTAGGGCTTCGGCGATCGCTGCTTGGTGATCGCTGACATGCTCTAACAGATCAAACAGAGTAATTGCATCAAAGCCATCATCCGCAGCGGCGTCAGGGAAAGGCAGGGCGGTCGCATCGCCGCAGATAAAGTTGACTCGCGATCGCTGATTACAGGCAGCGTCAGCATAGCGCGGCTCAAAATCGATATTGGTTATCTGAGCTGTTGGAAATAGCATCGCACTCAGGCCGCTCTCACCGCCGCCAACCTCAAGTACTTGTGAATACTCGATCTCGGGCGTGATGGTATGAATGGCCCGCATCTTCTCTCGATAGAAAAAACCTTGCGTAAGCGGACGGGAAAACGGATTTTGAGCTAAAAATGTCTTGAGAGAGGCTTTAGACATAGTGCTTTAGGGGGTTACGAAACTTTATTGAGGGCAGAGGACTCATTCACAATGGCGGTATGAAATCTCTTCGGGGAGAGATGAGCCAGCCGAAAGTAGGTAGGAAAGCCACTAAAGTAGCCGGAGACTTCGGACCAGTAAGTGCGATGCCGGGCGCGAAATCGCCGCCGAATCGCCGTTATCAACAGGCGCAAAAGATACTTCGGCAAAGAAAAGAACAGCCGCCGTAGATTGCCCCAATGCCCAAACTGGGCAAACTGCACCAAAAGGGCGGTCACATGGCCTTGCATATAGGCTCGCATCTGTTGGTCTAGGGCCGCGTCGCTCTCTCGATGAGTGTGGTAGACCACCGCAGCAGGCACATACTGGCAGTGCCACCCCGCCGCTAGAATGCGATACCACATCTCTGAGTCTTCGCTACAGCCAGCGGCACCCGCCCCTAACCGTGGGTCGAACGCGCCGACTTTTTCGAAAATCTCTCGGCGAAAGGCCATGTTAGCCCCTGCGCCAATATCCCAAACCGGTACGCCCTGGCGCTGATGCTGCTTAAAGAAGGTTTCATCGAATGTTTGTGGCTGATAGCCATTGTGGAGGTAGCCGTAGGAAAACTCAAAAAGAATTTGCGAGTCGGTCTTTAGCTCTGTGGGAATAACGATGCCAGTAACCGCCATCACCTTAGAGGCTGCAAAAGCCGCTTTGATAGGCGGCAGCCAACGTGGGTGCACGCAAACATCGTCGTCAGTGAAAACAACAATGTCTCCTTTACTGTGGGAAATTCCGCTATTGCGGGCATTGCTAAGACCTGGCTGTGGCTCGTGAACGTAGCGAATGCCTGCGAAGCGATGAACCAGATCGCGAGTTGCTGTATCTGTAGGGGCGTTGTCTACCACAATAATTTCATCGGCAGGAGGGCTCAGCGCTTGCAGTGATCGCAAACAGCCCACCAACTGTTCTGGGCGATCGCGCGTACACACCACAAGAGAAACAGATATCGCCGCTGAGTCGCTTGCTGTAGCGCTCTGAGGAAAAATCTGCTCAAGCGGCGCTGCTAACGCCAACCAGTCTTCTAGCTGCAGAGAAGAGATTTTTGAATCTCTTTTCGATCCTTTCTCTATGCCCTTTTCCTGCAGATACTTCTGAACCACCGGGCTGATGGTTTGAGTGGCTAAGGTCGCCAATGCAGCTGAGCTCAAGGGCAGATCAGCCGGTAGAATAATGGCGCTGCCTAAGGGAATATCGTGCCACCAGAACAAGCTATAGATGGGCTGTTGTCCTAGCGCTAAGGCGGGCAGCGGCTGAGCGAGATCAAAATGTAGAATTTGATAGCCTGTCATAGTTTCAATCGTGCACGCCTGTAGAATTTTTTTAAAAGATGCTCGCAAAAATTAGCGCTGCTGAATAGCCGCCATCTGCCGGCGCGATCGCCCATAAACTCCTAACAGTCCCGTTACACCGCCCCATATCTCGGCTAATATCATGCCCGCTGGCAGTGATCGGGCATTGCCCTTAAGGCTGCTAGCCAACATTCTCAGCTGATAGCGAAACCACCAGGCAACTAGCTTGACAAAGCGCGATCGCATCGGTGGATCACTCTGATAAGACTTCGTCAAAAAGGCCATCAAGCCGGTTCCCCAGCCCTGATACTGACGACGCAATTTCAACATTTCTCGGCGGTGCTGGTGGTAAATCACATAGCTTGGCTCATAGACGAAGGGATAGCCTGCTCTGATAACGCGATAGAAAATATCTAAATCTTCGCCGCCTTGAGTCGGTCTGCCTGTACCTAGGACATTGTCGAACCCTCCTAGCTCCAGCAGCAGCAATCGCCGAAAGGCCATATTGCACCCCGCCCCAAAAATTCCAGCGCCACAAGGGTATAGCGGATTACCTAAAAGCTGCTGCCCGTAGCGAATTTTCTCGAAGCCACGCCGAAAACCGCCCCGATTCTCGAACAATATCTGAGCCTCGCTCTCTAGCTCATAAGGCAGCACTAGACCTGTAAATCCACCCGCATCTGGATTTTCAAAAAAGGCAGTTTGCAAACCCTTAAGCCACTGAGGATCGACCACTGTATCGTCATCTAAAAAGGCAAGTAGCTCACCGGTAGCCATCTGTAGCGCATGGTTTCGAGCAAAGCTAATGCCAGGCTTGGGCTCTGCGGTGTAGCGGACGCTAGGAAATGTTTTAACCAGTTCATAGGTACGCTGATCGCTCGGAGCGTTGTCAACCACCACAATCTCGAAAACAGGGTTGTGAGGAATCTGTAGCGGCAACAGCGCCAATAAACAGCGTTGAAGACTTTCAGGACGATCTCTAGTGCAGATGGCAATGCTTAGTGACGGAAACTTCACCGGCTGAAGTTCTGGCTGGAGCTGAGCGGATATCTTCTCTTTGAGCAGTTGCTCGCCCACTGCGGGCGTAATCCACTCGCTGAGCTGCTCGGTGCTGAGAGTGGTATTGGGCTCAATTGATCGCATGATAAATCCAATTGGTCGGTCGTGATAGCGCAAAATCAGGGCGAGTCCACTGTCAGCCGGACCGATGCTCAGTGCGTCTAGCGGTTCGCTCAGCTCTAAGCTAGTGATTTGATAAGGCATGGTTGTACTGGAGTCGATAGAGTTCTGAGAACAGTCCGTTTTGATCAAGCAGCTGATGCAAGTTGCCTTGCTCAACAATGCGTCCGGCCTTCATCACGACGATTTGATCGGCTTTTTCGATGGTCGAAAGCCGGTGGGCGATCGCAATTACCGTACGCCGCTGACTAAATCGCTCTAGGGCTTCTTGAATCAATGATTCTGACAGCGTATCAAGCGCGTTAGTGGCCTAGTCAAGAATCAAAATTTGCGGATCGCGCACGATCGCTCTAGCCAACGCAATCCGCTGACGCTGACCGCCCGACAGATTTACGCCGCGATCGCCCACCGCCGTTTGATAGCCGTTTGGCAGCTTGTCGATAAACTCATGAGCGTTGGCTTGTTCTGCTGCTGAAATCACGTCTGACTCGCTAGCCTCCAGTCTGCCGTAGGCAATGTTGTCGTAAACAGTGCCGCTAAACAAGTAAATATCCTGGCTCACGAGCGCGATATACTGACGCCAATCAGCCGTATTGAGCAGCGGCAGCGGCTGACTATCCACTCGAATTTCACCGCTGGTGGGGTCATAAAAGCGAAATAGCAAATTGATTAAGGTGGATTTGCCCGCTCCGGACGGTCCGACTAAGGCCGTTGTTTTTCCACAGGGAATCGAGAGTGAAATATCTCTAATAGCCGGGTTGTCCGCTGGGTTGTAGCCAAAGCTCACGTTCTCAAACTGAATGGATCGCTGGAGACCCGAGAAGGGCCGACTACCTGAAAGCAAATAGGGCTTGTCTGACGTCTCTAAAAAAGCGAGAACTGTGTCTACTGCGCCCATCAATCCCAACAAGGTGACATAGTCATTACCGAGCGCCTTGATCCGGGGCTGTAGCTGATACAAAATCAACACAAAAATCAGCAATGTGGGCAGTGCCACCCAGCTCTGCGCCAGTGCAATCACCAAGATAGAGAGCACCAGCATCGCCCCCAAAATTTCATAGGTGGGGCTGGTCGTAATCGATAGCACGTTGAGCTTAAAAAAGATTCGGCTCACCCGCCGCGAGGCATCGTCAAACCGGCGCTGTTCGTAGTCTTCTTGGCCGAAGCTGCGGATAGTGCGCATACCGGCGAGGCTTTCACACATTCGCACCGAGAGCTGGCTGTTGGTCTGTACCGCCTGCTGTCCAAACTGTTTTACCTGCCAGGTCAGCCCTCGAACAAAGCTGGAGATGAGCAGCATGGCGATCGCCACAATCACCGTCAGCTTCCAAGAGAGCAGCAGCATCAGGCCAATAAAAACAACAACTGTGCAGCCGCCAATCACTAATTTGACAAAGCGCTCTAGCGCATCGCTGGTCCGCCAGGTTTCAGACGCCAGCGTGTTCAGCAGTTGGCCACCGTCTTGTTTGTTGAGGTAGCTGTCGCTGAGCATCAGCAGCTGCCGGAAGATGTTGGATCTGAGCTTATGGCTGATTTTGGCATTTAGCCATAAGAACAAGGAGAGATTGCTAAAGAGCAGAATGTTTTTGAGCGCGATCGCCCCGAAAATACACAGTGGAATGACGACCGTACGCCACCGCTCTGGAACTTCAGAAAACAGCCGATCCAGCAGAGCGGGGAAGCCACTGCTGACTTGGGTCGCGGCTTCGGGCTGACTCAAGCTTTGCAAAAACGGCAAAAACAAGCTCAACCCAAACCCTTCTGCCAAAGAAGCCGCAAATCCCAACACAATGATGGCGGCAATCCCAAACGGATAGGGCTTTGTCAGTTGAAAGAGCTGTCTCAAAATCCGCAGCTCGCTCGGTCCACTCGCTTTAGCAGGCTTTGTCTTAGGAATCTTTATTTTAGAACCCCTCAGTCGCGACACTTTTGCTTTTAATCTCACGAATTGTCCCCACTGATCACCGCCTGCATCGCTGGAGCCGGAAAGCCAAGTAGCCTATCTTGACCAAAATCTACCCGGCGATTAGGCCGTTTTGCCCGTAGCTGAGTTCTCAGCCGAGATCTGTGCATCGTCCAAAAAGAAACGCTCATCGGCAAGGGCTGATCGGGGCATACCCTTGCAGCCACCCAGCGCATTCTAAAAGCGCGCAACAGCTTTGATGGAAACAACACAATAAACATAAACCGCAAATAGACGACAATCCAAGCGGCCAGCGACAGGCTTTGAGTATCGTTGAGACGCCCCGCCGTCGTCGTAAAACTTTGAGTGGCTTGACGGGAGCTGGCTGATTCGGCTGCTCCCTTGGTCGCGAGCTTGGCTCGAAACGGCAAAGCCACGCCTCTAGCAACCATCTGAATAAACAACGTACAGCAGCTATAGCTGGTCAGCATCACCAGCCCATCTGTCCGCAGTGCCTTGAACAAATTTTGCCAAGCCGCACCATCGTTGTGAGCCTTAAACTCTTTTCGGGCCGCATAGATGTAAGCAGCTCCAGCACTCCACTGGCTGACTCTATCGTAGACGTCGGGGAACTGCTCTTTAATGGGCTCAAGCGCTAACTGGCGCGATCGCGTCATCTGACCGACATCTGTAGACATACTGCCAGCCACCTGCCGGTAGCCCACCAGCAGCTCTGGAATAACCTGCACCTGATATCGCGCAGCAATCCGCCGGTAAATATCCCAATCTTCACAGCCCTGAGCTTTTTTCGCTCTGAGCTCACTGCTGTATGTACCCACCGCCTCTAGGCAACTGCGGCGCACCATAAAAGCACTGGCGTTGCCCACTATATTTTGAAACAGCATCAGCGGATAAATATTGCCATAGTGAGCACCTATTCTCATCCCGCCAGTTAGCCGGTCAGCCTCGTCAATATCTAGCGACCAGGAGTAGACCATACCCACGGTTTCATCAGCGCTCACTAATACCTCGACCTGCTTTTCAATATTGGTTTCATGCCATAGATCATCAGCATCTAGGGGCGCGATGAACTCTCCTGTTGCATGAGCAATGCCTAAGTTGCGAGCCGCTGCCACGCCCGCGTTACGCTGTTCGAGCAAGGTGATGCGATCATCAACAGCCGCCAGCGTGCGAACTAGCTCAGCCGTGTTGTCAGAAGAGCCATCGTCTACCACCAAAATTTCTAGGTTTTGATAGGTCTGGTTGAGCACGGACTTGATGGTTCGCTCGATAAAGCAAGTGGCATTGTAGGCGGGAATAATCACCGATACCAATGGGGCGGTAGCGGGTGGTGATGCGGATTGAGATAGATCGCTTAACTGATTCGCTGGCGGATTCGCTGGTCTATCCGCTGGCAGCTCACTTGGAAGATCGCCATGACGCTTTTGGTGCCAGGCCCAGGCATGAGCCAGTATTGTTTTGAGATTTGAATGCTGAGGCTCCCAGCCAAGGACAGTGGCCGCCTTGGTGTAGTCAGCAATCAAGATGGGCGGGTCGCCGACTCTGCGATCGCACTCGACACAGGCAATCGGCTGCCCGGTGACTTCGCGAGCCGTTTCAACAATCTCGCGGACTGAAAACCCATGACTGCTGCCCAAATTAAAGTGAGTCGTTTCCCCGCCCGCTAGCAGGTACTCTAGCCCTTTGACATGAGCACTCGCCAAATCAAGCACATGGATGTAGTCGCGAATACAGGTGCCGTCGGGCGTCTCGTAGTCGGTGCCTAGAATCGTCACCTCTTTCCCTTTACCCAGAGCAGTGTATAGGACTCTAGGGATAAGATGAGGCTCAGGCGCATGATCTTCGCCGAGATCGCCATCAGGATGGGCCCCAGCCGCATTAAAGTAGCGAAAACAAACCGATTTTAGGCCATAGGCGTGATTAAAGTCTTGGATGATTGTTTCCACCATCAGCTTGCTTCGACCGTAGGGGTTAATCGGTGCCTGCGGATGGGTTTCGCTGACAGGCATCTGATCGGGAATTCCGTAGGTGGCACAGGTGGAGGAAAAAATGAGCTGATCGACACCTGCCGCGACCATCGCCTGCATCAGCGTCAGCGACCCAGCGACGTTATTTCTATAGTATTCGCCCGGTTTTTTGAAGGATTCCCCTACATAGGCAAGGGCTGCGAAGTGGACAACGGCTGCAATATCGTGAGTGGCAAAGAGATGATCGAGGAGGGAGCGATCGCCCACATCGCCAACCACCAACTCTGACTTCAAGGCAGATTCTGCGATATCTCGGTGACCGCAGCTTAGGTTATCTAAGACCAAAGTCTTATATCCGGCTTGTTGCATCGCTCTGACAGTGTGTGAGCCGATGTAACCTGCACCACCGGTTATAAGTACAGTAGATTGCGTCATAAAAGACCTCGTTTCATCAAGCTTTTACCTATACCCTAACTGAGTGTAAAGTATAGCTGCCTTGGCACTTTTAAGAGCGTTTAATACGCTACGATAAAATCTTTTTTTTAACTAAAAACTATCCGTTCTAAGTGATCCTTAGCGGCTTTAGGTACGGCTTGCTGTGAGCGTGGTCACGCTAGTGCTGATTGCGCTAGCTCAACGCATCAGCATACTTGTTAGCACTCAAGGGCTTGCTTGAAGGGCTATTCTTCAACGCACATCTTTAAACATCAAATCTTTAAAGTAGCTGCTCGCTTTAAACATCTAATCTTTAAACACCAGCTGATCATTAAAGAAATAGTTCACCCCTGCTCCCGCAGCAATCCCGATGAACGTATTAACGATGTAGCTAACCCCTAGCCAGTCTAAAACAGGGAAAATAATCAGCGTACGAATCAAAATAACGAAGCCTGAAGCCATGTGATACATCGGCAGTTGCTTCAAAAAGATCTTTCTAATGTTCCAGCCGTTTATTCTCCAAACCCAGATTCTATAGACTAAGAACGTAAATATCAGCGATATCTCAATCGCGATAAAATTGGCAACGTTTCTATAGATGGCCGTTTCTATCTGAAACTGACTGACTATAAGCGAGATCATCACAACATTAAACGCCGCCGTTATTGCGCCGAAAAAGAGATATCTAACAGCCTTTCTCTTGAATAGTTTCGAGAGCTTATAGGGCATCTATCAAACCGATAGCATCACGACTCTTGAGCGGCGGCAGCTGAGCCAAAATCGGCTCGACAAATTGGGTGGTTCGCCCGCATCTGCGCCTTCAGTCTGGCTTGGTGTATAGTCCAGAAAGGTAAGCTCATAGGGGCAGGCCGATCTGGGCAAAGCTTGACCGCTAGCCAGCGCATTCTCAGTGATCGCAGCAGCCAAGATGGAAACAGCAAGATAAAGGCAAATAGGAGATAGGACTTAGCGCGAGATATTAGTGAACTGTTGGTCGAACTGTTGGTCGGACTACTTGTCGAGCTATCCGAGCGCTGTGAATCAGGGGCCGTCATTGGAGAACGCGTCTGAGGCGGGTTCAGCGATCGCCCAACCATCCGCATCACTAAAGTAAAGCAGGTGTAGTGGGTAAATATCACCAGCCAATCAGTCCGCAGCGCCTGAGACAGCGCTTGCCAAGCCTCCGCATCCTGGTGAGCGTCAAAGTGCTTTCGCGCCGCGTACATCTGAGCCGCGCTAATACACCAGCGCCTGACTCGGCTATAGACGCTAGGAAACGTTGTTTCGATTGAGTGCAGGGCCAACAGTCTAGATCTTGTCATCTCATCGGCGCGAGTAGATAAGCTACCCGCAACCTGGCGATAGCCAATCAGCATCTCAGGTACAACCTTTACCTCATAGCGCTCAGCAATGCGTAAATAGATATCAAAGTCTTCACAGCCCTGAGCCTGTTGGGCCCGAAAATCGCTGCTATAGCCCCCTACCGTCTCAAAGCAGCCTCGCCGAATCACCGAGGCGCTGCCATTGCCCGTTACGTTTTGGTAGAGCATCGCAGGATAAATATTGCCGTAATAGGGAGAGACTCTCACACCGCCCGTCGTCCGATCCACTTCATCAACCTCTAGCGACCAGGCATACACCATGCCAACGCTGGCTTCAGCCGCCATCAATACCTGAACCTGCTTTTCGATGTTGGTTTGATGCCACAGATCATCAGCATCAAGCGGTGCGATGAATTCTCCTGTCGCGTTGTCAATCGCCAGATTGCGAGCCGCGGCAACGCCCGCATTGCGCTGCTGCAGCAAAGTAATTCGCTGATCGACAGCAGCCAATGCCTGTACAATCGCTGCCGTCTCATCATCAGAGCCATCGTCCACCACCAAAATTTCTAAGTTTTGATAGCTTTGATTGAGCACTGAGTGAAGGGTGCGCTCAATAAACCGAGCGGCGTTATAAGCCGGAATGATGACGGAGACTAAGGGCAAAGGCGCTTCCGGCAAGTCGTTTGCTTGCAAATCATTTGTTTTTGTAAATAGTGAAGTCATCACCTAGCCTTTAGCTACAAAAATCCCGTTGTCCAGCTACAGCATTCACCCGCTATA
Organism: Phormidesmis sp.; assembly: GCA_049680585.1. Classification (GTDB taxonomy): domain Bacteria; phylum Cyanobacteriota; class Cyanobacteriia; order Phormidesmidales; family Phormidesmidaceae; genus Phormidesmis. Next base: position 18,907 of record JBAUIB010000466.1, read on the forward strand.
TAATTCATAGTAAGCCCCTTACAATCTAAGCGTTTAACTTGAGCCCTAACGGAAATTTTTCGGCTGTAGTCGGTAAGCATAGTGATTCAATGCGGCCCTACAGAAATGTCTGATAGCTATCTGAAAGAGCCTCATTTTCTATTGGTCTTCCTAGATGGGCTAGGGCTAGGGGCCGCTATTGGAGACAATCCGTTGGCAACGGCTGCATCAATGCCGTTTTTAACAGATTTTGTCGAACAGCCGTTGTTGTCTGGAGCCACGCTCACGAGGACCAACGTGCTGCTCAAGCCGATTGATGCCACGCTAGGTGTGAGCGGGCTACCACAAAGCGCAACGGGTCAGACAACGCTTTATACCGGGCAGAATGCACCTCGCTTTCTGGGGCGACACCAGTCAGGCTTTGCCAACGGCGCTTTGCGATCGCTACTAAACGCTCAGGGCCTTTTTGCTCGCGCGATCGCTCTGGGCAGCACCGCAACCCTAGCGAACGCCTATTCGCCAGCATACTTCTACGCCATCGCTCAACGAAAGCGGCGCTACTCAGTGTGCACACTGCTTAATCTAATCGCCAAACTCCCCTTTCGCATGCAGTATGAGTACGAGCAAGGAGAGGCGATTTTTTGGAATATTGTAGGGAATGAGGGGAGAAATAGGTCCCCTGCGCTGAATTCGCATAGGCTGAGCCAATCGGGAGGGCGATCGCCCCTTTCACCAGAGATGGCCGGACAGCGATTAGCAAAGCTGAGCCAGCACTATGGCGTCACGCTATTTGAATCTTATTTAACCGATTATGCAGGTCACGCTCAAAACGCAGATCAGGCGATCGCGTATCTTCAGCGAATAGACACTTTTTTAGCCAGTGCGATCGCCCATCTGCCATCCACTGTGACCCTGATTGTCACCAGCGATCACGGCAACGTAGAAGATCTCTCAACCAAACGCCACACGTTCAATGCAGTGCCGCTGCTAGTCATCGGGCCAGCGGCAAAGGCATTTGTCCAGGTCACCGATTTGACAGGGATCACGCCGCAGATTTTAGCTCGGCTCGCGCCTGTTAGTGGCCCACTTAGCTGCTAAGCGTGCTCAATGCCCGGTTTAGCTTACCGCTTTTATACCC
>JBAUIB010000467.1:0-15356 GCA_049680585.1 Phormidesmis sp.
AGAGGTTGTTTTAAAAGGTGAACGATGTATCAAATTACGCCAATCGTCTGAGCATTAATCGAATCATCGCAATGTAAATCATCGCTTCTGAGTTTTCAGGTAGTCGCTCATAGTCTTTGCTGAGACGACGATACCAATTCCACCAGCCAAAGGTCCGCTCAACCAACCAACGTTTGCAGGACAAATCCTTTGGCCTGTTTAGGGCGCAGGACAACTTCGACAATTAATCTGAAGGTATCCATCGCCCACCTGAGAAAGGGCTGTCCACTGTAACCGCCATCGGCCCACACCAGATAGAGCCGGACTACCTGTCGCTTCCAGGTCATCAGCTTTTGGAAGGCTCGTTTGATTCCGGCTCTATCTGGCTGACTTGCCGCTGTCACCAGCACTACCATCACTAGCCCCAGGGTATCGACAATCGCATGGCGCTTACGACCCTTGATTTGCTTGGCACCGTCGTAGCCGACAGCTTGGCTAACCATCGTCGCTGTGGGCACACTTTGGGAATCGATAATCACTTCGGAAGGACTCTCAGGTCGTCCGGCTACTGCCCTCGTCCATCCCCTGAGTCGAGTATGAATGGCCTGCCAAGTCCCGTCTTTGCGCCAGTTACGGAAGTAGGTGTAGACCGTTTGCCACGGGGGTAGGTCACCCGGTAAGTCTCGCCATTTGCAACCGTCTACAACCACGTACAAGATGCCGTTGAGAATTGACCAGAGGCAGACGCTGCGGGGGCGCCCCCCTGGCTTAGCAGCTGGTAATAATGGCTCAATCAGTTCAAACTGGGCTCGCGTCAGGTTACTGGAGTATGCTTTTGTCATGGCTCTCACGGTGCTGAGGATAAGTACTTTCAGCCTATACCGTGTGAGCTTTCTTCCTGAACTTGCGACTTTTAAAACAACCTCTAAGAACACCAATCGCATCCAATACGGCGAAGTATCGCTTACCCCAGTTAGATAGCCTAACCAGCCACTGCATGGAACTTACACCCGCAGCGATATGCATGTTTAGATAGAAGGTAAAATAGCTATGCTTGAGCCCTCAATCTATGCCTCACTGTGCATTAGACTGGCTGTAACGATAGCTAAGCACCTACACCGCTTATAGCTGTCGCATCCAAAAATCTATACCGTAGCCGTTTCATGCCTACCGAAGCCCTGCCAGACAATCAGCCAACTCCTCAACCGAAAGAGGGCTTGCCAGAAGACGACTTACAAGAAAAGGTAGATGCGCCTCTGCCTAGCTTCGGGTGGACGCAGTACGCAGAGCAAATTAACGGTCGGTTCGCTATGATTGGCTTCGTTGCACTATTGATCATGGAGCTATATACCCGCCAAGACTTCTTTACGTGGGTGGGCTTTCGTTAGGCTTTAGCGATTACTTCGTCGAGGTATAGCCGGTGTCAAAGGTTGCAGTCGCTGTCAGTGTATGAAGCTATAGCCGTCGTTGGATGCATACTCACAGAGAAGGCTCCGCCTACGTACGACGGCTAGCCACTTAGCCCGCAATGTACAAAGGTTTTAGCGATCTCTAATGTAGTGAGCTAAGTGGCTAAAGCTATAAGTGGCCAGAGCCATATATTGAGACAAATTGAAGGCAAACGAATATAGACACAAAAAAGGCCATTAAGAGGACTAAGCATATAGGTACACTTAGTCCTCTTAATGGCCTTTTTACCAGGCTTTTGATATTTTAACGTCAACCTGAAGCAACCTATAGCGGTGTGCGGATGCATTCGTACACCGCGAGTCACTTGGCCCGTTGCCATGTAAGGCTTTTGCCAGAAAAAATGTATTCAAGCCAAGTGACAAACGCTATATGCAGATATAGCCTACATAGGAGCGCATAGCAAACCTATGTAGGCTATGAAAGACCGGTGTTAGCGCCTTGACGACCCGTAGCCAATTCTACTTTCACAATAGTGCCACCCATCTTTTGGATGCGCTGCTGCTCTTTGAACCAGTTGTCGTAGGGGACCAATTTTGTAAAATAGGTGTTTTGTAGCTCTCGCTGAGTTCGGATCCTGGTTTGGCTAGGAACGCAGGCAGTGACTTTAAACATTCGCATAATAATGGCCTCTCTGGTATCTAAAAAGTAAGAGCTGGAACTATTTAACTAAAACGTGCGCAAGCTAAAGCGGGTGGCTCGCTTAACTGATGGAAGCATCTTCATCCATCGGCTTTTGTGCCTAAAACAAGTAATGCAGTCATGAACGTTTTTTGAACGAAGGGAAGGACAAAACAAAATCCATGAAAGCAACCCTCATCCGTAAAAACCTTGTCTGTGAGAATTCTAAACTCTTGTTCAATCCTATCTCAGTCCAATTCTGTTCAGCAGGTGCCGAGGTCAGACAATAACCTCCACAGAACTAAACTATAAGAAAAGGGGGTGACCTTTTGTGGCAAGGTTCTGATGCCTAAATGCAGTTGCCTGAGTGTAGTTGCCCGGACATATCTGCCTAAACACAATCTAGAAGTCTGAAAGATCAATGCTAACTTCTCGAAGCCTCTCAGAAAGAGAGATGCATAGAGTACAATCTCTTCTGCTAAGCCTTCAATTTTCTAACACTCACCCCAGACTTCTAGAAAGGGAACGGATTATCAAAACGAGTTTGTAAATCCTGTTTTCTGAAAACAGATGCTGATTTAGAGCATCTTGCTGTAACTAGCCAAAGAGCTAGAACCTGAGATTCGCATCTCTAAGATCTAGGCTTTTAGCGCTAGCTATATTGGAAGCCTAGCTCAGGCCAGAGGAGATGTAGTCGAAGTAGACACCCATTTCTTTTCCGGCGTCAGCACCCACTAGGCTAGCAGTGACTTCTTTCATGGATTGAATAGCCTGAACAGTCGCACCAACCGGAACGCCCAAGGAATTGTAGGTTTCTTTCAAACCGTTAAGCACGCGCTCATCGAGAATGGAAGGATCGCCTGCAAGCATGGCGTAGGTAGAATAGCGGAGGTAGTAGTCAAGGTCGCGAATGCAGGCTGCATAGCGACGAGTTGTGTACATGTTGCCACCAGGACGGGTGATGTCAGAGTACAGCAGGGACTTAGCCACAGCTTCTTTGACAATCTCAGCAGCATTTGCACTGATTGAGGTGGCCGCGCGCACGCGCAGTTCACCAGTTTGGAAATAAGCTTTGAGCTTATCCATTGAAGACTGATCAAGGTACTTTCCTTGAACGTCTGAAGCATTAATTACAGCAGTAATTGCGTCTTGCATTAGGTTTGCTTCCTTTAAGTGGACTTTGAAGTATGAAAGAAAAGACGGCTCAGAAGCTTATTGCAGGCCGCCAACGACGAAGTCAAAGTAAGAAGCCGCTTCAGCTGCTTCGTCACCAGACATCATGGAAGTGGCTACGTTCTTCATGCAGCGGATCGAATCAGCCATTGCAGGAATAGACGTGCCTAAAGAGTTGTACATCTCACGAGCACCGACTAGGCCGATCTCTTCAATGGGGGTGACATCACCTGCAACCACACCATAGGTGATGAGGCGCAGGTAGTAGTCCATGTCACGCAAGCAAGTAGCAGTCATTTCTTCGCCGTAGGCATTGCCACCGGGAGAAACAACATCAGGGCGCTTCTGGAACAGCTGGTCGCCAGCTGTCTTAACGATGCGCTCACGAGATTCAGTCAGTACTTGAGCGATGCGTACACGACTCTCACCAGAGGTGACAAATCCCTTGATACGATCCAATTCGCCGGGACTGAGGTAGCGGGCCTCAGCATCAGCATTCACGATTGACTTCGTGACTATACTCATTAATGGATTCCTCCGAAAGAATAAACCAGATGAGTTTCACTGGTGTTCAAAAAAACAAACAGCTGAGCTTCAGTCAAATGAACTCACCGCTGCACTTGAGCGTAAATAAAGCATTTGCTTATATTGATTCCACTCTAAGAACAGCCACGAGGGCTGACAGATGACCTGCGCTTAAAATGCCTAGCTAGAAACGCTTAGCCATAAACTTCTAATAATCTAAATTTCCGCTTGCAAGCAAACAAGATATTCAGTTCACAGTTAATACGCTTCAGGTCTATGCTTCAAAGCAGATTCAATCTTGTTTGGCTCAGCTACCTTCCGTAAACATTTTCCGGTATTCTGCCGACCTTCTTAGAGGTTTGGCAATATTTCGTAATAAATATCCTCAGAATTTGGGCGATCGCCCAAATTCTCCATTCCCCAAAACGGCCAAATGTCTCTCCTGACAGTTTTTTATGGCTTTATACTCGACACCGAATGTATTACCGTCGAAGGCGAGAGCTACAAAGTGTGGACGTCTAAAGAACAAATTCAAAAAGAGACCCGCAAACCTGCGCGCCTCTTTTTGAACCTGGCCATCGTTGAACAACCTTGGAACGCTCTGAAGCTACCCGGTCTGCAATGGAACGACACCGATAGTTTGACAATAGAGAGATCCTGTATACAAGCTCTCTCTATTGTTCATCCGTCTGTTTTCTGTTTACATTCGCCGAGTCAAACTACTGATCGACAGCGCCTGCCATAAGCGGGAGTTGCTCTACAGGTGTCGTTGAATTGGCCGAGCTAAAGCTAGGAACAACCACATCACTACTTTGCTTGGTTAAGCGGTTATAGAGAACCTCAGTGTTGGGGAAGTTCGCGGCGGGCAAGGTCGGGAAACGCCGATAGGGCACGGTGTCTTCACCAAAGTACTGAGCGTACTCTGGCGTATCGACCATCGCTCTGATAAAGCCACGGATCCCGTCAGCGGCCAAGATCTTGTTGTACTTACGGATTTCCATCTGATCTTGAGGGGCTCGGCCAAGGAAATGCTTCGTCCCTAGCTCGATCACTTTGGTATTGGGATAGGGTGCATAGAACTCTTTAATGTAAAGCCGTGAGCAACCTAGCGCTTCGATAAATTCTTTGAGATTGATTTCGCTGTTACCCAACTTACTCTCCAACTCGGAGAACTCACTGGCTTTGATCACATAGGGGGCAATATCACGCTCAAAGATTTGGCGATAGGCGGCTTGAGCCACTGTTTTCACGGCTGACTTGTCAGCTGTGTTAGTGAGCTTGAATCGCTTCGTCTGCTCCCTCTGGACACTGACACCCTGACCGACTCTCTGAGCAACCTCAGGTGTTGGTCTGTCGGTAGCGACACTCCCTAGCTCAATAAAGCGAGGGGTAGAAGCTTGCTCTACGCGTGAGCCAGTGTCTTGAATGGAGCCTACTCGAAGCGATCGCATGGCCTGACCTGCTGGGGTCAAATACCGCTCGTAAGGAACCGTATCCTCGCCGAAGCAATCACTGTACTCTTTAGAGTCCATAATGGCGTCAATTAAGGCGTAGAAACCTTCCTTGGCGCAGACGTCAAAGTATTGATTGGTCTCATTACGACCATAGGTAGGACGCCCTAGCAAACGGCGGTGAATATATTCCACAGCCTTCATCACATAGAGCGACGTCCAGTAGGTTTTCCGGAAAGATTCTGACTTGGCAACGGCCTTGACGAATTCACGGACGCTAATTTGCCCATTTTTAAAGCGGCTCTCTGCGGCGCTCAACTGCTGACCCGCGTAAGGCTTGCGGCCAAAGACCTGACGATAAACCGCATCAATAATGATGGTAGTACTGACCTCAGATGCTTTGAAAACCTTTGCACCTAATGAACCAGGCGGCTGTGGTCGGGCTGCCGGATTGCTGAGCTGGTTGTTGATACCTGCGCCCTGATGGATCAGAATTCGACGAGTGTCTTTGTTGAAAGGAGCTGGTGTTGGATTGGCATCCTTTGTATCTTTCGGAAAGATAGCGCCAAATTGAATTTCCAGCGGGTCATTACCTGAGCCATAGACATGTTGGTCGGGAAGCGGGTTTCTAGCAGCCGCAAAAAACGTGATGAACTGAGGTGTTTTGCGGAAAGGCGCACTGTATTTGAAAAGATTTATCTGAGCCCCCCAGTTGCGGCACTCCTGGGCCTCTTGACCCAGCCCACGAATGTATGGAACTGTCTCTTCTCCAAAGTAATCAGCGTATTCTGGAGAATCCACAAGCGCGTCAATCAACGCCGGCAATCCACCTTCAGAAACGATAGAGAAGTACTTCTGAACCTCTTCTCGGAAGCTAGGCCCGCGACCCAAAATGTGCCGAAATGCCAATTCCAACGCCCGGCTATTGATGTAGGGCTCAAAGAACTGCTTGCGATACAGCGGTGACTTGGCCAAGCGACGGATGAATTCCTTCATGGAAATCTCGCCGTTTTTCACCTTCGATTCTAGATCGGAGATAGACAGAGAGTATGCGCGAGTGATGTCGCGCTCGAACACCTGACGATAAGCTGCTCTGACGGCCTCATTTTTCTCACTAGAGGAGAGACCGGGCTTCATTGCGTACTTGGGTCGCCGCTGGGCGCCGTTGAAATAGCTCTGAGGCAGTGAACGACCTGGCAAGTCCTTAGATTCGCGCATGCGAAGAATATTCGAGGGCTTAGATCCTCGAAATTCGCTTAGCATGACGTCGAAGTACTGCCGAAGAATGTCTTGCGCTTCTCCGTCGCCTCTGAAATAGCCAATCGATGCGCCGCGCATAGTTTGCAGCGCTACTAGTGTGGCTGGTGTCGAGCAGGCATTTTCAATGATGTCGCGCAGTCCGCGAACGTTGACTTTGATGATGCTCGGATCGCCTGCTACCACTGCGTAGGTGATATAGCGTAAGAACCAGCTCATGTCCCGAAGGGACTTTTGCATGTTCCTAGGGCCATAGCGGGCCACGTTGATGGGCCTAAATCCAGCAGGCGTGGGGCCGACTTCTGGATTGTTGACTAGCAGGTTTCGAATGCCACCAAAGATGCCGCTGTCAGCGTCGCTGTTGCCGCTGGCCGTAAACGTAGCGGTACCAAGCTTAGCGGCTTCTCTTTGATCGAGTGGCTTGCCGCCTCGGGTCTTTTCTGTCGGTGTATCGTCTGCCTTTTCTAGGTAGGCCAACGCTGAACCACCGGTGAAAATGCGGTTGGCGGCTTGGGAAACGATGAGTTCTGAATAGCGGGTGAGGGTTTGGGCGATCGCCAATCGCTTCATTCCTGAGCCAAAGAAAGTCTTGAGCTCACCTAATTCAGGGCGCTCCATGTACCGATCTTTTTGCTCCGCTTGCCCAATGGATTCGGTAGGCACGGTTTGATAACGTTGAGGCCGCTCTATACCGCTTCCGCCACTAGCTGTCAATGTCATGGGTTCTCAAAGACTCCCTATATAGAAAGAATTATGTCGTTAAAAAGGTCGTTAAAACTTGAGGGGTTTGCCTAGCTGTCTTTGCCTAGCTGTGTAAATGTCTAGCTGGATAGGTCCTTTTCGCTGAAGTTGATCTCAGAGTAAAACGATTTGGAAGGGTCACCACGCGATTGTTAAGAACCGTATTGTTCAAGGCAAATTGTTCAAGGCAAATTGTTCAAGGCAAACTGTTCAGGGTAATTCAGAGCAAATTGTTCAAGGCTTAGAAATCTATTTAACTAAGATCATACGAGACGCCTGTACTCTCTGAGAGAAGAGATAAGTTTTGTAACTTTTAATTTCTTGTGGTTTTACGATGATCATCGCTTTTGTCTTAGACTTTTGCCCTTGCTCAGTCCGTTAGGTGAGCCAACAGATTACTCTTTATATAGACGTGAGCAATTTTTAAGTGGTATGGCAGAGTCTCCTTCAGCAGCACAGATTAACAGCGCTTCGGTAGTTGAAGCGGATGCTGATACCGCCGAAAAGGTCAGTTCGGCAGTCGCTAGGCTTTACGATGCCTATCCTTTCCCCCCAGAACCGCTGCTGGATGAGGCCCCCCCTGGCTACAACTGGCGCTGGCATTGGCCAAGTGCCTATAGCTTTTGCACAGGCCGTAAGCCAGCGAGTGACCAAGTGCGCATATTGGATGCGGGCTGCGGTACAGGGGTAAGTACAGAGTATTTAGTGCATCTCAATCCTGATGCTGAGGTGGTGGGAATTGACTTAAGCGGGGGAGCGATCGCGGTGGCCACAGAACGCTGCCAGCGTTCCGGTGCGGACCGAGTCACCTTTCATCAGCTCAGCATTTACGATGTCGAGCAAATTCCAGGTGAGTTCGACTTGATCAACTGTGTGGGGGTGCTGCACCACATGCCTGATCCGATTCGAGGACTCCAGGCGCTCGCTAACAAGCTTAAGCTAGGGGGCATTCTCCATATATTTGTCTACGCAGAGCTAGGGCGGTGGGAAATCCAGCTAACTCAGGAGGCGATTGGGCTGCTGCAGGGCGATCGCCGAGGCGACTATTCAGATGGCGTTGCGGTCGGACGCAGCTTGTTTTCGTCGCTGCCTGAGCAAAATCGCCTGCGCAAACGAGAAGAAACGCGCTGGGCTCTAGAAAATCAGCGAGATGAATGCTTCGCGGATATGTACGTGCATCCTCAGGAAATCGACTACAACGTCAAAACGCTGTTCGAGCTGATTGACTCATCGGGCTTGGATTTTGTCGGTTTTTCCAATCCGCAATACTGGGAGCTTTCTCGACTGATTGGCGATGCGCCAGATCTGATGGCAAGGGTCGAGCAAATGACCCAGCGCGATCGCTATCGCCTAACTGAGGTGCTCGATCCAGAAGTGACGCACTACGAGTTTTTCCTCGCGCGATCGCCCCTGGAGAAAGTCGATTGGAGTGAGGATGCGGCGCTGCTGGCAGCGGTGCCCGAGCGCCATGCCTGTATGGAGGGTTGGCCGAGCCGCACCTTTTTTAACTACGACTATCAAGTCATCTCTGTGACAGAAGCAGAGTTTGCGTTTTTGGAAAAATGCGACCCCGGCCAAACTCAGAGCGTCGCGGCTATCCTTGCGGAAAATCAACAGACAGATGGCTTAGAGCTGGATTTGGCGGGGGTGCGATCGCTCCAATCCAGACAGCTAATTATGCTAACGCCGCTACAAAACTAATGCTGAGTTTGTGATTAAAACTTTTTTCTTAAGTATTGTTGCCATGATATGATTAGCCTTGGTTTGAGACAGTTTAACCCTGCTTTAACCAGCCCCAATCTGACAAAGTTTTTGCATTTGATCGCTGTGACCTTTGCTGAAGAGCCCACTAAAACGCTAGAGCAGTCCGCCGAGCTAAATTCGGTGGTTGCCTCAGCGGTGGCAACTGAGCCAACGGCGCAAACGGCCACTCAAGACGCAGCCCAAGACGAAAAGCCAGTCCTGCCGCCGCCTTCCGAGACGTCCATGCAAGACTACTATCAGCTACAGCAAAACCTACTCAAGTTAACGGCTGTTTTAGGTGCTGTCGTCTTTCCCTTTGTCTGGGGATTCTACTCTTTGCAGATTGCCCTCGACTATTTGCTGGGTGCCTGCGTCGGAGTCGTCTACTTAAGAATGCTGGCCAGAGGTGTCAGTAGCATTGGTCGCCAGAAAAAGAACTCAAACACTGGGCGATTAGCGGTTTTTGCAGGTGTGATGATCGTTGCCCTGCGATGGGATCAGCTAGATGTTATACCCGTCTTTTTAGGGTTTTTGACTTACAAAGCGGCAATCATATCGTTTGTTCTTTGGACGTCTATTTTGCCCAATAAAAACGTTGCTTGAGTGGCTCTCTGTTCTCAATGCGGTTGAAATCCAGATAAAGCTTTGCTTTTCCTCTCTTCTGCTTTCTTGTCTACGGCTCTCTCTTTGTGATCAGAGTCCTCTCCGTTTTGGCGCGCCCACAGCGCCCTCCATATACCCCTTCAAACGGCAATGCTAAATACTTTTCACTTAATGAACGCTGCGTTTTGGACTGGGCCTCTGGCCAAACTAGAGCTCGGCAACCACTACTATTGGAACCTCGGAGGACTCAAGGTTCACGGGCAGGTTTTCCTAGTGTCTTGGTTTGTTGCCGCCTTGATCATTGGCGTTTGTTTTCTGGCAACTCGAAAGGTAGAGCGAGTTCCCTCAGGGCTGCAAAACCTGATGGAATATGCGCTGGAGTTTATTCGCGACTTGGCTAAAGACCAAATTGGGGAAAAAGAATATCGTCCTTGGGTGCCTTTTATTGGCACGCTGTTTTTATTCATTTTTGTTTCTAACTGGTCAGGTGCGCTGGTTCCCTGGAAGCTCATTCACATTCCGGGTGGCGCTGAGCTAGCGGCTCCTACCAACGATATCAATACGACCGTGGCGTTGGCCTTGCTAACCTCTGTCGCCTATTTTTATGCAGGCTTTCGCAAGCGCGGACTTGGCTACTTTGCGAAGTACATTGAGCCCATCCCCTTGCTGATGCCAATCAACATCCTAGAAGACTTTACGAAGCCGCTCTCGCTGAGCTTCCGTCTGTTTGGAAACATCCTGGCCGATGAACTGGTCGTTGCTGTGTTGGTGCTTCTCGTTCCTCTGTTTGTGCCGCTACCTGTGATGGCATTGGGGCTATTTACCAGTGCTATTCAGGCGCTCATTTTTGCGACCTTGGCAGCTGCCTATATTGGTGAAGCCCTTGAAGGTCATGGCGGAGAAGAACATGGATAGTGTTTTTTTGAGCTTTTTGCTAACGATTTGTGCAGCAAATCATTAGCGCTTGAGAGCTGGAGACTCTCATAAATCTCACTCTCCAGGGGCTTCAAAACAATGGCTCGAAACCAATAGGGGCCTTAAAGTCACACTCTAAACATCAAAAGGAAAAACATCATGAATCCGACTATTGCTAGCGCTTCCGTTATTGCGGCTGGTTTGGCTATTGGTCTAGGCGCGATTGGTCCTGGTATTGGTCAGGGCACGGCAGCAGGTCAGGCTGTAGAAGGGATCGCACGTCAGCCCGAGGCCGAAGGTAAAATTCGCGGCACCCTGCTACTCAGCTTGGCCTTTATGGAAGCACTGACTATTTATGGCTTGGTGGTTGCACTGGTTCTCCTATTCGCTAACCCCTTCGCATAAGTAATGGAAAGGCGGGGCCTGAAGAGTTGTCTTCTGCCTCGCTTTGCTTTGTAAATCTGGAACGAAGAACATGTGGATGGGACTGACATTAATAGCCGTCGAAGCGGCTGAAGCTGCCGAAAAATCGGGGGGATTGTTTGACTTAGATGCAACCTTACCTTTGATGGCAATTCAGTTTTTGATTCTGATTGCGGTGCTCAACGTCATATTTTATAAGCCGTTGGGTGAAGCAATCGACAATCGCGCGACCTATGTACGCGATACGAAAGCAGGAGCCGAAGAGCGCTTAGCTAAAGCTAAGAATCTGGCTGCTGACTATGAGAAATCTTTGGCAGATACGCGCCGTGAGGCTCGCAGTGTGATTGAGTCGGCTCAGGCCGATGCCAAACAAATTGCAGATGAGCAGGAGTCGGTTGCCCAGCAAGAGGCCGCCTCTCAACGGGAAGCGGTACAAAAAGAGCTAGACGAGCAGAAGAACGCGGCGATGAGCCAGCTGGAGAAGCAGGTAGATGCTTTGAGCGAGCAAATCCTAGGGAAGCTGCTGGGCTCACCTGTATAGCCAACTTGTCTGACCAAAACTGAGATGCTGACAGGCTGTAGCAGTAACTGTCAGACAACGCATCTATTGGGCAACTTAGCAGGTGCACGCAAGAGTACGAGACGACGCACTATTAGGTATAGAAAGTGTTAACGCCAGCGTTGGGGCTGTTAGCCTCTGAAACGAAAGGATTCGGATTTCATTTCGACATCCTTGAGGCCAACTTAATTAATTTGGCCATCATCATTGGAGTTTTGGTCTTCTTTGGTCGAGGGTTTTTGGGCGATAAGCTCAAGGCTCGCCGCGAAGCTATTGAAGCGGAGATCAAGGATGTAGACGTGCGTCAGAAGCAGGCAGCCTCTGCGCTAGCAGAGCAGCAACAAAAGCTACAGATGGCGAAGAAGGAGGCCGAAAAGATTCGCGCTGAAGCCGCTGATAATGCTGAAGCTGCTCGCGAAAGTGTGATGGCCCAGTCAGCTAAAGATATTCAGCGGATGAAGGCGACAGCTCAGCAGGATCTCTCCTCCCAGCAGGAGCGCGTGATGCAGGAGCTGCGGCAGCGGGTGTCTGCAATGGCACTTGAGGAGGTGCGATCGCGCTTGCCAAATATCCTCAATGAGGATGTGCAGGCCCAGCTCGTTGATCGAAGTATTGCACAGCTAGGAGATTAGGAGAAAACCCAAATGAGTATGGCAACTTCAGAGATTACCTCTCCTTACGCCCAGGCGCTCCTTTCAATTGCGCAGACCAAAGACAGCGTAGATGAACTGAGCCAATCCGCGTCGGATTTGCTTTCTCTTCTAAAAGATTCGAATGATCTCTCTGCATTTTTAGCCAATCCCCTACCTCCCAGCGATGCCAAGAAGAGCGTAATTGCGAAGGTGTTAGGTGACAATACCAATTTGCAGATGAAGAATTTTCTGATGCTGCTAGTCGATAAAGGCCGCATTTCTATGATCGAGCCGATACTACAGCAGTTTCAAACCCAGGTCCGTGAGCTTAAGCAGGCAGTTTTGGCTGAGGTGATCTCAGCTGTCGAGCTCAACGATGAACAGAAGGAAACCGTGCGCCAGAAGGTGCTCAGCATGACCCAAGCGAACTCTGTTGAGCTAGAAACCCGCATCGATCCAGATTTGATGGGTGGGGTGATCATTCAAATTGGCTCTCAGGTGTTGGATGCGAGCATTCGCGGACAGCTCCGCCGTATTGGTTTACAGCTGGGGGCGTCCTAGCTGATACGCGTGTGCATAGGTCTTGTAAGGGGCCTAGCGAATAAGGGCATCAAAATTTTTGTAGTTTATATCGGTAGTTAGTAGAGCGACTCCTAATGGTAAGCATCAGACCGGACGAAATTAGCAGCATTATTCAGCAGCAGATAGAGCAGTACGATCAGAGCGTTAAGGCAGATAACGTTGGCACTGTTTTGCAAGTGGGTGACGGGATTGCTCGTATCTACGGGCTAGACAACACGATGGCTGGCGAGTTGCTGGAGTTTGAAGATGGCACAGCGGGCATTGCCCTCAACTTAGAAGAAGACAACGTCGGCGCGGTGCTGATGGGTACAGGCCGCCAGATTCAAGAAGGCAGTACGGTAAAATCCACTGGTAAAATTGCGGCGGTGCCGGTCGGTGAGGCGATGCTAGGCCGCGTAGTAGATACGCTGGGCCGTCCTATTGATGGAAAGGGCGAGATTCAAACGGGTGAGACGCGCCTGATTGAGTCTCCCGCGCCGGGCATTATTGAACGGAAGTCCGTTTATGAGCCTTTGCAGACAGGAATTACAGCTATTGATGCGATGATTCCGATTGGCCGGGGTCAGCGGGAGCTGATTATTGGTGACCGTCAGACCGGGAAAACAGCGATCGCCATCGATACTATCCTCAACCAAGGCGATCAAGACGTTGTCTGTGTGTACGTGGCAATTGGCCAAAAGGCATCTTCAGTCGCCCAAGTAATTGGTGTGCTAGAAGAGCGCGGGGCGATGGAATATACCGTAGTGGTCGCTGCCAACGCCAACGATCCGGCAGCCCTTCAGTACCTAGCGCCCTACACAGGTGCGTCAATTGCTGAGTACTTTATGTACAAGGGCAAGGCCACCCTGGTTATTTACGATGACTTGACTAAGCAAGCTCAAGCCTATCGCCAAATGTCCTTGCTGCTTAAGCGTCCGCCTGGCCGCGAAGCCTATCCTGGCGATGTATTCTATCTCCACTCTCGCCTGCTAGAGCGAGCTGCCAAGCTCAGCCCAGAGTTGGATGAAGGCAGCATGACCGCGCTGCCGATTATTGAAACTCAAGCGGGTGACGTCTCGGCCTACATCCCGACCAACGTGATTTCGATTACAGACGGTCAGATCTTCCTTTCCTCTGATTTGTTTAACTCAGGTCTACGCCCAGCGATCAACGCGGGTATTTCGGTATCTCGAGTCGGATCTGCAGCGCAAACTAAGGCGATCAAGAAGGTGGCCGGTAAGGTGAAGCTGGAACTGGCTCAGTTTGATGAGCTGCAGGCATTCGCTCAGTTCGCATCTGATTTGGATCCGGCAACTCAAGCGCAGCTCGCTCGTGGCCAGCGCCTGCGTGAGATTTTGAAACAAAAGCAGTATTCACCACGCTCTTTGCCTGAGCAGGTAGCGGTTATCTACGCTGGTATTAATGGCAAGCTGGATGATATTCCGGTTGAAAAAATTGCTGACTATGTCAGTGAGCTTATCGGCTATATCAACACCAGCAAGAAAGCCTATGTGGATGAAATCAACAGCAAGAAAGTGCTCACTGATGAAGCCGTCGAACTGTTGAATGCGGCAATTGATGAGAGCAAACAGGCATTCATGGCGGCGTAGGGAGACGCTCGGTCGCTGGCATCTAACCGCTTCAGGTGAGTGCTAGCGACCTGATGAAAAACGATTATGGCTAATTTAAAGTTAATTCGCGATCGCATCCAGACGGTCAAAAATACGCGAAAAATCACTGAAGCGATGCGCCTAGTGGCTGCGGCCAAGGTTCGTCGCGCTCAGGCCCAGGTCAACGCGACACGCCCGTTTGCGGATCGCCTGGCTCAGGTTCTGTACGGGCTGCAGAGTCGGCTCAAATTTGAAGATACGTCTGATTTGCCGCTATTGCAGCAGCGCGATGTGGAAAAGGTTGCCTTGCTCGTCGTGTCGGGCGATCGCGGTTTGTGCGGGGGCTATAATGCCAACGTCATCCGCCGGGCTGAGAACCGCGCTAAAGAGATTAAGGCCGAAGGGCTAGAGTGCTCTTATGTATTAGTGGGTCGCAAAGCAGTTCAATATTTTGAGCGTCGCAGCGCGCCTATCGATGCGAAATACACCGGCTTAGAGCAAATTCCCACCGCAGACGAAGCATCAATGATTGCCGATGAGCTGCTGACGCTGTTTCTATCGGAATCGGTAGACAGAGTAGAGCTGGTCTATACCAAGTTTCTTTCGCTAGTCAGCAACAAGCCGGTTACGCAGACGCTTTTGCCGCTAGATCCACAGGGTTTGGAAGCTAAAGACGATGAAATTTTCCGCCTAACCAGCCGTGAAGGTCGCCTAACGGTAGAGCGTGAAGCTGCGCCTGAAGCGGAAGTGAGCGAGTTTCCAAAGGATATGCTCTTTGAGCAAAACCCTGCTCAAATTCTTGATGCGCTGCTGCCTTTGTATCTCAACAACCAGATTTTGAGAGCGATGCAGGAGTCTGCCGCGAGTGAGCTAGCTTCTCGAATGACGGCAATGAATAGCGCGAGTGATAACGCCAAGGAGCTGATGAAGACACTCACCTTGTCTTACAACAAGGCTCGTCAGGCTGCAATTACACAAGAGATTTTGGAAGTTGTCGGTGGTGCGGCTGCTTTGGGATAGCTTCCGACTTGTTTTTCAGCTTGAATCATCTCAAAAAGCAGGGCTTCGGCCCTGCTTTTTGCTTTTTATACAGGTG
>JBAUIB010000468.1:0-1604 GCA_049680585.1 Phormidesmis sp.
GCAGTACATTGAGATGTCACCTACATTTGGGGCACTAGTAGCAACAGTTTCTGCGCACCAAAAGAGGCAAATAGGCTCTCCGCTGTTCCAAGCAACTACTGAAATCAGTCTTGCTAATATGCATCTACGTCAGCGTCTACAGGCTGTTCGCCGGCTGCACGCGGCGGCATCCGATCACCAGCTTTATAGCGGGTCAAATCCTTACGTCATTTTAGAGGCGCTCCAGCAGGTCCAGACGATACCGCTCTTCTCGCTGGCCTATCAATGAGCGATAGGTCGTTCCGACCTGCTGAAGAAAGGCTTCATGGACTTCATCGCCCGTTAGCGGATAGTCTTCTACATAAGGCGTCCAGTGAACTAACAGCAGATGCCCGCCTGGCTCAAGATGGGCTGCAATTTGCTGCTGAGCTACCTGTAGGTCGTCTTTGCCCCAGTAGTAGCCTACTTCTGAAACCAACGTCAGATCAAAGGTGCGCGAGGGGTATTGATGAGGGACTTGCAGGAGGGCAAACTCAACGTGATCTAAGTGCCGGCAGCGTTCTTTTGCGCGTGCCTGCGCATGTTCAGAAACGTCTATTGAAAGCAGTGACTGGCAGCGGGCAGACAGCTTTTCAGTGAGTACGCCGATAGACCCGCCAATCTCAAAAGCTGAACGATACTGCGCTTTGGGAAGTGCTGCCACCGTTGCCGCGTATTTTTGAGCCTCATACTCGCTAGTTTCAAAGTCCCAGGGATCTGGATCGGCTGCGTACATACGCTCGAAGTAGTCAGGGGAAAGCGAACCAGCGTTGGTTGGCTGTTCTGTATTCTGCTGGGGGAATGACATTGTTAAACCTCTAGGTAAGTTTCCCAAGACTGGATCAAGTTGTTGCGCATATCAGGCGTTAAGCGAAAGCCAGTCGGATCGTCGTCGATGAGATCTGTTGTTTGAGATTGATGGGCCATGGCGGCTTTATGCTTCAGGCTTTGGACTGAGCTAATATTCAGCCGCCAGCCTGATTCACCTTTGGGAAGAGAGGACAAACCCGCAGCGCGGCTACCCCATATAGAATAGACGAGCTGACGGGGTGGCTGCGGCCAGCAGCGCAGGCAGTGATGAACAATTTTCCAGGTGGCCTGGTGGTCGCAATGCTGGTCTTGCTGCCAAGGAAGGAAAACCAGGTCAGGGCGGTGGTCGCAGAAGAAGCGATCACATTGCTCAACGGCCTTTGGAAACCTCTGATCTCCTGGTTGAGGCACGGCGGTATCGGGCCACCGAAAAAACGTCACGCCCTGAGCCGGTACACCTAGCACTTCTAGCGCAGCATAGGTCTCTGCCTCCCTGAGCTGCCTGAGCTGATCGGCTGGAAAGCGCGCAGACTGAGGATGAGACTGCGTGCCGTCACTCATCACTAAAACCTGAACCGAAATATTGTGCTGGCGAAGTAGGGCGATCGCACCGCCACAGCCGAGGGTTTCATCATCAGGGTGAGGCGCGACGACAACGGCTTGCTGGCAGGGCAGCAGCGTTTTTATTGCCTTTAGGGGCAAAGACTCTATAGAAGACACAGCGCTAAAGCCACAGCTCTGTAGCCGGTACCTTTTGGGATAAGGCGTACTCTCCC
>JBAUIB010000469.1:0-20995 GCA_049680585.1 Phormidesmis sp.
AGATCAATGTTGAAAGCGACCGTAATCGCCGCTAATGTAGACGCGGCTTGGGCGGTAGATAGCCCAAACATCACCATCACGCCTGGAAACTCAATTTTGAAAAGTGCTCCCGCTATCCAAGCCGCGATAAATTTACCGATCAGCTCAGCAACAATCATCACCACCGCAATGAGAATGACCCGAGGCTCGCGAATCAATACCATCGGGTCGATGAGCATGCCGACGGAGATCAGAAAGAACGGAATAAATAGCGCATTGCCGATGAACTGAATGCGGTTCATCAGTGGGCTCATCTGTGGAATCAGCGGCGTCAGCGCAATGCCTGCCAAAAAGGCGCCGATGATGGGCTCAATATCAATCGCATTGGCCAGATACGACACCACAAACAGTGTCGCTATCACAAACGTAAACTCGGCGTTTTCGTCATGACCGAATTTCTTGAAAAACCAGCGTCCGAGATGGGGAACGCCCCACAGACAGGCAAACGTATAGATTGTCAGAGCTGGAATCAGAAACAGCCAAAAGCCCAAGGTGAGGCTACCTTGATAGGCTTTGATAATGACCGCTAGGGTGAGCAGGGCGAGTACGTTGGTGATGAGGGTTGCGCCCAGGGTGATGACGACCGGGGGCGATCGCATAATCCCCAACTTATTGAGCACCGGCAGCGCCAGCAGCGTATGCGACGAAAAGCATGACGCTACCAGAATCGCCGCCAGCCAACCATAGCCCAGCATCAGCATGGCAAAGGTGCCAATGGCCAGCGGAATCACAAACGTTAAAAGGCCAAATAACGTTGCCTTATCACCGTCTTCTTTAAAGTCATCTAGACTAGTCTCCAGCCCAGCCATAAACATTAAAAACAGCAGACCTACCGTGCCGAGTAGTACGATTGTGCTATCGCGCTGAAGCATGCCCAGGCCATCCGGACCGACGACAACACCCGCCAGAATCAGGCCGACAATGCCCGGTAGCTGAAAGCGCTCAAACAGAAGCGGCGCGACCAGCATAATGGCCAAAATCGTTAGAAAAATGGCGACCGGATCGGTAATGGGGTCGGCAAAGATAATTGCAATCATCACAGATCTGGCTCGTAGGGTAATCGATTTAAGTAATTAGCTAAGTCGCTTTTTTATTTTGATTACTCAACATAGGGCGAATATCGCGGAGCATGCAGGCTATCCCTACAAACACGGTGAAAAACTCTAGGCGCCCTAAGAACATACCGAAAATTTGCGTCCATAGAACGCCTACAGGCGCGTCAGCGGCAGTTATTCCAATAGACAGCCCAACGGTGCCAAGGGTGCTGGCATATTCAAAGAGGCTCTCCTGCAGCGGATAGCCATATCCTGTCATCACCGCGCTGCCGATCAGAAAGACGCCGATATACAAAAAGACAAACAGTGCCATTTGGCGAACCTGATCAGCCTTTAAAAATCGGCGCTGCTCGCCTTGCCATACTTCAGTTTCGTTGACAGCGCCTTGAGGCAAAAGCATCTTCTTCAATTCGCTCAGCAGGGCCCGGTACAAGATGTAGACTCGCAGCTGCTTAATCCCTCCTGCCGTAGAGCCCGCGCCACCGCCAATCAGCATCAGGATCAGCATCACTAGCCAAGGCAAACTGTTCCAATCGCCATAGCCTACGGTCGAAAAGCCCGTAGTGGTCAGAGCCGTCACAGATTCAAAAATAGACACCCGAATCGCTTTGTCGAGCGTGGGATACAGGCTAACCGCAGAGGCAAAGAAAATGATAATGGCGGCCAGCGGAATGAATAATGCTTGCAAGCGCACCTGCCCATTGCGAATAACCGACTTGATTTGACCGGTGAACAGTAGGTAAATGGTGACAAAATTGAGGCCGCCAAACAGCATTAAGACGATGGTGACCGCTTCGACAAACGGGCTGTCCCAATAGCCGATGGAGTCAGTGCGGGTAGAAAAGCCGCCTGTAGAGAGGGCCGCGAACGAGTGGTTGACCGCATCGAACCAGCCAACGCCCGAAATCCGCAGCGCCACGATGCCAATCGCGCAGAGGCCACTGTAAATGATTAGCACGAGCTTGGCCGAGCGGCGAATATTAGGGGCGAGCTGTTCACTGCGGCCTTCGGCGCTGCTCATACTCGCACCCACCGGACCGGCGATCGCACTCAAGGTAATAATTGCTAATCCCGCTCCGCCACACAGCTCCATAATGCTGCGATACAGCAAGATCAGCTGCGAGGTCTCGGTCACATCTACCACAGAGAGCCCAGTTGTCGTCCAGCCGCTAGTGGACTCAAACATGGCCTGCGTGAAGTTTAGCCCGCCAATGGTCAAAAAGGGCACGGTCCCTACCACAATGGCCAACAGCCAAGCGAGCACAACGATGATCGAGCCCTCTTGCAAATTCAAGGTGACGTCTGATTTTGAGGCACCTGATCGGGGCAAAAGCGATCGCCATAGCGCAAATCCAATCACGCCCAGCAACAGCCCCGGCAGCAGAAATCCCCATGCCAGATTTGCTTCTTCAGGGTAGGCAATCAGGGCCAGCAGCGGCGATAAGATTGCGAGCCCGGCAATCATGCAGATCAGCCCGGTATAGCCCAGCACCACCAGATAGCGCTGGCGCAGATAACTTTGATAACGCACAGCTTAAGCCCCCTCACCTGTCAGTGCTTTTTGAGCTTGGCCATAGCGATCATTCTCACTGATGAGTAAAACGCGATCGCCCACATGTAAATAGCTACGCTGCTTCGCCACCAGCACATGCCCTCGCCGGACCACGCAGGCAATCACCGCCCCGCTCAAGGACAGATCCTTAATCGCTTTGCCCACCGCCGGACTGCCTTCTTCAAGCACAACTTCTGTAATGGTGACGCCGCTCTCAGTGACTGGCACCAAATTCAAAATATCGGTGCTGTTCATCTGCTGCTCGATCAAAGAACCCAGAATCTCAGTGGCTGAAAACGCCACTGACACGCCCAGCTCTTCAAAAATCTCTCGGTTGTCAGGATCGTTAACCAGTGCCACTGTTCTAGGCACGCCATAGCGATCTTGGGCAACCTGACAGGCAATCAGGTTGTCTTGGTCCTGATCGCTCAGCGCCAATAAAACGTCTGCTTGATATGCGCCTGCTGATTGCAAGACAGCCGGATCGCTGCCGTTTCCGGTAATCACCGTTGCTTTTAGCCGCCGCGATAGCGAAACAGATTTTTCCTCCTGCGGCGTAATAATCGTTAGGTAGTAGCCTTTACTGGCAAATCGTCGCCCCAAAAAGTAAGTGAGCTTATCTGCACCGATCAAGATAATTCTCATTGGGCCACCTGTTTAGACTGAGCCACCTGATGAGATTGGGCCGCTAGCTTTTGTAAGAATACATCGGCAGACAGCTGGGTTGGGCTGATAGTTTCAATCCCAAACTCTCGATAGATAGCCTCACGGCCAGGGTCAAATACGCGTGCCAGTACGGTCGGAATTTCAAAGGTGACCTGGCCAATTTGTGCCACCATCAGGTTGACGTTATCCTCACGAGTGACCGCGAGTAAGCAATCTGCCTTATCCGCCTTGGCCTTGTGCAGCGTCGCTAATTCGGCAGCATCGCCCACAACTCGAAATCCGCTAAATTCTGCTGAGAGACCCTCGAAAGCCTCTTCGCGTCGATCAATGGCGACGACGCTATGACCCTGAGCACTGAGGCTAGAGGCTAACAAGGATCCCAGTCGTCCGCAGCCAACGATAATGATGTATTGAGAATCTTTGGCATTACTGCCAAGCATAGTAGAAACCATAGAGAAGCTCATTTAATAGAACAGCTTGTGTCAGAAACTTGGCTGAGACTTGGGATCCATCGCCGCCCGGCTCAAGTTGTCACTGGCCAGCTGATAGGTCGGATCTAAGTCCAGTGCAACTCGGTAGTTCTTTAGTGCTTCTGACTGTTCGCCTTTTATCTCTAGCAGCTCACCTAACAGATTAAAACCAGCGGCGTTTTCAGGATGGCTACCGATACACTGCTTAGCCACCGCGATCGCATCGTCATATTTTTGGACACTCGCCATATTTCGCGCCGCCGAAATCTGCGTGTCGTATTCATCATCAGCGAGTGTCGTTCGCTTGAGAACACGACTCACCAGCTCTCTCAGCTCACCGGGAGTGAAGGGCTTTTGCAGGTAGTCTACCGCGCCTAGCTTCATCGCCTCTACGGCATTATCAACCGAGCCATGAGCCGAAATCATAATCACCTTCAGCGAAGGCTGTTGCGTCACCGCCTTTTTTAAAACTTCAATGCCGTCCATCCCCGGCATCTGAATATCTAGCAAAAGTAAATCAGGCGAACTCTCTTGTAACTGGGCTAAGACGCTGCTGCCATCAGCCACCGTCTTGACTTCATATCCTTGAGAAGACAGCGCTTGGTTGACCGTCAAACGAATGCTTTTCTCATCATCAGCTACCAAAATATTAGCGTTGGACATGGGCGATTTCCTCTTGAGGTTTCTTCACCAGCAGGATAAAAACTGTCACATTGCAGGTAGTGTAAACGTAAATTTACTTCCTTTGCCAGAAGTCGATTCAACCCAGATTGTACCGCCATGCGCTTTAATAATTTCTCTGCATATGGATAGACCCAGTCCTGAGCCACCGACATCTTTCTCTGTCTTGACCTGCACAAACTTATCGAAGATTTTTTTCTGATAAGCGGGTGCTATCCCAGGGCCGTCGTCCGTTACGGCAATCGAGACCCAGGTGCCGTGTGGCCGAGCGGTGATCTCGATTTTTTGGTTGGCGTAGCGGATGGCGTTCGCAATTAGATTTGTCAAAACCCAGGTGACTTTATTCGCATCTGCATTGACATGGCCCAGATTGCTGGCGATCGCACTGGTTACTTCAATGTTTTTATCTTCAGCTTGAATCTTCAGCAGCTCAATGGCCTTGTCGATAATCTGCTTGGGATCGGTGGCGATCTGTTCCATATCGATCTTGCCAGACTCTATCTTCGAGAGATCCAACAGATCATTGACCAGTTCTCTGAGTCGTTGAACATCTTCTTGAGCGGTTTGCAGCAGCTCTTGCTCATTTTCTGATAGCTTGGCCTGGGCTGTTTCTAGCAGCAGATCAATGCTCATCGCCATGCCGGTCAGCGGCGTGCGCAGCTCGTGCGAAGCGGTCATCACAAATTCACTTTTGAGCTGATCGAGATTTTTTAAGGTGGTAACGTTTTGCAGTAGCAACACCACGCCCAAGCGGCGGCCATCTTCTGTGGTCACAGGGGTGGTTAGGTATTGATAGTGCTCTATACTCCCGCGCTCAATCGTCAGCTCCGCTCTGGATAGCTCACGCTCTTGATTCGAGTCGCCTGTCGATTCCATCACGGCCTGAATCTGCTCATAGAGCGTGCGGTTGTCAATGGCTTCTAGGTAGTGGCGGCCCTGAGCAAAATCAGGCGTGGTTTCAAATAGGGTAGCCGCTGCGGGGTTGATGGCGACGATCTGCATTTGATGATCGACGACGATAATGCCATCGCTCAGACTAGAGATAATCGCTTCGCTTCGCTGTTTTTCAGCGACTAGCTTATCTAGATTCAGCGCCTTGAACGCTTGAAGTCGGCGGCTCATGACATTGATCTCTTCGGCCAGCTGACCCAGCTCATCCTTTGAAGCAACCGCTAGCTGGATATCGTAATCTCCGTCGGCAATGCGCTCGGTGGCGCTGCGCATCGCCTTGACGGGGCGCACGAGGTTGCGTGAGAGAATCCAGCTAATGATGAATCCAATAGTGGCAGCGCTAAGACCTGCGATCGCCACCGAAATAATTGCCTGCTGAGAGGTCCGACTGGCTCGCACCGAGGCATCTGTCATCGCCGCTTGGTTGATGTCTCTGAGCTGCGCCGCCGTCTCTCGCACCGACTGAAAAGTCGGGCGCACAAGCTGTTCGTACGTTGCCGCCGCCTCTTCAGGCTGACTCCTGAGCTGATCGACGCTGGCCAAATATGCCTGGTAGGCAGATTCTAGTGAGGCCAGCGTTTCCGGTTCGTCACTCAGCGTGACATTGTCTTGAGCCCGGCCCAGCCGCCGTAGGAAAGCTATTTCGTACTCACGGAACAGTTCTAAGCCTGAAGCGTCATCACTGTTGAGTAGCAAAATCAGCGTTGCGCTATCTTGGCGCTCGAGTGCATCAATCATCCCATCAGCAGCGCGGATACTGCGATAGTTCTCCTGCAAGATCTCTTCGCTCGCTTGTCCTAATCGCCACAGATTGAAAACGCCCCAAAGCCCGACCAACACAACCAGCGTTAGGCTTGCGGCGTACCCCGATAGAATCTTCGCTTGCAGCTTCATAAGATAAATGCAGTTTGTATCCTATTACAGTAATAGAACCTGCTCCTGACAACTGCTCATCTCAAGGGGTATCGGGTATATCAATTCTCCTGTTGACCTTTTCTGTGTGCCATTCATGTGCGCTCTTTGGCAGCTTGATTTTTACCGCCGCCCGCTCCAAGATCCTCAAGGTAACCCGCTGTGGGAGCTGCTGATCTGCGATCCGCAGATGGACTTCACCTACGGTGAGTTCTGCCCGCAAAGTGCGGCAAGTGCACCTTGGGTGCGCCAGCAGCTAGAGATTGCGTGCGATCGCGCGGGTGGCTGGCCGGACGCTATCGAAATATTTCGTCCGCAGACCGTCAGCCTCGTAGAAGTGGCCTGCCGTGAATTGCCAGTCGCCGTACGGCCTACGCGTGAGGTGCCGACGCTCAAGCAGTGGCTCAAGCAGCGGGCCGCTTGGTATAGCAATCTACATAACTATGTCAATGAGCCTTACGACCCCATCGCCGTAGAACGGCCTGCGCCTCAGCCGATAGCGAACTATTTGATGGGCGATCGCTGGCAGTTCGCTGCTGTGGGCTCAGACAGCCTGATGAGCCTTGCCCAAGCACCGATTCCTATACAGTCGCTACCCGCAGGGCTAACACCCATCGATCTCGGCTTGCCCAGCACCCTGCTGATCCCTGGCGTCATTATCGATGGAGGCCGTCAGTCAATGGCCTTGGCCCAATGGCTGCAGTCTGTTCGGCCAGTGATGCTGCAATACATTGCCGGTGCGCCTCACGGACTATTGCTAGAAGCCGGACTATCCGAGCGCTGGATCTTGGCGACCTTTGAAGACGAGGATGTCGCTGGAGCAGCGCGCACCTTTACCGAGCGCAAGCAGACCGCCAAAGGACTCCATTTTTTGCTAGTGCGCCCAGACGATTCAGGGATGACCTATACCGGACTGTGGCTGCTGCAATCGACAGCGGCCAAATCCATCACGCCGCCGGTTGCTCGCTAAACCGGCAAGTCCCCCGCGATCCCAAAGCCTAACGAAGAGTTTAACGATAGAATTCCCCTTGAAAGCATCACAGCCTACTAGGAGAAGTGAATGGTCGCCCAGCACCCGTTAGCGCATCCAGTCAAAATCGGCATCATTGGCGGCAGCGGCCTCTATCAAATGGAAGCCCTGACGGACGTGCAAGAAATCAAGATAGAAACGCCCTTTGGCGATCCGTCCGATGCGCTGATCGTCGGCAAAATAGAAGGCGTGCCAGTGGCTTTTTTAGCGCGTCACGGACGAGGACATCGACTCATGCCCTCAGAACTACCTTTCAGGGCGAACATCTACGCGATGAAATCGCTTGGCGTGGAATATCTCATTTCAGCTTCAGCCGTCGGTTCGCTCAAGGCTGAAGCAAAGCCGGTAGATATGGTTGTACCCGATCAGTTTATCGACCGCACGAAAAACAGAGTCTCTACCTTCTTTGGCGAAGGCATCGTTGGCCATATTTCCTTTGGCGATCCCGTGTGCAGTAACCTCGCGGTGGTATTAGCAGATGCGGTAGAAAGCCAGCAGCTCGAAGGCGTGACGCTGCACCGAGGCGGTACCTACGTCTGTATGGAAGGCCCCGCATTTTCAACCAAGGCAGAGTCCAACCTGTACCGTAGTTGGGATGCTACGGTGATTGGCATGACGAACTTGCCCGAAGCCAAGCTAGCGCGCGAAGCGGAAATGGCCTATGCCACCCTAGCAATGGTGACGGACTACGACTGCTGGCACCCTGATCACGACAGCGTAACGGTAGAGATGGTGATCGGCAACCTGCTCAAGAATGCGGCAAATGCCCAAAAAGTCATTAAAGAGGTGGTCCACAGATTAAGCAGTCGTCCACCCACCTCAGAGGCACATACGGCGTTGAAGTACGCCATTATCACCCCGTTGGATAAAGCCCCAGCCGCCACGAAGGAAAAGCTGTCTTTGTTATTGCAAAAGTATCTTTAGGATGCCTTTTTGAAAGGTCGGCAAAAGGGCAGCGTTTTTTGAGCAGCCCCTTTTACGGCGCTCTTTTGAACGGTATTTTTTGGGACGCTACTTTTTAGGGCGCTGCTCTTTATATCCTTAATAGAGGTTACTTTTGCCGGACTCAAAGCATCCTCGTAGCCCTGATATTGAGTGCCCATCACTCTATCCCAGAAGGTGAAATACAGGCTGTAGTGAACGCTGCACTTGCGATGATGCAGCCAGTGATGAGTCGTGCCCACCATCCAGCTACCCAGCCATCGGCCAAAGGCTGACGCTTCAAAAAGCCGCACGCCAAAGTGATGGATCAGCGCGCCCAGCGTCATCACCAGCACCACCGCAATCAAGACCGAAAGGTGCATCGGAATCACCAGCGTTGCCCCGACCAGATAGATCGCCTGAAGCATGGCCTCTGCCGGATCAAAGGCAAAGGCCGTCCAAGGGGTGGGATTTTTAGACTGGTGATGGCCTCTGTGCAGCCATCGGTAGCATTTAGGATGATGTGAGAGCCGATGCGTGAAGTAAAAGTAGGTGTCTTGCAGGACCAAGACAAGCACCAAGCTAGCGGCCAGATATCCCCAACCGTATTGATTAGGCTGAAGATAAAGGCGGGTATAGCCCAAACGATAGGCTGTCGTCATCAGCGCCGCGCAGACGGCAAAAATGCCGGATGACAGAACAGATAAAATCACATCGCTGCGAACCATCGCCCAAATGTCTATTGCTGAGGTAGCTGTTTCTGTGGCAAAGCGCGACGTACGCCGCACATACAAAAGCCAATAGAGTCCCCCAGCGGCAGCGACATACCCAACCGCGGTGACGATAAAGAAGATGAGTGCGTGCCAGCACAGCTCTCGAATCAGGATATATAAGGTCAAGGCCGGTATAAATAGTTAATTTATGCCCCTGAAGTTTACTGGGTTTAGCTCGGTTTGACTACAGCGCACCGGAGCAACGGCGATCGCTTCTTATGTTTTTCTGCCATCAAGCCTGCTCAGGTGAAAATCACGCTTTCTCATAGTCCTTAGGCGCAGAGAACAAGAGAGATACCTTACTCCAAAGCCGCTCGGCAGAGTAGCCTCTGCCGCAGGAAAGACTTCGCAATCTAAAATAAGTGTAAACAAATGTAACGGAAATCCTCTTATATAAAAAAGTGTTGCGACTTATTGATCCCGTTGTTAGGGTATGCGTGTTCGTTCGAAAGGTCTGGCAAACTGACCGTCTGACGAACTGTTTAATTGCTTCGTTTAGTACCCCCAGCAAACGGACTGATGTATTAGGACGTTGTAACGCTATCCAGCTATTTACATCCAGCATATTTACATTCACGAGGTCTGCTGACTGATGAATTTCTCCCTTATAGGCTCAATCGCAAGTCGCTGTCGTGCCATCTGTCTCAACGGCATTTCTTTTCTACAGCACGTGCTGATGAAAGCGGCGGTAGCGGCGTCGCTCAAGCTCTGTTTTTTCGCTGCCCGAGTATTGCTCAACTCGCCTAGCAGCCAGGCTAGCGAGTCTTTCTAGCCACATTCTCTTCAATAGGCTCCGCTGACAAATCACTCCCGTAGCACATGCTCTACTTCTCAGCGCCCGATGACTGAGAGAAAGCAGTGGCGCGTTGATATATCAATTCATCAGGTGTCAGGCCGTGAGACACCTCTACAAAAACACGCTCAAAAGGTATCTACAAAATGAATATTCAAGGTAAAGTCGCCCTGGTAACAGGAGCGTCTAGAGGCATCGGGCGAGCGATCGCCTACGAACTCGCTCGCGGTGGTGTCCGTCGTCTCATTTTGGTAGCACGTAATGCTCAATGCTTAGCGCAGGTAGCTGCAGACATCCGCCACATCGGTGTTGAGGCTATTCCCCTGGCTGTCGATCTAACCGCGCAGCAGGAGGTCAGTCCGATCATTGCCAAAGCCTGGCGGGACTATGGTGAGATCGATCTGCTGGTGAACTGTGCGGGCATTGCTCATCAAACGCCTTTTTTGCGATCGCGCTTCTTCGACGTGCAGCAAGAGATGGACACTAACATGATGGGCATGTACATCGTCACTAGCCTCATCGCTCGGCGCATGGCCTCTCGGCGCAGCGGCACCATTGTCAATGTCTCTAGCCTGATGGGCAAAATCGCCGCCCCGACGATGGCTACTTACAGCGCCACTAAGTTTGCAATTGTTGGCTTTACCCAAGCGCTGCGCATAGAGTTAGCCCCCCATAATGTGAACGTGATGACGCTGCTGCCGACGCTGACCGACACCGATATGGCCAAAGATTTGCGCAAGTTTCGCGGGGTCATCCCGATGAGCGCAGAGCGAGTAGCTCATGCCTGCATCCAAGGAATCACCAAAGACTCTCAAGAAGTGCTCGTCGGCTGGCAGTCTCATCTAGCCGTATGGTGCAACCAGATCTCGCCTTGGCTGCTAGAAAAGATTTTGAAGCTGACAGCCCCTCGGCACGGGTTGCGCGAAAGGCGCTTTTCTCACTGACGTCTTACCAAAGATTTTTGCCGACTTTTGTCTTAGAGATTTTTGCCTTAGAGACTGTTACCCTGAGTGGTTGAAACCTAAGAAATTTACTGTTCATGGCTACTCAAGATACAGTTTCTAGCATCTCTCAAAAGTCGGTTTCTCCTACAGAGCCCCTCTATGGCGAAAGGGCGATCGCCGAAGGCGAACTGATTACCTTTCCCAATCCTCGGCCAGGACGTCAATACACCGTTGACATCACCCTTCCTGAATTCACCTGTAAGTGTCCATTTTCTGGCTATCCAGATTTCGCCACGATTCATATTCGCTATGTCCCTGACCAAAAGGTCGTAGAGCTCAAAGCGATCAAGCTGTATATCAACAGCTATCGCGATCGCAATATCTCCCACGAGGAATCGGTTAATTTGATCATGGATGATTTTGTCGCCGCCTGCGAGCCGCTTTCGATCACGGTTAAAGGAGACTTTTTACCGCGCGGGAATGTGCATACCGTAATCGAAGTCTCTCACCAAAAATCAGCTAGCTAAGGAAGGGCTAATCAGCTAGAGGCGCTGGTATAAAACCGTAGGGCAAACCGCCAAAACCACCGCGACGCTTGAAAAAGGGCGGCGGCTAGCAGCGCCGAGCCCAGCAGCCAGGTCGGTTCACTCCGGCCTATCAAGGTTTGCGCTGGTAAAGTCGTCAAAAAAGCGACGGGAATAATAAAGGTGAAAAAAATTCGATAGACGGCAGGATAGCCCTCAATCGGAAAGCGGCCTGCTTCTAGCAGCGATCGCAGCACTTCAGTCACATTGTGTATTTTGACGAACCAAATGCTGGTCGCCGCCAAGATAAACCACAGGCTGTAAAGGCTGACAATCCCCAAACCCAACGGCGGCAGCATCGTCAAATACGCAGATGGGGGTAGTCCTAGCTGACTCCCTGCCCAAAACACGATCACGAATCCAAAAATCAGATCGGGTAAGCCCCAGGGCGAAACCGTGTGGCTGCTCAGCCAGAACTGCGAGCTGATTGGCTTCAACAGCACAAAATCGAGCGTGCCTTCCTGAACGTAGTTGACAATTTTATTCAGGTTGGGCACTAAAAATGTGGCTGAGATACCTTGCAGAATGGTGAAGAAGCCCAGGACGACTAGCGCCTCTTCCCAAGACCACCCTTGAAACGTGTAGTCGGTGCGGTAAAACAAAAATAGACCAAATAGGCTACCAACCAACCCGCCGAGACTACTGATAATCGCAACGACAAAGTTAATCCGGTACTCTAGCTCAGCAGCGATCGCCACTCGCCAAAACAACTGTACTATCTGAAAGTATCGCCATATTGCCATGCTCACCCACTGACCTGATTGCCTTATCGGCAGGAACCTTTAGACCATATTAGGGTCAATTCTTAATAGCATAGTTAAACCAGAAAGAAAATTGACTGGCGAGAAACTCGAAAAATATCTGGCTCACACTTTTGTATAAATGTCAACAGTCGATGCACCTAAAAGTGCCCAGAAAGTACATAGAGAACACAGCAATTAGAAGCCAAATTATCTAGAAAAATCACTTAGAGGACAAAACACTCAAAAAACATGCCCCAAGAAAATTTCTTGAGGCATCAGCTTTCGCTATTAGACGTTTGGATATCCTTCTCTTGTAGTCGTTGATCCAGTGCCCTAATCGATTTGGCGTCCTGATCGATTTCGCTAGCAAACGGCTCCGTCGGCACTGAGTTCATTAGAATTGAGGTCCTTGGCACTGAGTTCGTCGGCATTTAGATAGCGCTTAAGCTTTTCTTGCAGCCGCTGCCGAGCTCTGGCAATCCGAGATTTGACAGTTCCTAAAGAAACCCCTGTCGTCTCAGCAATCTCCTCATAGGACAATCCCTGTAGCTCTCGCATAGCAATCGTTTTCTGGAAAACTTCAGGCAGCTCGGCCATTGCCTGCTTAAGGTGATCGTGAAACTCTTGAGTCATCATGATGTCAGCCGGAGTGGGATCGGCAGAAGGGAGCTCCCAGTCGTATTGACCATCGCTTGAATGACGCGGCGCATCTAGCGATACGGAGCCTTTAAATCGTTTACGCTTGCGTAGCTCGTCGTAAAAAAGATTAGTTGTAATTCTACCGAGCCAGCTTTTGAACTTGGTGGGCTCTTTGAGACGGTGAATGCTGCGGTAGACGCGAATCCACACCTCTTGAGCTAAGTCGGCTCGATCAGGCCAATCCGAGGCAAGGTGGTAAAGCAGCTTATCGACATAGCGCTGATAGCGGCTGACCAGCTCTTCAAAGGCAGCTTTATCTCTTCTACCTTGACGCTGGCAGCGGGTCACCAGCTCGTGATTGGATAGCACGGTTAGACAGACAACCTGGGTGAGTGCCTCATTGCTTCGGCAGTCGCTACTTTGGAAATCGCTTCGGAGCGGCTGTGATAAAACCTGAAAAGACGACGCTTTATCCAAGGAAATTGACTGTCTTATGGGGGTCGAACGACTCATTGTTTTTTTAACTCGGTCCTACTAACTGGGCTGCACACTGCTGCGGAAGAGCTCGTTGAATGACCGACTGATCGAGGGATTACGCTTTCGCGTGAGTAATGCTCGGTCAGTTGGTGTAAGGGGGTAAATCCTCGGCGTAAACGGTAGTATTTCAAGCTAGATACTGGTAGCAAATGTTTGATGGCAATTAAGTATTTACTACCGTTTGTGCCCTCCGCCTTAGTCAACATAGTAAACATTACCTAGGCCATACATCAGCTAAATAGCCTAACCTTTGTCGGACGTTTACTAACTTGTAAAAGACCAATTATCGTGATAACGATAGAATTTGATGAGAAAGAGCGCGAAAAATAGAAGATTTTACTTTTTTTTGCCGTGAGCGGATGACCCTGTTCATATAGTCTGGTGGTCGCACCATACAATTCTTAGGTGGTGTATGAATGATGTATGGTGCCGCTTTATGCGCCCATTCCTGAATAGTACTTAAGGCCCGCTCGCCACAGTCTGCGGTTGACAATCAGGGCGACAACCCCCCACCCAGCCATCGTTAACAGCCCTCTAGTCAAGTCAACGGGTAAACCGATGAGTAAGCTTGCCGGACAGTAAATGAGATACGGAAAAGGGGTCCACAGCGCAAATTCACGAATGGGATCAGGAAAAAGCGATAGGGGCGCTACCATGCCCGAAAGAAAGGTATAGAGCAAAAACCAAAACTGCTCAATTGCCGTCGCCCGCTCCACCCAAAAGGCCAGCATGGCAAAGGTGTACTGAATCAAAAAGCGCAGGCAAAACGCTAGGAACAATGTCAGCATGCCCCAAAAGCAGGCATAGGGCGTCGGCACCCAAATCGCATCTGGATAGAGTAAGCAAAATAAGCCCACCAATAAAATGATGAAAGGCACGCGGGTGAAGCGCTCAGCAACATGGCCGAAAAAATGACGCCACACCGGGTCAATCGGCTGCAAAAGCAGAGAAGATAGTTTACCTTGAACCACCTCTTTTTCAAAATCCCAGATCACCCACACTACCGATAGCTGGCGCGCAAGGAAAACCGCTAAAAAGTAGCGGGCAAATTCGGTTGGGGTAAACCCGACATCATTACTCTGTGCGGCCTGATTCCAGAGACCCAGAAAAATTAAAGGGAAGCTACCCGAGAGCACCCAAAAAATCAGCTCAGCTCGGTATTCCACCATGTAAGCGTAGTAAACCGACAGAAAAGTGCGGGCAATCTTCCAAGCGCGGTTCATAAAGGTTCAGCCTCTTTCATTCATCACTCATTTTTGCAAACTGCCCGTCTGAAACACCTTGCCAATCACATCTTCAATGGGTGGCTCAGTAATGGTGAGATCTTGAATAGTCAGGTGGCTCAGTAGCTTAGAGACGGTATCGGTCAGATCGCCCGTGCTCACGAGGAAGGTGGCCTTGCAGCCTTCTAGGGTTTGCAGTTCACCGAAGGCGGCTAGGGCAGTGCGATCAGCGGCTTGATGACGATCTAGCTCAATGGTGACCTCTCGGTAAGGCGCAAACTGTTCAAGCAGGCCATCGAGCAGGCCATCGTAAATGAGGCTGCCTTGATGAATGACTAAAACGCGATCGCACAAAGCCGTAATATCCGCCATGTAGTGACTTGTGAGCAGGATAGTGGCGCCATAGCGCTGATTGTATGCCTGCAAAAAGCTGCGAACGGCCACCTGCGCATTGATATCTAGTCCTAGGGTAGGCTCATCTAAAAAGAGCACTTGAGGTCTGTGAATTAAAGCGGCTAGCATTTCTGCCTTCATTCGCTCACCTAAAGAAAGCTTGCGCACAGGCTGCTTAAGCTGGTTTTGAATGGAGAGCATTTCGGCGAGCTCGCCAACACGCTGGCGAAACTCAGCGTCGGTGAGATTGTAGATAGCCGCATTGATTCGCAGAGAATCGAGCGCGGGCAAATCCCAAATCAGCTGCTGCTTTTGGCCCATGACCAGCGTAATTTGCCTAAGAAAGTTGGAATTGCGATCAAAGGGTCGGTAGCCGGCAACAGTGACTTGACCCGTGGAGGGGTGAATGAGGCCCGTCAGCATCTTGAGAGTGGTTGTCTTACCTGCGCCGTTTGGCCCAAGAAAGCCCACGATTTCACCGGGCTCAACTTGAAAGGACACTTGGCTAACGGCTTCAATATTTCGATAGCTGCGGCGAAAAAAGTGTTTTAGCGTCCCTTTCATGCCGGGCTCTTTGATCGCAACTGGATAGATCTTGCCTAGGTTCTGAACATTGATGATGGGCATAGTTGAGTAGTGGGCGCGAGGGTTTCAGCAGCTAAAGCGCAGCTAAGCCTGACTCGATTGCGGGTAGCGCTCATAAAAGGAGCCAATTAAATACAGTGAGCCACAAAGGACAATTGGGGAACCCCCTGAAGGGAAATCGGCAGGTGTCGCGATCGCAGCCGCCATCAAGCCCACCTCTAAATCGTGATGGATGGTGACGGCAGCTAGGCTCGGACACACCCGCTGGGCGATCGCCTTTAAATCAGATAAATCAGCACTTAGATGACCGGGAACAGGCACCAAATGGAGGTAATCGCCCGCTCGCAGGAGGGCTCGAAATACCTGCGGGTGGTCTTTGGTGGCGAGCATGCCCATCAGCCATATGATCGGCTGATCTGAGAATGTGCGATCAACATAGTCTCGAAGCGATCGCGCCGCCGCTTCATTATGAGCCCCATCTATCAGCAGTTCATGGCCCTGCCAGTGCTCTCGCTGTAGCCGTCCGGGCCAGCGCACCTGGGCCATACCCTGGACAATTGCATCCGGTGAAATCTGCCAGCCCTGTGCCTGTAGCGATTGGAGAGTGGCGATCGCACAGGCTGAATTGACCTGCTGATGCTCACCCAAAAGCGACTGCGGATACTCAATTCCCTTGTAAGCCAGCCAGCGATCGCCTGATACCTGTCCCGCTATCGGGTGCCCAGACGGATGAATGAGCGCGGTGGCCGGCTCAACCCAGATGAGCGGTGCCTGCAATGCTTGGGCGCGGGCGGTAACGACAGCTTCAGCAGCGGGCGGGAGAGGCCCGGCGATCGCCGGAACACCCGGCTTCAAGATACCGGCCTTTTCACCCGCAATTTCAGCAATCGTATCGCCTAGCCGCTGCCAGTGGTCTCGGCTAATGGACACGATCACCGTAGCCAGCGGTTTTTCACACACGTTGGTGGCATCCAACCGGCCACCGAGTCCCACCTCTATGACGGCAACCTCTACCTGCTGATCGGCAAAATACTGCCAAGCCGCCGCGGTGAACACCTCAAACTGAGTCGGGGTATGACCACCAGTAAGCATCGCCCGTTTGACCTTGGTCAGACTAGCGTGCAACGCTGACCAGCTAATCGGCACATCGTTAATACAGATACGCTCTGTCCAATTGACCAGATGGGGAGAGGTATAGCGGCCCACGCGATAGCCAGCCGCTGCCAGTACAGCCGACAGGTAAGCGCAAACTGACCCTTTGCCGTTGGTGCCTGCCACATGAATGATCGGCACTGAATGATGAGGATTCCCCATGTCTGCCAACACAGATTCAATGCGATCAAGCCCTAGGTCTATGCCAAAGCGCGCATAGGTTTGCAAGTCAGCTTCCACGGCCTGCTGTAGTGCCTGAGAAGAAGGAGAAGAGGCATCAACGCTGTTCATTCGGCACTGTTCATAGGGACTTGGCAATAAAACGAGCAATAAAATGGGGAGATAGCACCTTAGCCATCTCCCCACGGTTGAAATTTAGGTTATCGGTTGAGGCATCAACATAGGCAGAGTCGTCAACACGAATAGACAACTGGCCTGAGCAAAATCCCTACCTAAGCAAAACCTCTAGACGGCTTCTAAGTTTTTCTCACCCGTGCGAATGCGAACAATCTCATCGACAGGGCTGATAAAGATTTTGCCGTCGCCGATCTCACCGGTGCGAGCAGCTTCAACGATCTTCTCAATCACCATATCCACCTGAGCATCTTCCACGATGATTTCCAGCTTCAGCTTTTGCAAAAATTCTACCGTGTATTCAGAGCCTCGATAGCGCTCAGTCTGACCCTTTTGTCTGCCAAATCCGCGGACCTCTGAAACGGTCATCCCGACAACGCCCGCATTGACTAGAGCAATTTTGACCTCGTCTAGTTTGAAGGGGCGGATAATGGCTTCAACTCTTTTCATGGCTTAAATACACTTCTCCCAATATTGGCCAAACCCGATGGCCACAGCTTTGTCGTGATAATTCACTGATGATTTCCGGCAACGTCTCCAGATGACGCTCTTTTATCCATTAATACAATACGAGATTTTAGCGGTCGTTTAACGGTCGTTTAGCGGTCATTTAATAATGGCTTCATGATGAGGAAGCCCGCACCAAAAGCCGTCACAATGATTAAAACAATGGAGAGTATCAGCCAAATACCTCCCATTTCCTTGTTTTCTTGAGATTCTAAGATAGAGCTGCGGTATTCGCCCGATTGTTCGGTGAAGAGCTTTCCTTTTGGCTTAGCGACGAGCTTTCCGGGCGGAACCTGAGGCATCGTCCCTTTACTCGGAACGCTCTCAGTTCGCCTGAAAGCACCCTGTCGCTTGACTGCGGTCTTTGCCGGAATGGGGCGAGGCACCCGGTTTTGAGGCGGGGCGGATACCGGACGAGGCGGAGCGGAATTAAGGGATGCAGACGGGGGCGCGATCGCACTTGGCGGCGTATCCACAGCCTGCGAGTCAGGGCTAGCCTCTGCGCGCATCAGCTTAGCTAGCGTTTCAGGGGCTATCTTGCTGGGAAAGCTATCGGCAAATTCTGCGGCTCCGCCCGCCTTTAGGGCCTGCCGGGTAATGCCTGCGGCCTGACTGAGATTAAGCGTCGCCTGGACAACGGTATGAATTTCTTTCTTGAGAAATTGATTTTGCTGGAGGAGCTGCTGATTTCGGCTGTTGAGAGAATCAATAACGGCTTTGTTAGCCCGCAATTCAGCAGCGAGCTCTCGGTATACCGACATGGGTACAGAGGGCGCATAGTTGGCAGGAGCCGAGGGGTCAGCGTGGTGAGAGGACGTCATAAGGATAGAGTGGAATCGCTTTAGGTTCTTTGCTGTGGCTTCGTTTGGGGTAGAGGGATGGGCGTATTGATTAGGGCCGACTCACGGGAAAGCCAGTTAAATCAATAGATTCCGCTGAATAAGTAGTCAAATTAGAGCAATGTCGGGGACATTCGTCAAGGGAGAACTGACGGATACTAGGACATTTTTTCAACTGTGGGGCCAAGATGCAGCTGGCGACTGGCAAGATGTCCGCTGGCTAATCAATGGCTAATTGGCTGCGAGCGGCTGACTTGCTAGGGGTCTAGGCATTTGACGACAAGCCTGAAAGCAGCAGTCTATTTGTACCCTGTTTCATTTCGTTTCTATATGATTGTTTTTATTTTTCTTGATGAGTTCTGCGATCGCTGTCCTTAAGGCTAGTCACTGGCGCGATTGGCCGCCAGCATGCAGCAGGTGCGATCGCTCAGTGCCCTGTATCTGAAATATAGGCATTGTCAAGATTGAAGCCAGCCAGCAAAAATGACTGGCAAAATAACTGGCAGAAATGAATCTAGTCGCTAAAATGGTATCTAAAGATACAGTTTTATTTCAGGCTAGACCGTGCAAAATCAATTTCACTCCGATCCATCTCATTACACAAGCAAGGACGCCCCAGCCCAAACACTGAAACAGCGACTTCAAAATCAGTGGAAGAGCGTTGCGAACTTTATGGTTCACCGACCTCAGCCCTCAGCCTCCTCACCCGTGAGTGCCGCTAAGCATCGCTACAGTGCTAAGGCCAAGTTATATCCTTATCTGCCAACCAGCGAAGAGCAGCGTGACTGGCTAGAGCGGCTGTATTGATCCTAAGCGCCGTGTTGCTGTCCGTAGCAGCTCCCTCCAATCCATCTCGTCTATATATAGGCAATATCCACAGGCATCCTCTAGCTCTACAGATCTAGAGGATATTTTTTTGGGCGAAAACGGTAGCATTCAGCACAATGATCAAGAGCGCGGATGCATACAGTATACAAAATTCGTGTGTGTGCATCAGTTACTGTCCTTTGCGCACCGTCCTTTCTGCACCGTGGAGAACTTTTATGAGTCAGCCTAACGTAGAGCTTCAGCAAAGGCCACCAGAATCATCTCCACCACCTGAGTCAGGCTGGAAAGGTGCGATCGCTCAGTATTTTGACTTTGAGCACCATCAAACCAACTTCCGCACCGAAATCCTGGCCGGGTTAACCACCTTTATGACGATGGCCTACATTTTGGTAGTGCATCCCCTGATTATGTCAGATGCGGTGTTTTTACAAGAGTCGGGCGATCTGTTTCGTGAACTGGTCGTGGTAACCGGTATAACGGCGGCGATCGGCACTTTGGTCATGGGGCTCTATGCCAAATATCCGTTTGTGCTTGCCCCTGGGATGGGGACAAATGCGTTCTTTGCCTATTCTGTAGTGCTGGGCTTAGGCATTGACTGGCGAGTCGCATTGGCCTGTGTCCTGATTGAAGGGGTCATTTTTATTGCGCTGACGGTGACCGATATTCGTCGTCACCTGATTGCGGCGGTTCCGGCTTGCATCAAGGCTTCGACGACGGTTGGGATTGGGATGTTTTTGGCCTACATTGGCCTCAGTGGAGATCCAGCCATTGGCGGGGCCGGACTGATCGTCGCTAACGAAGTGACTAAAACAGCGTTTGGTAGTTTTACAGAGCCTGCCACACTGCTCGCTACTTTCGGTATTTTGCTCTCGGCATTTTTTATTATTCGGCGAATCAAGGGCGCGTTGCTGTGGGGAATTGGGGGCACGGCCATTTTGGGCTGGATGTTCGGTGTGGCCCAAGCTCCTAGCGGCATTGTGGCTATTCCCGCGTTTCCCTCTAATCTGTTTGGTCAGGCTTTTGTTGGGCTCGGCGGCATTAACGGCACTAATATTATCGACTTTCTGGCCGTTCTGCTGGTCTTCTTATTTGTTGATATGTTTGACACCATTGGTACGCTGATGGGGGTCGGCACCCAGGCAGGCTATATCGACGAGCACGGAGAATTGCCGCGGGCAAATCAGGCACTCTCTGCTGATGCGATCGCGACTACAGCAGGTGCAATTATGGGCACCTCCACCGTCACGACCTTTGCAGAATCCGCTGCGGGCGTTTCTGAAGGCGGGCGCACGGGATTAACTGCGGTCGTTGCGGGCCTTATGTTCATCGTTGCACTGTTGTTTGTGCCTATCTTTGAGGCTGTGCCTGCCTTTGCCACCGCGCCTGCTTTGTTGATTGTCGGGGTATTGATGATGGCGAGCGTTACCAGCATTCGCTGGGGAGATCTGACAGAGGCTATTCCCGCCTTTGTGACAATGTTCTTTATTCCACTCGGATTTTCTATTGCCGCTGGCCTATCGGCAGGTTTGATCCTGTACCCCTTTGCTAAGCTAGCTGCCGGACGCGCGCGTGAGATCTCTGTGGTTACTTGGGTTTTAGCCGCCGTCTTTATTTTCCGATTTGCCTTCGAGGCGCTGCGCTTCGGTTGAATATATCGCTAGCGTCGGATGCAGACGCATGAGCTTTTTTGCCCTACTTCAAATTCACTTTTTGCGAGAGACGGCGGGAGACTCGCTCAAATACCACCGCCAGGGGATATCTGCGCCCTTGGATAGGCCGATCCGAGTCGTTTGAGTCGTTGTTATGCGCTGGGCTGCAATTTTT
>JBAUIB010000470.1:0-9502 GCA_049680585.1 Phormidesmis sp.
GATGCGACTTAACCCTGGAAAAATTCACTATTATCTTAAGGGCCTGAGGGCTATGAATGCTGTTCTAGCTGCTTTATAGCTGTTGTGTCACCCCTTCAGGGGACTAGCATAAATTGATCGGCATAGACTGATTCAGTGGCGATGCTTGCACCAGGATTAAATGACCGCTCAAGTGACATGAGCTAGGGAACACGCACTAAGACAAGTGTACGAAGGCACGGCCTTCTCTGCGAATATACATCCGTACGCCTGCTATAAATCTATGAAAACGAGCCCGATTGCCGCGTAATCTCTTCTATTTTTTAAGTTTTAGATCGCCTTATCAAAAAACAGCGATGGTTGATAGGTTTGTGAAATCAGCTATTGAAAGGAGCGTCTGCCCATTTTCACCAACAGTATTAACAACCGTTCCCAGGATGGAGTTGTCTATTAATGAGCGAATAGCGGTTGAATCACTCATCCCGTTACCATTGGTATCAACGATTTCGAAAGCGATATTAGTAAAGGTTAGGTCCCCCCCTAGCGCTAGCTGATCGCCGCTGAGACTGTTGAAGTCCAGGACAAAATCGGCCTGTTGTATCGTTGTAGCACCGGTTGGGCCAAGCTGAAAGACATCAGAACCGTCGCTTCCCCACATGAAATCTTGGTATGGCGTACTCTGTAAGCTATCTGTATCAGGAGTACCCAATAGCAGTACACTCTCTGCCGCTGGGATGAAGGTACCTGTCACAAAATCATATGAGCTGTTGGTGGGAACGACGTACAAGTCAGGGTCTCCATCAGATGACGGATCAGATTCATCGGCAGTGTGCGCTCCCTCATCATCAGGAACGGTCACCTGGGCCGACGTATCGATGCCTTGATCGCGACTACTAGCGTCAGCCGTGGCACTGCCTGAAGTAGCGCCAGGTACAAAAATGGAATCCTGACTGCTGCTGAACTGGCCATCAGCCGACTGGGCTGAGGCAGATGAGCTGCCGCCTGCACCCCGAGAACTCGTGTAGGCGGTTGATCGACTAGAAGATTGATTACTCATGAGATTTTGTGGTGATCTTTATCTGGCTTGTC
Source organism: Phormidesmis sp. (assembly GCA_049680585.1). GTDB lineage: Bacteria > Cyanobacteriota > Cyanobacteriia > Phormidesmidales > Phormidesmidaceae > Phormidesmis. The sequence continues at coordinate 1,069 of JBAUIB010000470.1, forward strand.
TGAGCATAGAAAGCTCGTTTATTAGCATCTAGCTTTCCTTGGATGTAAAGCGCGTTGGCCTGGTTGACCTTGGCTTCAGTACAGTCAGGCTGCAACTCTATGGCTTTTCTATAGCAGGCGATCGCTTTTTCCACGTTTCCCTGCTGCTGGTAAGCCTGACCAAGATTGTTATATACCGGCGCTTGATTTGGCTGTAGCATTAGCGCTTGACAATATGCTTCCACAGACTCTGGATACTGCTTCTGGGACTGATACAAATTTCCTAAGCTAAACCAAGCCCTTGCAGAATCTGGCTGAGCCTTAGTCAAGGTCGTAAACAAGCGCTTAGCAACCTGATAATCCCCTTTTTGAGCCATCAGTGCCCCTAATCCATAGATAGCGTTAGAATAATTCGGTTGGCTTTCTAAGATCTGACGATAGACCTGCTCAGCTTTAAACAGCTTATTTTCTCGATGATATTGAGCAGCCATCTGAAAGGCCAATGGAACCACCCTGCTATCTAGCTCAGGCGTCGGCTTGTTTCTAGAGTCAACAACAATATGACTAATCTTCCGCTCTTTGGCACCAAAAGAATATTTATAGCTTTCATTTCCTCTCAGAAAATCATAGACTTTAAATCCATTTTGAATCGCATGACGGATAGCAAAGGCATGAAGGACAAGACCAGGGGGAGGACTTTTGATGGTCTCATCACGGCCCGCAATAAAAAATAAAGTGGCTTTCCTGCGCCTATCAACAAAGTTGGCGATCGCGCCCAACGGTCGAGTGTCCTGCCAAAGCACTGGAAAATGCAGACAATTATTCTCGAAGCAATGAACTAAAATTTCTCGGACATAATCCATGATGACATCACAGTCATCTCCTTTTTTGTCTCTCCATTTTGTTTGCCAAAAATTTAGCAATATCTCAATATGAGACTCTAAATTATCGGCATCTGTTTCAGAGATATGAAATTCATCAGAGTCATTCACTTTTCTCAAAAAGCGCCTAATTTTTTGACGAGTATTTGAGCTAACGCTATGCTGCAAGTAATCATTCCAGCTATCTTCCAAAAGAACATAGGGAGCAACATAATGATCAGTGTTCGACTCGTCATGACGAATTCGGATTTGCTTGAATTCAAATTCGCTCTCAGAGAACGTTCTAAGGAAAAAATTCGCCCGAGAACTTGCTTTCAGAACGTTTTCCATATTCAAAGTTGACCATTTCAGCTCATTTTGAATATGCTGAGAAAACGCAGTGATAGCCTCCTCTTCATAACCTGGAGAACAGATTAATCCGGTGTAGTCTGCCATACTATTGCCTGCCATACAGACTTCGCATTGCAAGCGATCACCGCTGCGCTCATTTAACACCAGCTTCAGTGGGAAAAAAGCAACATAAGTATCGCGATCCGCTGGCTTAGCCGCTAATATTAGCCAAGGCTCGTGTACCATCGACAACCAGCCAGAAAGCCAGTCCCAAGATAGGAAAAAATGGGCATGTTGATCACTCAGGTATACAGCATTCCAGTTGCCTCTAACTTCTACAAAAGCCTTAAAATCATCAATAGTGAAAATTTTCATATGTCTAGGCTGGCTATCAACTCTTGAGATAAGCAATTGTCTTTGAGAAAAATCTTCTAGCAGTTAAGCAGCCGCGCTACGGGTATAGCTTATCTCTGCGCGAGTTGAATAGGCTAAAGGCTTTAGCGGCTTATTAAGACAACTCTCAAAGATTCATACTCTGAAATATCTTCTGATTGAGACGAGTGGATGCTGTTTCGCTCAATAGAAATTGCAAATGCGTTGGCTGAAGCGTTGCTCCTTGACTTGTTTTTTTTCAGAGACTTTGTTCTAGTGGTGCGTTTCGAGACATTTGTCCGAGTACTGACCTCGCTCAGGGTATTGTTGCCAATTGAAAAGGCCCCTGCCGCTGCATCAGCTAGACCGTCTCCCGCTGAGGTGTGAGCAAAGGTAGATACTCGGCTTCTTCCGCCTCTACAGGAAACAGAGGTTTCACTATAAAGATCGATTGAATTGATATGTTCTAAATTTAGAATTTTCACTGCTGCAAAAACCTATTTAAGAGTTTCACGCTGTGTAAAAAGCATATTGATGACACCTAATACTGATTACACCGTAAAAGACATGAGCTACGTGGCCAGAGTCATAGATAGCTGGTGAATACTGTAGTAGTCCACACATTTTAGATGCTAGGGTTAGGAGTCGTTCGTAAACAAGCTACCGGTTTTAGTTTGACTAAACTATGGGATTTGGCCGCATAGAAGCTCAATAATCCGACAGGTTGATCTCGAACAAATCCTTACAGTATTTACCAGCATTTCTTGCAAGAAAGAAAGCCCAATATGAGTTGGCCAAAAATGCCAATTCATCTATTCAGAGCTTTGAAGGACTTGTTGAACGAATCTAGTTAGCAGCAGAAACGGAGCCAGAATAAGCTGAAGAATTCCAGCCATCCGCGTAGGTGACCGTCAGCGTTTCAGCCAAACTGTCTTTGCCGTATGCGTCAGCATAGGCTTCAGCATCCGCTAGGTTACCTTTTACTCTAACTTTAGAGTTGACCCGCTTTTTGATGTCAAGTCTGACTTTCACATTAGTCTTGATATCTTTTCTAAAGCGGAAACCACCTTCAATAGTCTCTTCAGCAGTTTGTAGATAGTTGAGATCAGAGATGATCATAATTTTTCCTCGATACAATACAAGATTTACAGGGATACAGAACTCAGCTTTAACAGCTACGTGCCCAACAAAGAGAGGTCTAAAAAATTGCTTGTCACTTCATTTGTTGATCACTCTTAGAGAATATCTTTGTCCTCTTTAGAAGGGTTGCCATTTTGGCAGAATCTCAATTTATTTTTTAAGAGAGTTGACAACACATTGTCTTGAAAAGAGAATCTATTGACACTCACAATTTTTGCCCTCAGCCTAACTCTGATTCCGCGGTCGGCTCTTCTTCTGTACACACAAATATAGCCAGCGTGCGGATGCACTCATACGCTGGCGCGCCACTTAGCTCAATACATTCACAACGACTATAGCCTTTATGTACTGCGGGCTAAGTGGCTATAGCTATACAATCTACTGTCTCTCGCCGTTTCTCATTTAATCTGGAAAATCTACTGCAATCACCTTAATCTTATCAAAAGCAAAATTTTTCCTTTGCTTGTGTTTTGTTTTCACTTTTACCTTGTCAAAGCCCTCTGCATAATAAAAGGTATCTGCATATGGGTCGTCGCCAATAGCTAACGCCAACCCTTTTCCTCTGGCAACTACTCTTCCATTTGCTTTTGTCTTAAACTTAGTGTCTGTACTAGTCAGCGCGAGGGAGTCACTGCCACCAGCAGATGCTACAGCCTCTATACTGAGTAAGGCTCCGCCCACAACTGAGAGATTTTCTGGAACACTTTCGAGATAAGGCAAGTCAGAGATTAGCATGTTTAAATAGCTCGTAGAAGAGTACTTTGAGGGTTGCTCAAAATCACAGCTTGAGCGTTAATGGACAACATGTCTTTTGCTTAGCTTTGCTGTCCATTGTTACTAGGCTACGCTTCTCCATGAATCTCGGCTGCCAAAATGGCAGCTATTTGGCATATGTAGCCCTCACCGCTTTGCTCACTATATCTCTGACCACTTTGCTCACTCTATTCGTGATCGTTTCAACTGCCCTTGATGAATTTGCTCTTGACGAATTTGCCGCCAGCTAAGGCCGGAGCCGCTGAATTTCCGTATCTAGCCACAGCTGAAACTTGCGATCGCGAATTTGCTGATAAGTCTCATCGGTCAGTTCAGGGGCAAGAAATTTATCAACAAAAAGCAGCGCGTAGCCTTTGTCTACTGCTATCGGCCCAATTACGTCATGGGCGTTGGCCCCAAAGACGCTGGCCGCAATATCCGGCTCCATTGCCCAGCGAGTTACCTGACCTTCATACCCGCAATAAGCTCGCTGCAGCGGATCGCTATTGTGGCGATGGGCGGCTTCAAAAAAATTGGTTTCCTCTTCTTCAATCTGGTATAGAAGCTCTTGCGCTATTTCTGAATTAGGAACAACAATGCGGTATAGTGCGGCCTGCTCGTAGTCTAGCCGATTCTGCTCAAACTCGGCTCTAGCAGCTTTTTTAAACATCGCATCAGACAGCTTTTGGGTGAGAATGCGATCACGAATGCTCTGTTCCCATTCGGCTGCAGATAAGTGCTGTTCATTTAGCCATTCAAGCGTTTTTTCGGCGCTCTCTAAACGCAGCTCTCTGCGAATGCTATCACCCTCAGATTGAATCTCCTCTTCACTGACCTCCAGGGCACGCTGGGCAGCTTCACGATGAATAATATCCAAGCTCAACACCTGTCGGCAGATTTCATTGAACCTGAGATCTCGTCTTAAACCCTCAATAATATCGTCTACCTTGATGTCAATCCCTGAAAAGTCAACCATTACCTTGCAACTAAGCCTTGTATAGCTTAGTTCTCTCTCATTCAACACGCTAGCATACGTAGGCGTAGCCTTCCCGCTAGAGTATGTATCCGACGCTGGCGTATGATATCTATAGCAGCAGAGAAGCGGTTGCCAAATTGGCAGTTTTTTCCAGTGGAAATCGCCTGTTAAGATCGATTAACCCGGCCAGAATACAATATTGTTTATAGAATATTCGCCATGACAATATCCATGACCACCACCGACGCTATTATCGTCTTTTCCCAAGTTTTCAACATATTCTAAATCAGAAATTTTAGATCTGATAAGAGAAACCTTAGAAACTGAGCCGCAGACGCTCCGATAGTTAGCCTGATGCTGCTTCTGCAAACGATTGTAGGTACGGTAGGGGATGTATTGCATCGGATCGTAGCCAGCTGCTTCTAACATTATCAAGCAAGCGTAAGAATATTTTCCTTCTAAAATAGCATCGACAATTCCCTCCATCTTATCTTCGCCGATGGTCGTGTTTGATTGATCTGACTGGTTGGAGTACATTGTAATTACGCCTATGACATATAAAGGTTTTAGAAATTGTTAAGCTGCCAATTGAAAAAATAACTGTAATCAAGCCTCAAAGGTCCTAAAGGCTTAGATCGCCTGACGTTAGCTGGCGAATCGGATCAAGTAAGAGATCAATAATGCGGCGACGCCGGACAACAATTTCTGCACTCGCCGTTTGACCTATTTGCAGATTAACTTTTTGTCGCTCATGGACAACAAAGTCTTTATCTAAAGACACATTAACCCGATAGCCGTTCGTTGCCTGCTCACCTGTCTGGCTATTTGCCTGGCCATCTACTTTGGCATCGGGTGAAATAGAGATCACCTTACCCGATAAAATGCCATAGTCCTGATAGGGGAACGCATGCATTTTTATCTGGGTTTCCATGCCGATTTTTAAGAGCCCCGCTTCTTGGTGCGGCACCATTGCCGAGAGTATCAGCGGCGTATCGGCAGGCACGACTTCTGCCAGCATTTGCCCAGGCTGAACCACTTCTCCAACGTTGTCGATAGCTACGTTTGAAACGGTGCCATCAATAGGTGCTTTCACGGTGCTCTGGGCTAGCTTTTCTTTGGCTTCGCTTAATTGAGTTTCAAGATCGATAATATTGGCCTGTAGCTGTTGTTCTTCAATTATTAGCTTTTGCACAGCTTGCTGGGCTGAGAGATGTATTTGCTGCTCTTCAGCTTGCTTTTGTGCTAGCTCAGCTTCGCTCTGCTGGGTTTGAGCGATGATCTGCTCTAGCTGTCCTTCATTTTGAGTAATCGCCTGCTGCTGCTCTCTCACGCCTTGCTCAATGCCAAATAGGTACTCCTGAGAAATCGCTCCCTGGGTTTCAAGTGTGCTGATGCGATCAAGTCGTTCTTGTTGGGCTGTCATCTCACTGCGTAGCGCTGCTATTAAGTCTTCGCTCGTTGCAACCGCTGCTTGAGCCTCCTGAAGTGCCGCAGCGGTCAACTGAATAGCCGCAGCCGCTATTTTACTCTGAGCTTTTTCTTCTTGCTGGGTTTGGGCTATTAGTGATCGCACTTCAAGGTGTTCTGTTTGGGCCGCAACGATTGCCTGCTCCAAGCGCTGTACCTCGCTGGCTAAAATCTTAGAATCTAGGGAAAGCAATAGTTGTTCTTTGCGAACGCGATCGCCTTCCTCTACCAAAATACTTTCGACCTGCCCTTGGATAACAGGCTGAATTTTGTAGGTTTCTCCTTGAGGGCTGAGCTTACCCTGAGCATGGCTGACCTCTTGAATATGACCCAGAAAAGCCCAGGCTACAAAAGCCCCGCTAAAGAGAAAACCAAGAACCATCAGATACTTAGAAAGCCGAGCAGGCGGCTGCTCTAAAACGGCCTGAAGAGATTCGCTCCAATCCGTTTTTTTGAGATAGCGCTCGACCAGAGTTTTTTGGCGGGTAGAAATCGAAGAATTATTAGCGGCACTATCCGACGATGAATAGAGGGTCGTTCCGCCCTTAACTTGACTGGCTGCTTGAAGCGACAAAGGTACGATAGCGCTCGGGGTGAAGGAAGCAATAGTAACGGATACTGATTTAGTTCGAGCGTTTTCTTCGGGCAACTCAGTCGGTCTAGGCATCAGGCTGTGAAATGTTTTCACGGTACATAGCCCCTTAGACAATTAGTGATTGATGATGGATGGGTTGAGTTATACCTGTCAAATAGGTTTATAGGCAGGTTTATAGGATGGTAAGTCTATGGAATGGATCTATTAAGACAAGTTCAACAAAAGATGAAAAGGTTAAAGCACCCTACAAATCAAGCTGCTGTTGAGCAAGATGATAATAAAGGCCCTTTTTAGCTAGCAGCTCAGCGTGAGTCCCTCGTTCAACCAGAATGCCGCGATCTAAAACGAGAATATGATCGGCATTGCGTACAGTAGAAAGCCGATGAGCAATGATAAAGGTCGTGCCTTCATGGCTGATACGCTCCAAATTTTCTTGAAAATGCCGTTCGGATTCGGCATCTAAAGAGCTAGTCGCTTCATCGAGGATCAGGAGTCGCGGCTGCTTGAGCAGTGCCCGCGCGATCGCAATGCGCTGCCTTTGTCCGCCAGATAGTGTCGCACCCCGCTCACCCACTACAGTGCTGTAGCCTAACGGCAAGTCCTGAATGAACGTATGGGCTTCTGCTAGCTTGGCCGCCTTGACCACAGCTTCGAGCGGAATATCTTCTCGAAAAAGGCTAATATTTTCTAAGATGGTGCCTGAAAAAAGAAGACAGTCTTGGGGAACGACACCCAGTTGAGATCGCAGTGAGGAGGGTACAACATGGCGAATATCGTGCCCGTCGATTAAGACTCGGCCTTTGCTCGGATGGTAAAGCCCTTCTAAAAGTTTGACTAGCGTGCTTTTACCAGAGCCACTACGGCCTACAATAGCAATAGTTGAACCGGATTCTACGGCAAAGGAAATATTTTGTAGCGTATTGCGATCGCTCTCTTCACTGTAGCGAAAGGCCACTCCCTCAAAGACCACGCTTCCCTGTAGTGGCGGCATGAGCATATGGTTGCCATCACTAGATTCTTCAGGCTTAGTTTCAAAAATATCGTTGAGCCGTTCAATCGAGATAAAAATCTCTTGCAGTTCATCCCACAAGTCAGCCAAGGCGATCACCGGACTAATAACGTAGCCGATCATCATGTTGAAGGCCACAAACTGGCCAATTGTGAGCTGATCTTGAATGACCAGAGTAGCCCCGTACCAAAGCAAAAGCGTACTGCCAATAGAGTTAATCAAACCGCTGACGCTTTGCAGCCCAATTCCGAACTTTTGACTGCGAAAGCGAGCATTCAGCAATCGGGTGAGATTATTTTCCCAGCGCCAGCGAAGTTCATGTTCAGTCGCCGTTGATTTGAGCGTGGCAATACCGCCAATCATCTCTACTAGCGCGGAATTTTGATCGGCGGCTTCTTTAAAGACCTCTCGCGAAAGCTTTCTCAAGAAGGGAGTCGCGCCCAAGGTCATAATTGCAATCGGCGGCACCAGCAGCAGCACCAACATCGTAAGCTGCCGGTTGTAATAAAACATCAGCCCCAAATAGACAAAGCCCGTCAAAAAGCTGAGCCAAGCCAAGACGACCTGCCCGATTAAAAACTGCTGGATCTTTTGATTTTCTTGCACCCGAGTCACAATATCGCCAACTCGCCGCGACTCAAAAAACCGCATGGGCAAGGCAACGGTGTGACGAATGAATCCACTGATTAAGGTTAAATCTAATCGATTAGAAAAATAGCTGAGGAGGTACTGCCTGACGCCGCCCATTACCAGCCCCCACAGCCCAAAAATCAAGAGCCCGACAACAAACACATTCAAGGTTGAAAGACTCTTTTGAACCACTACCCGGTCCAATATAACCGGGGTAAAGAGAGGAGAGATCAGGCAAAAGCACTGAATCAGCAATGAGATTGCAATAATTTGTGCGATCAGACCGCGATAAGGGAGTAAGG
>JBAUIB010000471.1:0-10008 GCA_049680585.1 Phormidesmis sp.
TTGCTGCGGCTAGCTTAGGGCAAGTCTACAAAGCTCGCCTGTACAGCGGTGAAGAGGTTGCGGTTAAAGTGCAGCGGCCAAATCTGATGCCGATTATCTGCCGCGACCTTTACATATTGCGGTGGGCCGCTGGTTGGATCGCCCCTTGGCTACCGCTAAACTTAGGCCACGATTTGACACTGATTGTCGATGAGTTTGGCAGCAAACTCTTCGAAGAAGTGGACTACCTCAACGAAGGCCGCAACGCTGAAAAATTTGCAGCAAATTTTCAAGACGACCCACTGGTCAAGGTCCCTGCTATCTATTGGCGTTATAGCAGCTCCAATGTACTGACAATGGAGTGGATCAACGGCTTTAAGCTAACAGATACCGAGCAGGTAAAGAGAGCCGGTCTAGTTACAAATGATTTGGTAGGAATTGGCGTTTCTTCTGGGCTACGGCAGCTGTTGGAGTTTGGATTTTTCCACGCAGATCCCCATCCCGGCAACCTGTTTGCTATGCCCGACGGTCGGATGGCCTATATCGACTTTGGCATGACCGATCAGCTCGACCAAGAGACAAAAGAAACCCTGGTCGATTCCGTCGTTCATCTGATTAATCGAGACTACGTGGATCTGGCCAATGACTTTGTAAAGCTGGGCTTTTTGACGCCAGATGTAGATGTCAGACCGATTGTGCCTGCTCTAGAAGCGGTATTCTCGGATGCGATTGGTGCCAGCGTCGGTGACTTTAACTTCAAGTCTATTACCGACCAGTTTTCGGAGGTGATGTACGAGTATCCTTTCCGCGTACCGGCTAAGTTTGCCTTAATTATTCGCTCGCTGGTGACTCAGGAGGGTCTGGCACTGAGCCTCGATCCTAATTTTAAGATCGTCGAAATTGCCTACCCTTACGTAGCGCGGCGGCTGCTAACGGCAGAGACCCCTTCCCTCCGGCGACGGCTGATCGATGTGCTCTTTAAAGACGGTCGGCTGCAGTGGACCCGGTTGGAGAATCTGCTGATGATTGCGCAGTCTGATCAGAGCTTTGACATCATTCCAACGGCAGGACTGGGCTTGCAGTTTTTAGCCTCGGAGGAAGGGCAGTATCTCAGGCAGCAAATCTTGCTGGCACTGACTGAAGATAATCGATTACATACTGAAGAAGTGCAGCGGCTTTGGAGCCTCGTGAAGGGCGATTTACAGCCCGACAAATTGCTAGGAGCGGCCTGGGATGCCTTTGCTGATTTTTCAAAGGCGCGAGCGGTGGCGCTGGTTCCTTCTGAGCTGGCGATCGCCTTTCAAAGGGATTAGCGCGGGACTCGTCTCCTTTATAATAAAGTCAACATTCATTCACAAAACATCCCTAAGAGCCCTCACCCGCTATGTATTACGCTCAAACGCCTCCCTACTTCATGCTAGTAGCGGGCTTGCTAATTGCCATTACCTCTGGCTTTGCATTTTCCTCAGTTCTCAAAGAATCGGTTGGTGACTGGTATGAGAAGCGCTCTACGCGCTCTATTTCAAAAATGCAGGGTTTCGATATCAAGCTGCCGTTTACGGGCATTTGTCTAGGAAGCTGTGTCTTCCTGGCTTCTGGCATGAGCATTTTTGGATTCACGCCTTTGATTGCCTATGGTATGGCTCTACCGATGGTGTTGCTGAGCGCCATGCTGGTGTGGTCGCAGCTTAAAAGCAATCTAGCAGCGCTAGAAAGTGGTAATACTCGCGCCTTTGAGTTAGACGGGTTTTGAGAAAGGGATAGGTAGATTTGTATTAACGCTGAGCCTGCGAGCTGCTTACGGATTAGCTTGCAGGCTTTCTATATGGTCAATTTGGCGTTGAGCAAGATTGGCCCACTGGGCATTGTCTTGTGAGACGTAGAGGTTGATGGCCGCCTGTAGCTGCGCTTTGGCTTCGTCGTATCGCTGTAAGTCGGCTAGGGCTAGGCCCTGAGCATAGTAAGCATGACCAAAGGTGGGCAGTAGCGCTAGGGCGCGGTCAAACTCACCAATGGCAGTCTCTGCATTGCCTTGTTGAACGAGGGTCACGCCTAAGTTGTAGTACGCTTCTGGGTAGTTTTTATCCAGTGCGATCGCCTGTTCAAACGCCTGCTTTGCCGGTCCATATTCGCCCTGCTCTTGATACATCAGACCAATGTAGTAGTGAGGCTCCGGCGCGGCGGGACTGTAGCTGACGGCCTGGTTGAAGGCAGTGAAAGCAGCAGGGCGATCGCCTTTTCGACGATATAAAAGCCCCAGATTATATTGGGCAAGCCCTAGCTCAGGTGCTAGCTCAGCGGCCCGATTCAGATAGCCTTCTGCCTGCTCTAGGTTGTCACCTTCCATCAGCGCGGCACCCAAATTGACATAGGCCAGCGCGAAGGTCGGATCAGCCTGCGTGGCCTGCCAAAATTCGGTCGCTGCTGCCTGTAGCTGCTCAGTTTGTCGTAAGGCTAGCCCCAAATTGTAATGAGCGGCTGCCGAGCTAGGATCTAGCGCCACTGCTCGTTCAAAAGCGACAATGGCCGCCTCAATCTCACCTTGTGTGACAAGATTAATGCCTTCTGTCAAAGCGCCGTCGGCATCAGTTGATGCTTGGGCAAGGTCTGCTGATGTCACAGGGGGAACATCGGTGCTGGTTTCTTCGCCTTGAGCAGCATTAGCGTGCAGTAACGAGCTTACGCTGATACCCATAGATGCCAACAGGACCAAACAAGCCTGGTAGTGGGTGAGCCGTTTCATGGCAATCTTCTTCCCTCATTCTCCTACCAATGTATCTAAAGACTGATCTCGCTGAGGGGTCTATTTGTGCCACTTGATACGCTCTGTTGCAAAGCGATCGCGAGGCGCGATACGGCACTTTCTTGAGCTACGGCACTACGAGGAAACAGCGGCAGCAGACGGCCTGGCGATCACACCGGAGAGATCGTCAGGCCCCAAATTGTGGTTAACCACTTCACCGTCGCGAAACCAAATGACTCGGTTGGTGAGTCGGGCGACTTCAGGCTCGTGGGTAACCATGACAACAGTAATGCCGCTGGCGTTGAGCGTCGAAAAGATATCAATTACGTCTTGGGTGGTTTGGCTGTCGAGCGCACCGGTTGGTTCGTCAGCCAAGAGCAGGAGAGGCCGATTGACAATAGCGCGGGCGATCGCCACTCGCTGCTGCTGTCCGCCCGAGAGCTGGTTAGGCCGGTTGCCGAGCCGGTTACCGAGCCCGACTTGATCTAACGCCTCGGCCGCACGTTCTTTGCGCTCGGCACCGGGGATACCGGCGTACATCATGGGCTGTTCTACATTCTCAAGGGCGCTGAGGTGCGAGAGCAGATGAAACTGCTGAAAAACAAAGCCAATTTTACGATTGCGGATATGGGCAAGGTCGTCTTCAGCAAGCCGAGCGACGTCCTCTCCATCAAATAAATAATTGCCTCGGGTGGGCTGATCGAGGCAGCCCACCATATTCATAGCGGTGGACTTACCTGAGCCGGAAGGGCCCATAATGGCGCAATACTCCCCGGCGTCAATCGTCATATCGACATTCCACAGGGCGCGAACTTCCGTGTTGCCGGCCCCGTAGATTTTAGTGACTTGGCGAAACTGGATGAGGGGAGACATGAAAAAAGTAGGAAGAATGAGAGAGGATCACTGGCAGGCCATTAGGCGCTACGCAGAGCAACTATCGGATCGAGCTTGGCCGCTTGGCGAGCGGGAACGACACCGAAGAACAGTCCGATGCTGCCAGAGACGCCGACGGCAATGACCACAGCAGTGAGGGAGACGCCGGCTTCAAATGGCGATAAGGCAGCGATTAGGAAAATGCCGCTGACGCCCAGCCCTGTACCAACCAAACCGCCAATGGCCGAGAGGATAATCGCTTCGATTAAAAACTGACTGAGGATATCTTTGGGGGTGGCACCGATGGCTTTGCGCAGACCAATTTCCGGGGTGCGCTCGCGGACAGAAACCAGCATGATATTCATAATGCCAATGCCCCCCACAAGCAGAGAGATGGAAGCGATCGCCGCTAGCATCAGCGTCAGCGCACCCGTGACAGTATTGGCAATATCGAGCAGCGTATCTTGGCTCTGAATATAAAAATCATCGCCTTCGGTAATGCCGTGGCGCAGTCGCAGCAGGTTTGTAATCTGAAACTGAGCGGTTTTCATCGCGTCCTGGCTGTTAGCTGATACTGAGATGAAAGCCACATCCACGCCATAAGGAGAAGTTCGGCCCACGATCCGGCTAGCCAACGTGTTGATCGGAATCATCACCGCATCATCGTAATCGAGGCCCAGGTTCGATCCTTTTTTCTCTAAAAGGCCAACAATCTCAAAGCTAATTCCTTTCACCCGGATTTGTTCTCCAAGCGGGCTTTTATTCTCGAACAAGCGCTCGGCTAAGGTGTCGCCCACAACCGCAACCAGTTTGTTAGAGCGCTGATCGAGATTGTTAATAAACCGGCCCTGGGCCACTTCGAAGCTCCGAACAGTGAGAAAACCTGCAGTGGTACCGACGATGCTGGTGTTGGTATTGCGATTGGAGTAGCTGACGAGTCCTTGAGTGGTCTTTTCAGCGGCAACGGCGGTAACAGAAGGAACTTGGGTGGCGATCGCCTCCGCATCAGCCACCACCAGATTGCGCGGCACATCCAAATCGCCTAGCTGACGAGCCTCACGATTACCCGGCACAATAAACAGCACATTAGGACCGAGGGTTTGAAGCTGGCCGTTGACATATTTCTGGGCCCCTTCGCCAATACCGATCATCGCAATCACAGACGCATTGCCAATGACAATCCCTAGCATCGTCAGGCTGCTGCGCAGTTTGTTCGCACTCAGCGTTTTGACAGCCATTTTCAGGCTTTCGGCAAAATCCATAGGTGCAAAGACCAAGGCTCGGGACACCTATAGGATAACGAATCTAGAATAACGAATTCTTCATGCACCGCCGCGAACAAGTGGGGCCTCGAGCCTGCTGCTAGTCTTTAATACTTGAGCCTTTAAACCCAGAAGAGCCTGCCTATGCACGATCTTGGCAGATTCGCAGGCAAGCTCTAAAGATAAACGCGGGTGTCTAGAAAGGTAAGTCCTCAAAATAGGCGTTGGAACTAGAAGCGAGTGCCAAAATCAGCCCACAGCGTCCCTTCACCCGGTACAGCCATTTGGATAGTCGCCTCATCAGTAGCAACGTCTGACCCGGTAGCCGTCTGTGCCAAGTTGGCTCGAACGACGGTATAGCCCAAAACGAACATCACACCCGCGACCAAGACGCCTGCGATCGCTCGGTCAGCCGTAGAAGAATGGGTAGAAACGCGAGCCGAAGTGTTGTAGTCCATGTCGCAATGAGCCCTTACTGGTAATACTTTACTGTTTCATCCTCCCAAACAATTTGGTATCTGTGGATACAGTTTATATTTCTTTAATCTGAATGCCACAGTTTGTTACGCTTTTACCATCTCTGGGCTATCGGCCGCTTGCTTGCCTATCATCTTTTTTCCCATCGTCATTTCATCGACCACAAGGGCAGACAACGCGGGAATAGAGTCATCACCAGTAATCAGCCGGGCACCGCGCTGACTGGTGAAATAGTGCCAGCCCCACTGGAGCATGACCAGCAGCTTATTATCAAACTCAATCAAGTAGTAGATGTGAACAAAAATCCAGATAATCCAGGCCGGAAAGCCCGATAGTTTGGCAAAGCCTAAGTTGGCAACCGCTTCGTTCCGGCCAATCACGGCGAGGCTACCGTTGTCTTTATAGTTAAAGGCTTTGACCGTTTTGTTTGCCAAGCGGCTGCGGATAGAATCTGCCAGATACTGGCCTTGCTGCATGGCTGTGGAGGCTGTTCCAGGCAGAGGCCCTTCACTGTGATGGGCATAGTGAGCCAGATCGCCTGCGATAAAGATATTTGGGCAGCCTGGCACACTCAGATCCGGCTCGACAATAATGCGGCCAATGCGATCTAGCTGCGCGCCAGTTTGATCGGCGATCGCTTTCCCCATCGGAGATGCCTTAATACCCGCCGCCCACAGCACCGTAAATGCTTGCACTTGCTCGACGCTCTCTCCGCTCTTGAGCGTAACGGTATCGCCATCAATATTGGTGACTAGAGTGCTCGTGCGCACTTCTACCCCTAGCTTTTCCAAAGATTTTTTTGCAGCAGCTGACAGATCACCCGGATAAGGCGGCAAAACCCTATCCAGTCCTTCTAATAAAACGACCTTAGTTTCTTCGGGGTTAATGCTGCGAAAATCCTCTCGTAAGGTTTCATAAGCTAGCTCAGCCAGTGCGCCTGCTAGCTCCACGCCAGTCGGCCCCCCGCCAACGATAAAGAACGTCAGCAGTGCTTTTCGGCGAGCCGGATCGGTTTCTTTCTCAGCTGCTTCAAACGCGAGGAAAATGCGACGACGCACTTCCAGCGCATCCTCAATAGTCTTCATTCCAGGCGCAATGTCTGCCCACTCATCCTTACCAAAGTAGTGATGGCTAGAGCCAGTCGCCATAATGAGGCTGTCGTAGGCAACCGCTTCACCATTTTTGAGCAGAACCTTTTGCTCTTTAGGCTCAATCCCAATGACCTCGCCCATCAGCACCTGAACGTTCTTTTGCTTGCTCAGAATAGAGCGTAGTGGCGAAGAGATATCACCCGCAGAAAGGCCCCCTGTCGCGACCTGATACAGCAGCGGTTGGAAAAGA
This sequence comes from Phormidesmis sp., assembly GCA_049680585.1. GTDB lineage: Bacteria > Cyanobacteriota > Cyanobacteriia > Phormidesmidales > Phormidesmidaceae > Phormidesmis. The sequence continues at coordinate 6,676 of JBAUIB010000471.1, forward strand.
TGAAAGTTGCGCTTGTCGATCAGTGTGACTTTGACATCCGCATTGCCCAGTGCCTTGGCTGCGTAGAGCCCGCCAAAGCCACCGCCGACAATCACGACGTGGGGGGGCGCTTGCTCGCGAGTCGTGGCTGAAGTCGAGACGGGACGGCTCTGGAGAACTGCTGTCATAGTTAGCAACCAATGATTATGTATCTTAATTAAAGTTTATAACTCTACTGCTTCGTTTTCGCCAGCCTCTGTTTGACACTTTACGGAAAAATGTCGGTTGGTAAAGCGGGAGTTTAGTCGTTTGGGAAGCCAGGAAAACTGTAAAGTTAGAGGGGTTTAGGGCTATATTGAGCCGATATCTGGGCTAGCTCAGCGGTGAGGCGAGTAAAGGGAAATCAAAGGCATGGGGTTAATTGTTCAAAAGTATGGGGGCACCTCTGTCGGTAGCGTAGAGCGTATTCAGGCAGTTGCTGAACGTATTCAAAAGACTGCAAAGGCCGGTCACTCGGTCATTGTGGTGGTCTCAGCGATGGGCAAAAGCACCGACAGCTTGGTCAAACTAGCAAATGAAGTGTCTAGCGATCCCAGCCGCCGGGAGATGGATATGCTGCTTTCGACTGGCGAGCAGGTGACGATTGCGCTACTGAGTATGGCCCTGCATGAACAGGGACAGGCCGCGATTTCGCTCACGGGCGCACAGGTTGGAATTGTTACCGAAGCGGAACACACGCGCGCGCGCATCTTAGAGATCAAAACCGATCGCCTCGAACGCCATTTGGAAGAAGGGAAGGTGATTGTCGTCGCTGGATTTCAAGGGACTAGTCGCAGCGCAGCGCAGGCAGATGATCTTGAGATCACCACGCTTGGACGGGGCGGCTCAGATACCTCAGCGGTTGCCTTGGCCGCTGCGATGCAGGCAGAGCGCTGCGAAATCTATACTGATGTGCCCGGCATTTTGACTTCTGATCCACGGGTGGTTGCTGACGCGCAGCTAATGGATGAAATCACCTGCGATGAAATGCTAGAGCTAGCTAGTTTAGGGGCGAGCGTGCTGCATCCTCGCGCGGTAGAGATTGCCCGCAACTATGGCATTTTGCTGGTGGTGCGCTCTAGCTGGACCGATGAGCCGGGTACGCGAGTGATTGCACCGCCACGTCAGCCCAGAACGTTAGTAGGATTGGAGATTGCGCATCCGGTCGATGCGGTAGAGTTCGACACCAACCAGGCTAAGGTGGCGTTGCTGCGAGTGCCAGATCGCCCTGGGGTTGCCGCTCAGATATTTGGTGAGCTAGCGCATCGCTCTCTCAATGTGGATTTGGTGATTCAGTCTATTCACGAAGGTAATTCTAACGATATTGCCTTTACGGTAAGCGCTGATATTCTCGCTCAGGCGACCAGCGTGGCTGAGCATATTGCGCCGACACTGCGCACTCAGCCGACGGCGAGCGAAGAAGCTGAGATCCAAAGCGCTGACAACATTGCCAAGATCAGCATTGCAGGGGCGGGAATGATTGGGCGGCCGGGGGTCGCTGCTGGAATGTTTTCGGCGCTAGCGGCAGCTGGGGTCAATATTCAGATGATCTCGACCTCTGAGGTTAAAGTGAGCTGTACGGTGGCCGGAGACGATTGTGACCGGGCGATCGCCACCCTCTGTCAGCACTTCGAGGTCAATCATTCTCCCGCCCGACTAGATCAGCTCCAAACCGCTTTAGCGGATCGCCCTTCTGTGCGCGGCGCGGCGCTAGATCTTCAGCAGGCTCAGCTCGCTATTCGCTATGTGCCTGATCAGCCGGGACTGGCGGCTCGAATTTTTCAAATCTTGGCGGATCGCAGCATCAGTGTAGATATGATTATTCAGTCTCAGCGCAGCCGCCCTCATCGAGGACAGGTGACCCGAGATATTGCCTGTACGGTGTCTGAAGAGGACGCGGATCTCGCTAAAGACGTATTGAGCGCAGCGGCGGCAGAGCTGGGCTGCGGCGATGTGCTGGTAGATACAGCGATCGCCAAAGTCAGCATTGTCGGCATTGGCATGATTCACCGGCCGGGCATTGCCGCTGCTATGTTCGAAGCCTTAGCCGCAGCAGATATCAACATTTATATGATCGCCACCTCAGAGATCAAGATTAGCTGTGTCGTAGAACAAGACAAAGGGATTGAGGCATTACGGGTCGTCCATTCTGCGTTTGGCTTGGCGGGGACAAAGGTTGTTGAGGTGTCAGCATGAGTCATGATATGGCTATGTTTGTCGGTAGCGCTGCGCTGTTGATTGTCTATCTGATTTTTTCAGCTAAAACTGAAATGGGTACTCGCATTAGTCTCAAATGGCCCTGGCAGGAGTAATCTGCCCTGAGTGTAGCTACAGAACGTATAGCTATGGAGGGATATCTACACTCGTAGTCAGTCGTTAAACTTGCGATATTAAACATGCACAACGGTTCTGAAAGACTTGTTTATAAAACTCTGTAGGTGCTAGCTGTGCAGACTGAACTCAAACTCACCTCGTAAACAGCTAAAAGGCCCCCTTATGAACAACTTAGTTGAATCGTTCTATAACTGGTATCGTGGCGCGTTGCGTCATCCTAAGTACCGTTGGTTAATCATTCTAGGCACAGCTGCCTACCTAATTAGCCCGATTGATATTTCGCCTGATATTTTTCCGATTGTCGGCTGGTTAGATGATGGCATTTTGGCCACGCTGCTGGTCACCGAACTCTCTTCATTGGCGATGGACTATCTCAAAAAGGGAAAGGATCCGAATGCGTCGGAGACGGTTGCTGAAGCCAATGAAGACAGCGTGATTGATGTCGAAGTTAGCTAGAGGCAGCTAGAGGATTGGCAGGCGTCGCTGGTTGACAGCTCTTTATGATTCGATAAGCGATCGCCAAAAACTAGACAAATAATGCTGTAAGCGATCTGTTTTATTGCGATCGCTGAGTGGGTGAGACTGAGGAGATATAGCTGACCTCGGCCTTGCCCACTTTTTTGGTGAAATTTGATGTCAGCGATAGAAGCGGTAAACCGTATACGGTGAAACGACCGTACCGTCAGGAGTTCGGTGTACTATCTACACCTGACACCAACAAGTCAGTTTGCGATGATGTATTTGTTGGCTCAAGGACATCCCCCGATGAAAAAGCATCCTTTCTCAAACGCCTTTCATGACCTGTACCGCAAAGCGCTCAAGCACACTAAGTATCGCTGGGTTGTTATTTTAGGCAATAGTCCGGACAGAAAAGGGAGAGAAATGGACAGAAAAGCTATTCAGGTCTAGGGTTTTGTTAACACAACAAACCACCTGAATAGCTATGTCATCTATCATACCGGGCTTACTACGCAAAGTAAG
>JBAUIB010000472.1:0-18723 GCA_049680585.1 Phormidesmis sp.
AGAGATATCTTTCATCAGCTTTTTTCAGAGACGTTTTTTATAGCCATCTAAGCAACCAACCGCACAAATTTCTTCTTGCCAACCTGAAGCACCTTCCCAACTAGCGCATCAGCATTCTCAAAGGTGAGATTTGGATCGTTCATTTTCTCACCGTCCAGCTTCACAGCACCTCCCTTAATGTGCCGTCGTGCCTCACTGCTGCTAGCACACAGCGGCGTTGCCCCCAGCAAATAAAACAGCTTGGCTGGAAACCCAACCTCAGCCAGCGAAAACTCCGCCACCGCTTCTGCCGCTTGAGCCTGCCCCGCCATCAGCGTCAGCGCATCTTGCTGGACCTGCTGCGCTACCTGCTCGCCATAAAACTGCCCTGTTACCACCTTTGCTAGCAGCTTTTGCTGCTCTCGCGGATTGTCCGGCAGCTGATCTAAAGGCAGATTGGTCAAGTGCGTGAAGTAATCTGTAATCACCACATCAGGCGTTTTCTCTAGCTTGGAGTACATCGAGAGCGGATCTTCTTGCAGGCCCACATAGTTACCCAAAGACTTAGACATTTTTTGAGTGCCGTCAGTGCCAATTAGCAGCGGTAGCAGCATGCCAAACTGAGGTCGCACGCCAAAGTGCCGCTGCAAATCTCGCCCAACGGCCACGTTGAACTTTTGATCACTGCCGCCAAGTTCTACATCCGATTTCAGTGCGACTGAGTCATAGCCTTGCAGCAGCGGGTACAAAAACTCATGCAGATAAACCGGCGTGCCCTTCTCGTAGCGATTGGCAAACCCCTCTTTTGCCAACATCTGCCCGAGGGTCATGGTGCTCAGCAGCTCCAGCATTTTGCTCAAGTCCATCCCTGTCAGCCACTCGGAGTTGTAGCGAATCTCCAAGCGTCCTGGCGTATCAAAATCTAGAATGGAGCGCACCTGATCGATATAGGTTTCAGCATTGGCTTTGACCTCCGTTTCGCTGAGCTGCTTGCGGACTTCCGCGCGATCAGTCGGATCGCCAATGCGGGCGGTAAAGTCGCCAATCAACAGCACCGCCGTATGGCCCGCATCCTGAAATGCTCGCAGCTTTCGCACTAGCGTGCTGTGACCCAGGTGAATTTCTGATCCGGTGGGGTCAATGCCCAGCTTTATCCGCAAAGGCTGCTTGCTTTCGTGCAGTCGCACCAGTAGATTGTCATTGCCATCGCCAGCGGCTGCTTGATGCGGAAAAACTTCGCTAACGCCCCGATAAATACTGTCAAATTCCGCTGGGATTTCGACGGGTATCCCGTTTGATAAAGGTGACGAAATATCTGAAGCAGTACTAGCAGCCATGAGCAAGCAAAAGGGAATAGCAAATAACGACAGGCTCTGCCAGTGTAGCTTTATGGGTGAATCTACGACAGCGTCTCTTCGTTGTAAACCACAGCCAGCGCCCGTTAAAAATGATGGGGCCGGTCTCAGTAAAGCTGCGGCTTTTGGCTGCTCGAAATAGCCAGTTTCAGAAAATATTGAGAAAAGGCTAGACATTCTCCAGAGATCATTTATATTGACGGGATGAACGAAGCCATCACATCACGCCCCAATCACATCCAAATTACCCTCAGTCGCATAGGGCGCATATCAAAAAGCTAAGGCGTGTTTCATAGCGCTTTCTCAGTTATTAAAAGGTGTGTCCGCTTTAAATATGCTCTCTTACGTTAGGAACATCGTCTGCCTGTGTCTTCCACTAATACTTATCGCAAACTGCGACCTCGTTCTTTTGAGGTGAAGCGATCGCCCAATGCACTGCGCTACATCCAAGAAGTCGCTCAAATTAGCGCAACGACGCTGCTGAGTGTCACTATGTTGGGTAGCTCCGTGCTCGCAGGCGGCTTGGTTGGACTGGCCATTAGCTTCCGCAACTTGCCGGATGTGCGGATACTGCGCAACTACATTCCTTCAGAGACGAGCTACGTTTACGACGTCAAAGGCACTTTGCTCGACAGCGTGCATGATGAAGCCAACCGCGAAGTCGTTGATCTCGACGAAATCAGCCCCGACATCAAGCGCGCCGTCCTCGCTATCGAAGACAGCTATTTCTACACCCACAACGGCATTAACCCCAGCGGTATTGGCCGGGCGTTTTTAGCGAACTTAGGCGCAGGCACGACTGTACAAGGTGGCTCCACCGTCACTATGCAGCTGGTGAAAAATCTCTTTCTCTCGCCTGAGCGGACGCTTAGCCGAAAGCTCGTGGAAGTGGTTCTGGCCATGCGCATTGAGCAAATTTTCGAGAAAAACGAGATCTTCGAGCTCTATCTCAACCAGGTGTACTGGGGGCACAACACCTACGGCGTCGAAACCGCCGCCCAAAGTTACTTCAGCAAGTCAGCGAAAGATCTCACCCTAGCAGAATCAGCCATGATGGCAGGTCTGGTTCAGGCCCCAGAGAGTTTCAGTCCCTTCATAGACTACCAAACCGCTAAGCAGCGCCAGGCGATCGTGCTTAACCGCATGCGTCAGCTGAACTGGATTAGTGCCCAAGAAGTCGAGACTGCTAAGGCCGCACCTATTAAATTAGGCCAGATCACCTCCTTTCGCTCTAGCCAAGCGCCCTATGTGACAGAAGCGGTCATGCAGGAGCTGACTGAGCAGTTTGGCGCAGAGGCAATGGCCAAAGGGGGCATGCGCATTCAGACTACGATTGACCTCAACCTTCAGAAAGTCGCTGAAGAAACCGTTGCCGACAGCTACTACCGATTTTTTGGGAGCGGCGCGTATGCTGATGAAATGGCGTTGGTTGCCATTGATCCCCGCACTCACTTCGTCAAAGCGCTAGTAGGCGGCGTTGATCACGAGGCCAGCCAGTTCAACCGAGCCGTCCAGTCGAGGCGTCAGCCAGGTTCTGCCTTCAAGCCATTTGTTTACTACGCGGCCTTTGCTTCTGGTAAATATCAGCCCAGCAGCATTATTAACGACACCGAAGTCACCTATCCAGATGGCTACAATTACTATACGCCCAGAAACTACGACGGCTCATTCAGCGGCAGCATGACGTTGCGTAAAGCCCTTGAAACGTCTCGCAATGTTCCTGCTGTGAAGCTAGGTCAGGCGGTCGGCATTAACCGTATCGTTGAGATTGCGCGTACGTTAGGCATCGAGAGCCCGATGGATCCGGTTATTTCCCTGCCGCTAGGGGCAGTAGACCTCACGCCGATGGAGCTAGCGGGCGCTTACGCCACCTTTGCAAACTACGGCTGGCAGTCTGATACGACGCTGATTGTGCAGGTGAGTGATAGCAATGGCAATGTTATTTTAGACAACACCCCGAAACCTCAGCTTGTCCTAGATCCTTGGGCGAGCGCGTCCTTAACGGATGTGCTGCGCGGTGTCATTCAGCAAGGAACCGCGACAAATGCCCAGATCGGTCGTCCGGCAGCGGGTAAAACGGGGACAACTGACTCGCAGCGAGATGTGTGGTTTGTCGGCTATGTGCCTCAGCTGGCAACGGCTGTGTGGGTGGGTAACGATGACTACCGGCCGCTAGGCAGAGGGGCAACGGGTGGAGGCTATGCCGCGCCCGTGTGGCGTAATTTTATGATCCAGGCACTGCGGGATGAACCGGTAGAAAACTTCCGCTCGCCCAGCGAATTTATCCGTCCGTAGCTTCGGCTTCGCTCAGCTACCGTTTTTTGGCTGTGCTGAATTGTTCTTCTCGACTAGCTGCTGAAGTCCTGGTGACTGAGCGTAGTCGAAGTCAGTCACTCGCCCACCTCGGCTTTCATGCGCTCTAGGGTTTGGTGCATTTGCTCAAACATCTGCTGAGGGTTAGTGCCAAACTGGCTGAGCTGCGTTTTAAGCTGTTCCATCGTCATTTTGGCCATAAAATCTTCAGAGAGCTCAAAGCGCTTCATAAAAATGCGATAGCGGTCCATCACCGACTCCATTTGCTCGATGAAGATTTTCTTACCTTTTTGATCAAACTTGCCGTAGTTGCCGCCGAGCTGCATCAGAGACTGATAGTCCTGAAATAGCTGCATGGCTTCTTGCTGCACTAGGTCTGAATCAAACATTCCCATGACTATCACCACTCCGGGCACGCGCTTCGACTAAGTCATTCCAGACTTAACTTAACTTTTGTGCTTTTAATCTACAGCTTCAGCGTAAAAGGTTGATGGCTAACCGCCAAGGTGGATATCCCTACCCAACCACCTATCTGGTTTAGTATTTTAGCAGCTTGCCTAGCCACGCTTTTTTTGAGGTGTTGTCTGGCGGCGCTGCAAATTTTACTGAGCTGAGTGGTGGCGCGGGTGATGGGTCGGATAGTCCTAGAAGCTGGCCGTATTTCTGGGCTACTTTGTGTGTCGGATTCAGCTTTAGGGCCTGACGGAAGTGGCTTTTGGCCATGCCTGATAGCTGCTGCTTGTAGTAGACCTGACCGATGATGGAGTGAAGCTCTGAGTCCTGAGGGGTAATTTTCAGCGCTTCACGGAGTTCTCGGGCAGCCATTTTATGGTTTTTCTGAGCGATATAGCTTTTTGCGCGAACGATGTGACTTTGGGCGTAGTGACTTAGCTGGGTGGCATCTTGCATGGTGATCGATGGCGGTTCTCTTGATGATCGCGCGCGCTGGGATAGTGCTATCAGTGCAGGGGCGTCGCTTAGCAGCTAAAAAGCGGCTCTACATCGCCGCTTGCTATGCTATAAAGTGCCCGTCTGCGTTGCACTTACTCACTGGTGGCAGGGCTGGTCGTAGGAATAGTTTAGGTGGGCTGGCGGTTTGGATGAGCGAACGGATGGACAGGTAGACAGGCAACTTAACCGACGGCGAGTGGCGATCGCCCTAGCCTTCACAGGTGCTTTGCCCACTCCCCTACCGTTGGTGTGGCTCCACAAGTTTTACCTAGGGCAGTACCTCTGGGGCATTGTTTATTTGGTACTGGCACCGACGCTGCTGCCCCAGGTGGCCTGCTGTCTAGAGGGCATTTGGTACCTGAGTCAGAGCGATGAAAGCTTTGCAGATCGCTTTGCAAAGGCGAAAATGTCAGAGGCTGTAGACGCCGCTATGAGTCCACTAGCAAGCGCCACCGCGCCCAGATCAGCCGACGCTGCGCAGGTCGCTAGTCAGGTGGCAAGCGCTCTGCGCGATCTCGAACAGCTCCGCAAAGATGGACTCATTACCGAATATGAATTTGAACAGAAACGTCGTAAGCTGCTTGAGAAAATTGCTTAGGCCATGCTCAAAAAGTTGTTAGCGCAAGTTCGCATTCATCCACTGCATCGTCGTTTGCAGCAAGAACCGTATTATCGCTTTCGCTCTGTTGAAGAACTTCAGCTAGCCGCGAGCTGGGGAATTGTTATTGACGCAAACATGGCGACGATTGACGAGTGGCTGAGACTACCAGGAATCTCCATCCATCAGGCCCGTTGCTTGAGTCAACTGACCCAACGCGGCCTGGCGTTTAACTGTATAGAAGATGTGGCGGCAGCACTGGGTATGCCACTACAGCAGATTTCGCCGTGGCAGGTCGTTTTGCAGTTTTGTTACTACGGCTCTGGAGATATTGCAGAAGGAAGCGCTGAAGGTCGGCTAGAGCCTGTGGCGATCGCAATAAACACGGCCAGCGCAGAACAGCTCGTGGCAGTACCAGCGATTGACATTTTCTTAGCTCGGGCGATCATTCACTATCGCCAATTTGGGCCTTATCAGGACTTGGCCGATCTGCAAGATCGGCTGCGGCTGACAGCACAGATAACGGCTGAACTGCTGCATTACTTGCGATTCTAGCGCCTACAGTTTGTCGATGCGGCCAATTTTGTCTAAGGGCCAAAAGCGAAAAACGGCCCGACCAATTGCATTTTGGCCGGGTAAAAAGCCCCAGACGTGAGAGTCATTGCTGTCGTTACGGTTGTCGCCCATCACAAACAAGCCTCCAGCGGGCACCTGAACAGGCGGCATTTCGTATTCAGGCGCCTCAGCGATGTAGGCTTCTGTGAGCGGCTGAGCATCAATGAGGACCTGACCATTGTGAACTTGGACAGTTTGCCCAGGCAGGCCAATCACCCGCTTAATGAAGGCTTGACTGGCCTGGTAGCCGTACTCCTGTAGCTGAGGCGGCGGCTCAAAGACGATGATGTCACCGGGCTGAGGATCGTGTAGGCGGTAGGAGACTTTTTCGACGAGGAGGCGATCGCCCACCGCTAAGGTCGGAACCATCGACGGAGAGGGAATAAAGCGTGGTTCGGCAATTAAGAGACGAACGACGATAGCGATGAGAAGAGCGATCGCGACTAATCGAACATTATCTGCGACTCCTTTACGCCAGCTGCTTTTGGCAGGTAGTCGCGGCGACGGCGGCAAGCTAGCCTTGTCTAAAGTGCTGTCCAAATCACTATCTGAATCGCTACGAGTGCTTGATTCTTCAACTGTCATCGCTAACCGTTCTCATATGTCTATCTAGCGTTTTTACTCAGGCCCATGAGTGACCATATCATTTTCGTGATCATGCCTAAACAGAGCCGCGCTTTTCTTGTGCTGTTGCTCGCGCTGCTCGCGCATTGCGTCTCAGCATGGGTGGCTTTATCCGCCTCAGCGCAGAAGCTGGAAACCGTTGATTCCAGTCCTCTTCGGTAATCTCAGCGAGTTCGCTTAGCGTTGGCGCAATATTTTTGGGATAGGGCTCGAACGCATCTATATCGGTCGGCTGAGCAAAGCGCTGATTCCAGGGGCATACGTCTTGGCAAATGTCACAGCCCGCGACCCAGTTTTGAAGATTTTGGGCGATCGCCTCCGGCAGCACGTCAGCTCTGTTTTCAATCGTATGGTAGGCAATGCAGCGGTTCGCATCGACAACGCCCGGTGCGTGAATGGCCTCGGTTGGGCAGGCGGCAATGCAGCGCGTGCAGGTGCCACAGTGAGCGGTATGAGGGGCATCAGGCCGCAGCGGCAAATTGGTAATAATTTCACCTAAAAAGATCCACGAGCCGTAGCGCCGACTGATTACATTGCCATTTTTTGCATTCCAGCCCAAGCCCGCCTGCTGCGCCCAAAACTTGTCTTGAACCGGGCCCGTATCAGCATACAGACGAGCCTCTATCGCCGGATCTTGAGCTTGTAGCCACACCATGAGCTGCTTGAGCTTTTGGGTCAACACGCGGTGGTAGTCTCGGCCCCAGCCATAGCGAGAAATCTTGGCATACTGATCGCCTGCTGGCCTTTGAGCCTCGCTGTAGTAGTTAAGCGCGACACAGATCACGGACTGTGCCCCTGGCAAGACCTGCCGAATATCCTGGCGTTTGGCGCTTTCCATCCAGCCCATATCTGCTTGAAAACCTTGAGCTAGCCAGCTTTGAAGGGCTGATCGAGTGGCCTGCTCGGCGGCGGAAGGCTCGGGCGAAATGACGGCAATGCCAACTAAATGAAAGCCGATGGCGATCGCCTGAGATTTTACCGTATCACTGTCTATTGCTTCTCGTTGAGGCGCTTTAGGCTGATCGCTACTGGGCCTACCGTCTCTATGTGACATAACGTTTTTGTAATCTCTTCAGGGCCGTATAGATCGGCGCATGACGGCCCTTTTTGATTGGGCAAAGCCATAGCGGGCTTCATGCTGCACGATAGCGCTGATCTCTAAAGGCCAGTCTGCAGCAGGCATCACCTCGAAACCTAAACGCTGATAAAAGGGAATATTCCACGGCACAGCGCGAAAGGTTGTCAGCATAATTTGATCATATCCTCGCTGCTGCGCCCCGTGACAGCACGCTTCTACCAGCGCCGAGCCAATCCCCCGACGACCATAGTCCAAATGCACATCTAACTCGACAACAAAGCAGATCTTTGTCAAAAACTTAGCGACGATAAACCCGACAGGCTGCTCTCTCTCTACAGCGACCCACAGCCGCCTGTCCGCCTGCGCCGCCTGCAAAAATCGAGGCGTGGTCAGCCCTTCTAGCAGGTCAACCGGGATATTGAGCGTTGCTAAGTACGGTAAAAATCGTTGAGCGGCAGAGCGCTCAATCTCCGGCAGCGCCGGAATCTCACTCTCTTTTGCCAGGCGAATCACATAACCCATTGAAACTCAAGATGCACGGACAAAAATGCACGGACTAAAGCTGCTGGATTTCGCGCGTTAGGGTTTCAGTAGAGCGCTGAATCTGAGCAAATTGCTCGACCAGCGGGCTGATGCTGGTCCGCTCTTTCTCAACGTAGGCGTAGAGGTCGCCGAAGCTACGGTCAATTTCTTCATAGATGACGCTGAGTTTGGCATTGAGCTGCTCTGAGACAGTTGCTTCAAATCGTGCCATGTTGCGATCTAGCTCGCGATCTAGCTTTTTGATCAGGCTGCGCCGCTTCGTCATCAGCACACCGCCCGCGAGAATCACCCCTGCGCCTAAAAAGACAGTGCCAATCACGTCAATAAAAACCACCTCAGTAATGGTGGTAATGATGCCACCTAAAACCGCCAGCAACCCACCGCCAGCCACTTTCGGCCCGACGCTATCGGCAGTATCAGCCAGGCAATCGATAAACGTATCATCATCGAGCAGGTTCGCAATTTTGCCCTTAACGCCTTCAATCACCTCATAGCGGTACTCCACAATCGGCAGCGAAATTTCGGTATGTCTGAGGCTGTCATTTTGGAGGTCGTTGAGTTCGTTTAGGAGCTGGCGAATCAAGAGCTGAATGCCATCGAGAAAGAGCTTGGCCCCTTCTTTGGAGGTTTCATCTAGGGTGGCTTCTAGCTCGCTTTGGGCCCGCGCTTTGAGATCGCTAATCCAGGATTCTATGCGCTGCTTGTGGTTGAAGATCGACAAAAAGGAGCGTTTGGCTAGCGTGTAGATAGACAGTCCCTGTCTAAATTCCTGTTTGATTTGGTAAACAATCCTTGCGTACTGGGCCATCAGCCGATCTACGAGAGAGTTGACTTCGTAGCGCGATCGCTCTTGCCCTTTCCCTAGCCGCTCACGAATTCTGGCCACCACCGCCTCGTCAGTTTTGAGCTGCTGCTGTAGAAGCTGCATATCGCCGCCTAGTCGGCTCACTATCTGCTCGGCTGAGCCAATATTGGAGGCCAGTTTGAGCCGATAGCCCCTGCCGCCGGTAATGGTCTCGCGCACGAACGCCTGTACTTGGTCAAAGCCTCCCTCTTTACCTTCAATTGCTCGCTTCGCAGAGGTTGCAAAGATTCTAGGCGATAAGATCTGCCGTTCTTTAGCCTCTTGTTCAATATACTGGCGAGATGCCTGTAGCTCTCGTTCATCGGCCAGATCAGCCTGCTGCAATACAAAGATAACGGGCTTTTTCCACTCGCGATGGGCAAAGTCCACCAGAGACCAAGCGGTATTGGTGTAGGGATTTTTAGAAAAGAAGACAAAAACAACTAAATCACTGTTGGGAATGAATTCTTTGGTGATGTCTTCGTGCTGCTGAAAGGGGCTGTTGGTACCCGGTGTATCGACAATCGCGATCTGTTTCAAAATGGGTACGGGCCGACCAATTTCGCTAAGCTCACCCGCTTTGATTTCGCGGCTGTAGCTATCGCCCTCTGTGTAAACAATTTTGGCGACTTTGTTGGTGCGCGGATCAGCGCCTACTTCACAGATCTCGCCGCTGCCTAACAAGGCATTGATAAAGCTGCTCTTGCCCGCTTTGACTTCCCCAATGACAACAAAAAGGAAGGGCTGATTGATGTTCTCTTGCAGGCTTTTGACGGTTTTGACCAGGGCGGGGCTGTCGATGGCCAGAGCGAAGTCCTTGAGCTGACTGAGGAGCTGGGCGATCGCTGATTTGTACCGCTGTAGAGTGGGGTCAACAATTGCGCTTTTCATGGCGTCGCCTCAGCTAAGGGTGAGAAGGGGGTGAGAGTAAAGGGGGTGAAAACAAGAGAGATGAGAACAAGGGGAGAATAAAATCATCATACCGAACGGCTAGAGCATCCCATTTACAGCAGGGATGCAGCGCGAGCAGCCAGATCAGAGCGCTCACCTTGGTAGAGGGTGATATGGCCAGCGAGCGGCTCGTTGCGAAAGCGTTCAATCACATAGGTAAGACCGTTGCTAGCGGCATCGACATAGGGATTGTCGATTTGAGCGGTGTCGCCAGTCAGGACGATTTTGGTGTTCTCGCCAGCCCGAGTAAGAATGGTTTTGACCTCATGGGGCGTTAGATTTTGCGCTTCGTCGATCACAAAAAACTGTTTAGGAATGGTGCGTCCGCGAATGTAGGTCAGCGCCTCAATTTGCAGTAATCCCAGATCCATCAGCTCTTCGTGGCCGCGACGCCAGTGGTCAGGCCGGCCATTGTTATCTTGCGTGTTAAAGATTAGATCAAAGTTGTCGTACAGTGGCTGCATCCAAGGGGTGAGCTTTTCGGTCATATCGCCGGGCAGATAGCCAATGTCTTTGCCCATTGGCACCACGGGCCGGGAGATCAACAAGCGAGTGTAGCGTTTTTCCTCGCTGACTTTTTGCAGGCCAGCGGCGATCGCCAGCAGCGTTTTACCCGTACCCGCCTTGCCCACCAGCGTTACCAAGGGCACCTCATCATTCAGCAATAGCGCCAAGGCAAAGCGCTGCTCTCGGTTGCGCGCCTGGATGCGAGAAACACCGTGATAAGGCAGCTTGGGCAGCGATACCAGCTGGCCATCGGCTCCGAGGGTGGCGAGCGCGGTGTGGTTAGGGTTAGCGATATCGACTAGCGTTAGCGCCTGATTAGGAAAGAAGCCATCGTCAATTTTGGGTCCATCAAGCGCAGACATTTCCGTCAGAGAGGTGCCGCCTGACTGGAACAGTGCGCTCATTTGCTCCGCGCTAACTAGCACTTCACCGATCCCGGTATAGAGATCATCGACATCTATTTTGTCCGTCTCGTAATCTTCGGCAGTCAGGCCCAGCGTATCGGCCTTGATCCGCATGTTGGTATCTTTGCTCACCATTACAACGGGACAATCGCCCTGCTGCTTCACCTCTAGCGCAACTGCCAAAATGGCATTATCACCGCCGTCGCCACCACCGCCACCGTAGAGTTCAGCAGGTAAATTGTTAAGCGTTTCGCGGTGACACAAAGCCACCCGGATCCGACCGCCGCTCTCAAGCCCAATTCCTTCGATTAAGCTGCCCTTTTGCCGCAGTCCGTCGAGCATACGAGACGTTTGGCGAGCGTTGCGGCCCATCTCCTCGGGCCTTTTTTTAAACCGATCTAGCTCCTCGATTACCGTGATCGGCAGGACGACATCGTTGTCCTCAAACCTCAGCAGCGCATTGGGATCATGCAGCAATACATTGGTATCTAGGACGTAGAATTTCTTCATACAGGTGGGCTCTACCGGGCAAGCAGCCAGCGGATGGGTGGGCTTACTCTAGCAGGTGGACCCTGCTGAAAAGTAGGTAACGTTAAGAATCCCTAACCAAAGGCAATCGCTGTTTTAGCCGCCAGACTTGCGTTCGGGCACCGGATCGTAGCCGCCAGGATGGAGCGGATGGCAGCGGGTCACTCGCCGGATGGCTAGCCAGCTTCCTTTCACCGGGCCAAATCGCTCAATCGCCTCGATTGCATAGCAAGAGCAGGTCGGCTCAAACCGGCAAACTGGCGGGAACAGCGGCGAAATCAGATAACGATATCCCTTAATTAGCGCTAGCAGGATTACTTTCATAAGCTTTGAGCAAGCGATTTTGCGCTACGTCTCGTGAGATCTCAATTGTTCAGAATCTATCGATAGAGGGTCAGTCTAAAATAGGTCAAACCGCTATATTGTCTCTATGGAAATTCTACAAGGACGCTATCTCAAGGATATTCGATCAGGGAAAGGGACGCTGAAAGCGCTTCAAATAGAAACCGCAGACGGCCCGCAAACGGTCCATTTACCCAAGTCGCTGAGGGCGATCGCGCAGCAAGAACTCACCTTAGGCGACTCGGTCCGCGTTTGGGCAAGCGTTTCCAAGGGCAAGCCCAATAAGCACAAAAAAAAGGATAGCAAGCGAGAAGCCATTCAGCTCATTCCACTCTCGCCTAGCCTTGATCTATCCAAACGCGATCGCTCCAACCTAGACGATGCCCTAGGCCATCCAGTCGCTGAGAGCCCAGCGTCCTCTTCAGCGACACCTCCCGTTGCCCTTAACAAGAGCAAAAAAGCTCAGAAAAAAGCTCAGAAGAAGGCCCAGAAAAAAGCTCGGAAAAAAGCCAAACATCCCGTCACCGTGCAGCTCTGTCAGAAAAAGAACTGTTGCCGACTAGGTGGTGACAACCTCTGGCAAGCTTTTGAAGGCATCTCCAAGCAGGCAGCCGCGCAGACCTACTCGTTTGAGATGGAGGCCGTGGGCTGTCTAGGGGGGTGCAAGCGGGGTCCCAACATTCGACTGCTACCTGACAATGTCAAGTATCGCAGCGTACAGCCAGTTGACATTAACCAAATTTTGGAGAAGCACCTGGCATAAGGTCTTACCCTCGAGCTTTGTTAAGCTCTGTTTCTAATTCTTGAGGCTGCTTTTGCTCAAGATAAAGCTTTTATGCGGATAAATGCTTGTGCAACCGTATATCTATCTATATATGTAACTATATATTTTGATAAGTCAGAGTCTCCATCAGGGATTAATAAGCGAGACTTGATATAAAAGCGTCAGGGGTATGACAGGGGTTCTTCAGATTGGTCAGGCGGTGCTAGATGCACCCACGCTCGTTAACAAGCTCAACCAGCACCAGCTGATGCCAAAGCTTGTCCAAGAAATTATTCTCGATACGGCGATCGCAGATATTAGCTGCGACTCGCAAGCCGCGCTGCAAGCATTTTGTACTAAGCGAGGGATATTTTCCCAGGAGCAGCAGCAAGCTTGGTGTGAGCAGCAAAAGCAAACGCCAGAGCAAATGATGCAGGCGGCTATCCGAGAGCAAAAGCTATTACAGTTCCAAGAAAAGACTTGGGGCAAGCAAATAGAGTCTTACTTTTTGCAGCGCAAGGCCCAGCTAGATCGGGTGCGCTACGCTTTGATCCGGACGAAAGATGCCAGTTTAGCGCAAGAAATTTACTTTAGAATCAACGACGATGGGGCCTCTTTTACAGAGCTAGCGGCCCAGTATTCCGAAGGTCAAGAATCTAAAACGGGCGGACTTGTGGGTCCGGTGGAGCTGAGCGTGCCTCACCCCATTCTGGCCAGAATGCTGACGGTTAGTAATCTAGGTCAGCTCTGGGCCCCGACTCAAATCGGAGAATGGCTGGTAATTGCCCGCCTAGAGGAACGCATCCCTGCTCAGTTTGATGATGCGATGCGCCAGCGGCTGATTGCCGAAAAGTTTCAGGTTTGGCTCAATCAGCAGGTGCAGGCAACGCCAGTCAGCGTCCCTGCCGCCATTGCCCACACTTAACCCTTGAGTGGGCGTTTTGTGCCAATGTTATCTGCACAGGTATCTGCACGAATATCTGCACGAATCTGAATTCCCCACGCAGCTCACAGTCAGTAAGATATTTTTCGAAATATACAGCCCAGTAGGCTTAACGGGCCTTCATCACCGTCCTTAAATTAACTGTTAGAGCGTCAGTCGCCGGTTCTCTATGGCCTATACCAAAGTCTCAATAGAACAAAGCTTAGGGAGTATTCAGCCGTTTAACCAGCTCCCGATCGCCGCACTAGAGTCGCTAGCAAGTGGCGCTCAGATGATTCGCTATCGAATTGGTCAGCCGATTTTACGGCAGGATTCGATGCCCTACCAGCTAGTGGTGATTTTAGAAGGTAAGGGCCGACTGCTGGGCTACGATCCCTATCAAAAAAACCCAATGACGCTGGAGCTTTTGCAGCCGACCTCTGTGCTAGGGCTAGCAGGCTTAGTGCGAGGGGTGCCTTGCGAAAGTGCGATCGCCTCGTCAGAAGTCGTCGCCATCACCATTCCAATCAGCACGGTCCGGCAGCTGATGGCTCAGCATGGTCGGTTTGCCCAATCCATCACTCATCACTGCTATCTGGCAGAAGTCTTTGCGCTCGTCAGCCAGTACTTCAAAGCGCAAGCACGCAATGTGAGCGATTTAGTCAGTACGGTGCGGCAGCTACAAGCCGGAGCGATCGCCGAAACCCTCCCGTCTGGCAAACTCACCCTGACGAGCGCTGAGCCTAACCAGCTATGGTTTGTCAGCTCCGATAATCTGACGAGCCATCCAGCTGGAAGCTGGCTCCTGCCAGAAATGCTGAACGGTCGCATCAGTAGCAAGCGGGTAACCCGGTTAGTCGGCGTAGATATGCGCCAGCTCGCCACTCAGACGCCCTCATCGGCCTCAGATATCGTAGATACTTCTGAGGCCGATGTAAGGCCCTCAGAAGTTGTCGTTAGCGATTCGCCACGCGTCACATCGCCGCTGCCAAACGGTAGTGGCGCCACCACACCCGCCGGACCCAATGTCATTGGCGGGTCCGTTGGCCCTAACGGACTGCCTCAGCCAGCGGGCGGCATTCCCTACGCGCCCGAGCTGAGCTTTAGCAGCAACTTGGTTGAAGCAGGATCAGCTAGAGCAAAAGCTGTCAAGTATCCAGTGATGCGCGGACGCGGTGAGGTGGGCTCGGCGCTGGCTTGCTTTGCGATGATTGCTCAGCATTTGAATATGCCGTTTAAGCGCGATGTGGTGCAGCGGGTGCTCTCTAATCAAAGTGAGCGGCTGGGCCACCTCTCGCTGACCGCCTGCGGCGCGGTTGCAGATTTAGTTGGCCTGAAGCCTCAGCTCGCAAAAGTGCCGGCCAGTGCGATCGCTCGTCTGCCAAAGCTGGCTTTGATCAAATGGCGCGAAGACTTTGCGATCATCTACGAGACCTCCGAGCAAGCGTATGTTCTCGGTGTTCCGGCTGAAAACAAAATTGTGCGCCACTCTCCCCAGACGTTTGAAGAAATCTGGGGGCCAGAAGGCGAGCTGCTGCTGGTCGAAGCGACTGAGCAAACCCCGCAGCAAAAGTTTGGCCTGAGCTGGTTTACGCCCTCGCTCAAGCGCTATCGCGGTGTGCTGACGACCGTGCTGGTGGCCTCACTATTTGTGCAGATTTTTGGTCTGGCCAATCCGCTGATGGTGCAGGTCATTATTGATAAAGTCATTCAGCAAAACAGCGCTGAGACGCTGCAGGTGCTGGGTATTTTCTTGGTGATAGTCGCCATCTTTGAGGCGATTTTGACCAGCTTGCGGACCTATCTCTTTGTCGATACCACTAACCGGATTGACATGGCCCTGGGCGCAGAAATTATTGACCATCTGCTGCGCCTGCCCTTGCGCTACTTTGATCGCCGCCCGGTGGGTGAACTCTCTAGTCGCGTCAATGAGCTGGAAAACATTCGGCAGTTTCTCACCGGTACCGCCTTAACTGTGGTGCTCGACGCGCTGTTTTCGGTGGTCTACATCCTAGTGATGTTTATCTACAGCCCCAAGCTGACCTTTGTGGCGCTGGCGACGATTCCGGCCTTTATGATTCTCACGTTTGTAGTCTCGCCGATTGTGCGCCGTCAGCTGCGGGCCAAAGCTGAGCGCAACGCTGAAACCCAGTCATTTTTAGTCGAAGCGCTCTCCGGCATTCAAACGGTCAAAGCTCAAAATATGGAGCTGAAAACCCGCTGGAAGTGGCAGGAAAAATACGCCCGCTACGTCAGCGATGGCTTTAAAACGGTGCTAACTTCGACCACTGCCGGTTCGGCCAGCGGCTTTTTAAACAAGCTATCGGGGCTGCTGGTGCTGTGGGTCGGCGCGTACTTGGTGCTAGAGGGCAATTTGACCTTGGGCGGACTCATCGCCTTTAGAATTATCTCGGGCTACGTCACTCAGCCGCTGCTGCGCCTCACTCAGCTCTGGCAAAACTTCCAGGAAACGGCCTTGTCTCTAGAGCGTCTGAGCGACATTATCGATCACCCTCAAGAGCAGGCCGAAGAAGACCGCGCCCAGATTCCCATGCCCGAAATTACTGGAAATGTGCAGTTTGAGAACCTGTCTTTCCGGTTTGCGCCCTCTGGCCCTCTGCAGCTCGTCAATATCAACTTAGAGTTTGGCGCGGGCGAGTTTATCGGCATTGTCGGTCAAAGTGGATCGGGTAAAAGTACGCTGATGAAGCTATTGCCGCGTCTGTACAACGCTGAATCGGGGCGAATCTTGATAGACAATTACGACATCAGCAAAGTGGAGCTTTACTCTTTGCGCCAACAGGTCGGGATTGTTCCGCAAGACAGCTTGCTATTTGAGGGCACCATTCAAGACAATATTGCGCTGACGAATCCTCAAGCGGATACCGACAGCATTGTCACCGCCGCGAAAATCGCCAATGCCCATGACTTTATTATGGATCTGCCCAGTGGCTACAACTCACGGGTCGGTGAGCGCGGCTCCTCGCTCTCGGGCGGGCAGCGGCAGCGAATTGCGATCGCCCGCACAATCTTACAAAACCCTCGACTGCTGATTTTAGACGAGGCCACCAGCGCCCTCGACTACGACACAGAAGCCCAAGTTTGCTACAACCTCAAACAGTGGGCCCAGGGGCGAACGGTTTTCTTTATCACCCATCGCCTCAGCACGATTCGTCAGTCAGATCGCATTTTAGTAATGGACAAAGGCTCCGTCGTCGAACTGGGCACGCACCAAGAACTAATGGCCCTCAAAGGCCGCTACTACTGTCTCTCTGAGCAAACGGGAGAATAACGACCATGACCAGCACTTCTGATAGATCCCAGACAGCAAATGCCAATGGCAGCGGCCCGCTCAGTATCAATAGCACCGTTGGTCAGAACGGTAGCGCTAGCAACGGCATCGGTAACGGCGGCGGCCTCCCCCCCAATGGCAATGACACACAGTTCGCGCCATCTGTGCCGCCATCGTTTGACAAGCCCGTTATCCTCAGACAGTCGCCTGTCTGGACGAAGCTGATTGTTTGGGCAATTATGGGCGTGACCTCGGCCACCGTGCTATGGGCCTGCCTGGCCAAAGTAGATGAGTCGATTGGGGTGCAGGGCAAGCTAGAGCCAGAAGGCGTTGTCCAAGTCGTGCAGGCTCCGCTGGGCGGCGTTGTCGATGAAATTTTGGTCGAAGAAGGCGAGTTGGTGGAGGCGGGTCAAGTGGTGGTCACGCTGGATGAAACCTCAACCGAAGCACAGCTGAAGTCCAGTCAAGATATTGCCAAGCGATTGCGGGCTGAAAATGAGTACTATCGCGCCCAGCTATCGGGTGAGGTGGATGCTGTTGCCCCAGAAGGGGTCTCGGCTGATTTGGTTCAGCGAGGACGCGATCGCGCTGAACTAGAAGCCTCCAATCGCCTCTACCGCGCGCAGATAGGGGGAAGCTCAGCGGGCCTTGACGCCGAGCAGCGCGATCGCCTAGAAACCGCTCAGTCTCGCCTGAGTTCGCAGCAGCGAATCAATGGCTTGCAGACCGATCAGCTCCGCGAACAGCTCGCCCAGACCAAAGTGCAGCTTGCCAACGCTGAGAGCGATTTGGCGACCAATAGCGAAATCTTATCGCGCCTCAAAATCCTTAACGACAGAGGGGCGGTCGCCGAACTCTCCTACCTTCAGCAAGAACAGGAAGTCAACAACAAGCAAACAGAAGTCAATACGCTACGACAAGAAATAGAACGGCTCAACTTTCAAATTTCTCAAGCCCAGCAAGAAGTCTCGCGCACATCGTTTGAGTCTCGTGAAACCTTGCAAGATCGCATTTCAGCCAACGATCAGCGGATTGCCGACATTGAAAGCCAGCTCACCCAGCTTATTTTAGAAAACGAGCGGCAGCTCAGTGAGCTTGACAGCCAGCTCGTGCAGCTCAATCAAGATATCAAGTACCAAGCGCTGAGCGCCCCCGTCAGCGGCACCGTCTTTAACCTCAAAGCCAATCAGCCGGGCTATGTGGTCAACTCTACCGAACCGATGATGGAGATTGTGCCAGAAGATTCTTTAGTAGCTCGCGTCTTCATTCCCAGCAAAGACATCGGCTTTGTTAAGCTCAATCAGCAGGTGGATGTGCGCATTGATGCTTTTCCCTATAGCGAGTACAGCGATATCAAAGGCACGCTAACGAGTATCGGCACCGACGCCCTGCCGCCAGATGAGATATATCCTTATTACCGCTTTCCGGCTGAGGTCGTGCTAGACGCCCAGGCGTTTCCCGTCTCAGATGACAGCAGCATCGCGCTGCGCTCAGGCATGTCACTTAATGCGAATATCCGCCTGCGCAAGCGTCGGGTGATCACCTTCTTTACCGATCTCTTTGTCAACAAAATCGACTCGGTCACCTCAGGGAATTAAGACGGCGAGTGCTTGAACGCCTATTTTGCATCAGCTTTATGCACGATTTACATAATTTTCCTAAGCTTCATTGCAAAAAGTAAAGTTAGCTACAAAAGTGATTCAGCAGAATTGCGATCCTTAGATAGTTGATCTTTTTTAGGTTTTATGAACTATTTGGCTTCTCTGATTTTGCCTGCGGCTCTCGGACTGATTGCGGGTATGAGTCATGGCGTTGTTTCTCACTATGCAGACTTGCCAGTTTCTCTCTCAGAGCAAATGCTTCAGCCGCTAGAAGACAGCAACACGCTGAGAGATTAAGGGAGTAACTCAACAGAAAAAAGCGAAGGCAGCAATCATCTATAGCGTTTGTCACTTGGCTTGAATACGATTGTTCTGGTGGAAGCCTTGCAGAACAGCAGGCCAAGTGACTCGCGTTACCCGAATGCATCCGGGTAACGCTATAAATCGCCTCAGGCAATTACCATAGCAAAAACTTTACAAAGGCTATGCAGCAAAGACAACCATCCCACGGAC
>JBAUIB010000473.1:0-9922 GCA_049680585.1 Phormidesmis sp.
CCCTTTAAGCTTTATGATTCAGAGTATCTGTTCACGAATGAAGAGTACGAATGAAGAACGCTGCGAGGTTGGCTCTGATGGGATTATTGCGCGGATTACAGGCACGTTTGCAGGCTATACAAAAGCGTCTAAAGTCGAGCGTGATGCTCGTGGCAGCGGCGCTGCTAACGGTATCTATGGCACTGAGCTTAGTGCTAGCGCCGATAGCTCCCGCGCTAGCCCAGGACAATATGGTGGACTACACGTTGACCGACCAGTCAGGAACAGACTTTTCGGGCAAAGACCTTTCGGGCACGTCTTTTGCTGCGGCGCAGGTGCGTGATGCCAACTTTGCGGGGGCTGATATGAGTGGCACTATTTTGACCAAAGCGACCTTTATGCGTACCGATCTATCAAATGTCGATTTCACCAAAACCTTTGCTGATCGCGTGATCTTTGATGGTTCTGATCTCACTAATGCGGTGTTTGTCGAGGCGATCGCTACCAGCAGCTCTTTTGCCAATACCATCATTACCGGCGCAGATTTCTCCGATTCGATTCTGGATCGCTATCAGGTCAAGCAGATGTGTGATCGCGCTGAAGGCACCAATCCGGTCACTGGCGTAGACACGAGAGACAGTCTGGGTTGCCGAGACTAGTAAGCGTTAACCAGGACACAGAAAAAGCGCCCATAAAAAAGACCAGACAGCGAGACAGGTTACTCAGCTATCGGGTCTTTTGGACTTTTTAGAGCAGGCTAGCGATCGCTAAAGAGCTTAAAGTTTCCGCTCCAGCGTTTCGTTCAGCCGCTGCATGGTAACATCTAGCTTTTCTGTGGGAGTGGGCTCAGCGACGACTTCTTCAGTTCGCTTCATGCGCTCAAACATGCGGATGATGACAAACAGGATGAATCCAATAACGACGAAGTTGATGACAGCAGCCAGGAACGTTCCATACTTGATGCCGCCAGCCGATAAGTTAGCGATATCGTCAACGCCCGCCGCTGACAGCGCTGGCGCTAATAGTAATGGCGTGATAATGTCTTCGATTAAGGACGTAATGATCGCTCCGAACGCCGCCCCAATGATCACAGCAACAGCGAGATCGACGACGTTGCCCCGGAGAAGAAACTCCTTGAAATCATTTGCAAAGCTGCCTACGGAGCTAGTGGCCCTTGCTCTTGTTTGTCGGTTAGCCATGTTTTATTACCCTATGTAAACGGAATGTATTGACCCCTCCTCGCACACAGACCTTGCAGACAGCTTTAGCCTACATCGTGCGTGCTGATGGGGTGTCTAATGAGGTAAAGGATACCAGTGTTTTCCCAGTGTTCCAATAGCCATTGCCTGGCGCAAGCAAACGAACGATACGCAAAACACAAAAGTGTTGAGAACGTCTGTCTTGCCATCCGCTTACAATGAGAAGCTAGTTGCTGTCTTCTTTTATGACTACCGTCGTTGTCGCCACGGGAAATCCGGGCAAGCTTTCTGAACTCAAAGACTATCTTCAGGTGTTGAACTGGACGCTAGCACTCAAGCCTAGGGAAATAGAGGTAGAAGAAACGGGAAAAACCTTTATTGAAAACGCTAGATTGAAGGCATCTGAAGTGGCGATCGCAACTCGTAGCTGGGCGATCGCCGATGACTCCGGTCTTTCTGTAATGGCCTTAGGCGGGGCCCCAGGCGTCTACTCGGCGCGCTATGGACACAGTGACGCTGACCGCATTGACCGGGTACTCAGAGAGCTCGGAGATGAGACGGATCGCCGCGCTGAATTTGTCTGTGCCATTGCCCTTGCTCGCCCTGATGGCACGATTGTGCTCGAAACCGAAGGCCGCTGTCCGGGCTCCATTCTGACAGCGGGCCAGGGAGCAGGTGGATTTGGCTACGATCCCATCTTTTATGTGCAGGGTCAGGATAAAACCTTTGCCGAAATGACCTACGCAGAGAAGGAGCGCTACAGCCATCGAGGCATTGCCTTCGATCAGCTAATGCCCGCTTTGCAGCAGCTAGATATCAGCACGTAGTAACTAGCACACAATAAAAAGGCCACCTCACTGGATTTAAGTGAAGTGACCCAATTATGCAGGCTAGTTCAGAGGAGTTCACACGGGTGTGCCCCTCTGACAAAGTCTATTTGGCTATATTTGCTTGGCTAGACTCGCCTAATTAGGCGACGTTTTCGTTGTTGAGCAAGGCTTGAACTTGACCTAAGGCTGCTCTAAAAATGTTGAATCCAGCCCAACCTGCTGCGATGAGTAGTGGTGATAGAACAAGTAAGACGCGAAAATCCATTTTGAGCCCTCTCTAGAAAATTAGTAATGCTTAAAAGGTTGTAACAATCCTCTCATTATAATCTACATCATTCGTTGCCAAACAGCGTCGCCTCGATCACAAAATTACTCAATTGCAACTCAGTTACAAGCTTGAGGGATACTGATTGAGCCCCTGTATTTATCCAAACGATATCTCTTCAAAATGCCTACAAACACTGATATGGCAGCTGTACTAAGGAA
Organism: Phormidesmis sp.; assembly: GCA_049680585.1. GTDB lineage: Bacteria > Cyanobacteriota > Cyanobacteriia > Phormidesmidales > Phormidesmidaceae > Phormidesmis. The sequence continues at coordinate 2,495 of JBAUIB010000473.1, forward strand.
GCCTGTGGCTATCGTCACAGGCGCTTCTAGCGGGATTGGTCAGGCGATCGCCCGCCGCCTTGCCGCTGACGGATACGATCTGGCCATTTGTGCTCGCCGCCAAGATCGCCTTTCTAAGGTGGCGCAGAGGCTACGCCAGCAAGACGTTGAAGTGCTCGCTCAGACGGTAGATCTCAGAGACGAAACTCAGATATTAAGTTTCTTTGCGGCTGTCAAAGACCGTTGGGGCCGTTTAGATGCGCTGATTAATAATGCTGGGCTGGGCCACAAGGAGTCCTTGATGACCGGGAGTACAGAAGCTTGGCGAGAAATGTTTGAGGTCAACGTGCTCGCGCTGTGCATCTGTACACGCGAAGCGATCGCCCTAATGGCCTCTCAAAACGCTGGCCACATTGTCCATATCAGCTCTATGTCAGGCCATCGGGTGCCCGCCATTACCGGGGTTTATTCGGCCACTAAGTTCGCGGTGCGATCGCTTAGTGAAACCCTGCGCCGCGAGCTCCGGGCGGCCAATAGCCAAATTCGCATTACAGCAGTGAGCCCTGGCATCGTAGAGACCGAATTTGCCGAGAAATATCATCAAAGTGCTGAGAAGGCCAATGAGACCTATGGTCAATTTCCAGTGCTACAGGCCGTCGATATTGCCAATGCAGTGGCCTATGCCTTGAGCCAGCCTGCCCACGTTGAGATGAACGATATTCTCGTGCGCCCGACTCAGCAAGTGAGTTAGCTGGTCAGTGAGCGCCTATCAGCCAGTGAGCGATGATCAACGAGCGATGCCCGCCGATGGTCGAGCGATCAGCTAATAACCTCTAGCTCATCTTCATGCAGATGCGCTTTGAAGGGTCGCTTAGCGCCTTCTATCTCGAATGCGGTCACGATTTTATAGTTTGGGCTGATCGGCCTGCCTTCCCAATCAGTGAGAATGGCGGCAATAGTGCCCTCCATACCCTCTACGCTAAAAGGCTGGTTGCGGTGCTTAGGATGGTTGAATAGCGTCAGAGGAGCTTTGACACGAACGCGATCGCCGACTTTCATAAGAGAAGGGGTAAACAAGAAAAGAGATAAACAATGACGGTGTAAAAACTACTTACGATTAGGCTAAAAGCCCCTAATGTAAGGCCCCTAACATAAGCTTTATTCATTTTGTGTATATTATCTCACAGTGACGGACCTTCCTTTTGGAAGGTTTTCATCAAGCGACTGTAGGCGGCGCTTAGAGTGAGGTTGTACTGGAAGCCGCGTCTAGTTCTTCCTGGGTAGGCGGCAGCCTTTCATCCGAACCGGGTTCAAAGGTGCGCCACAGCAGCCAGCCAATCACACCCACTACGCTCAAGATAACCAGTGCTAAGAAAAAGGTGACCAGCTTTTGACCTTTGCGGCCTTCGCTGCGGCTCTGTTCCTCTGTTTGGACGGCGGCCATCTCATCAGCCGTGAGCGGGGTATTGTCCTCATCGTCGTCTTCGCCATACAGCAGCGCTCTAGAAGCTGAACTCATGGGCTTATCTGTAAGACTACTGTCCATTGATGGCGCCATTGACGGCGGTACTGTCGGCATTACTGTTGCGCGATTGCGATCACTCAGCTGAGCATCGCCGACCTCGGACGGCAGCACCCGGCCAATACTCATCAGGACTACGGCGACATTATCATGGCCATTTTTCTGATTGGCAAGCTCTATCCAAGACTCAACGGCTGCATCTAGGGGCACAATTTGCTTCACAATCAGATCGATATAGTGGGTCCAGGAGGCTTCTACCTGGTGATTATCGCTGAGGCCATCAGAGCACAGCAAAAGGACGCCGCTGTCGTCAAACAAAAAGCGCTGGGTGTGAGGCTTTAGCTGCTCGTATGCGCGTGTGCCGACGGCCTGAGTGAGGGCATGGGCATCTGGGCGCTGGCGGGCTGTCGCATGAAAGTTATGGCCGCTGCTGACTTCTCGGCCCGCAATGTCATCGTCTACCGTGAGCTGCTGGCACTGCTGAGGGGTAATCCAGTAGGCCCGGCTATCGCCAATGTGGGTGAGGTAAAGCTCGTTGACTTCTGCGGTGCCTGTCGGTGTTTGGACGGGCTGGGGGAGAACTAGCGCCATCACTAAGGTAGTGCCCATGCGCTGACGGTCGGCGCGCCCTTGCTGATCGTTTTTTTGCGCCACTAGGTTGTTGGCAACGCGAATGGCCGCTTCTATTTGATCGATCACCACATGGGGCGGGATGGTCTGCTGCTGTTCGACAGCTTCTGCGAGCAGCCCTCTGAGCTGAAGCTGGAGCGATCGCACCACCATTTGGCTAGCGACTTCCCCGCCTTCATGACCGCCCACCCCATCACAGACAATCCCTAAACGAGGCAGCATCGGCAGATCGGCTGTCCCGGCTCGCTTCAAGGCTGACGGATTAGGATAGCAGGCATCCTCATTGCGAGATTTGGTCGGGCCCGTGCTGGTCGCGCCCGCCACTTGCAGTTCGAGGGTGGTGCTGGCGGCTTCTTGGAGGAGCTGCTCGTTGAGTTGGGCTTTAATCACCTGGATGTCAGGATCGGGCGATCGCAACTGCTGAGAGATCCCTTTTATAAGCGGGACAATCGTGGGTTGAGCCCCTGGGAGATAGAGACTTTCCCACAGCGCTGCTAAATCACTCAGCGCTGGCTGGGCTGGATTTGTTGATAGGCCAATCAAACGCACTCGCCAGCTATCGACGCGAATATTGCTTTTTTTCAGCAGACTCGCGGCGGCCCCAAAGGTCTGCAGCGGCTGCCACAGCTCGATCATTTGCCACAGCCAGTAAGCCTGACGAAACGCGGATGCCTCAGGCCAGACTTTGGCGATCGCTGGCATTAGCTGCCCTTGATGGCTCACTGGCACATTGCTCAGCAGCAGCACCGCCTCACCCGACGCCTGATGGCAAATGCCATACACCCCTGGCAAATTCAGATGATACGGATAGGCTTTGAGATAGGGCAGCGCAAAAGCGGGTACCGGCTCTGGTACTTTTGGCGCTTGCTCCGGCTGGGTGTCCAGCCAGATGGAGGGGGCAATCACCTGATAGCGATTGTCCACGCGATCGCCAATGGGAATTTTATTAGTGCCGTGCCCTAAGGCCCAAACGTATTGCCTAAGGGGATGATTGCTTGCTTCGCCATTCATAGAGTGTCAGCACTTCTCGGAGATACTTCTGTGGGTGTTGCCGTTAAGTTAGGTCAATGGTAAGGGAAAAGGGATTGAGTGCAAATAAATTTGACAGACGCTGGATAAGGTGCAGCGCGTGGGGGTTGTACAGAACGCACAGAACGTTTCATCTCTAGTCGTTGAACACTGAGCGGGACACCGAGCAGGCTGCTGAACTAGTCTATAGAGAGATGCTTGAAAAAATCATGAAAGACTGCGAAGCTACCTAACCGGTCTAGCGACGAACAGCTCTTTAGCCTACCGCTCAATCTAGTGCCTAATTTTAGGCGCTCACTCTGGTCTCTCGCTCTGGGTTTTTGCCCAGCCATCTTTAATATTATGAATGCTGCCTTAATATGGGTAATTATCGGCGTGGCGCTCTGTGCGATGGAGCTGCTAGTGCCAACGGCTTTTATCGAGTCCGCGTTAGGGGTGAGTGCGTTTGTTGTGGCGCTGCTGAGCCTTTTTATCTCCAGTGTCAATGTTCAAATTGTGCTGTGGATGGTGCTCTCAGGGCTGCTATTTTGGGCACTTAAGCGATTTATCCCCAACCGCACAGCGCCCGCCCTGCGAGAGGCCACCGAAGCGAGAACCACCACTACTATTTCACCGGGTCAAGTGGGTAGAGTCATTTATGAAGGAAACTCTTGGCAGGCCCGCTGCAGTGATGATCAAGTCTCTATCGATTCAGATCAGGAGGTCTTCGTCGTAGAGCGCAAAGGCAATACGCTGATTGTTATTCCGCTCAGTACCTTTCAATAGCAGCCTTTTCATTCTTTTAACAGTCTCTCAACAAGTTAGGAGCACTCTCATGAATCCCTTTGCACTGCTCATTATGCTGGCGCTCGGTGGGGGCATTGCCGCTAACTCTATTCGAATTGTTAACCAAGGCGATGAAGCGCTGGTCGAGACGCTAGGCCGCTACAGCGGAAAAAAGCTTAAGCCGGGTCTTAACTACACCCTGCCTTTTGTAGATCGCGTCGTGTATAAGCAGACCATCCGCGAAAAAGTGCTCGATGTGCCGCCTCAGCAGTGTATTACGCGTGATAACGTCTCTATCAGCGTGGATGCGGTGGTCTACTGGCGGATTGTGGATTTAGAAAAAGCCTATTACAAAGTCGAAAGTCTACAGTCGGCGATGGTGAATCTGGTGCTTACCCAAATTCGCTCGGAAATGGGCAAGCTCGAACTCGACGAAACCTTTACCGCGCGTGCCGAAATCAATGAACTGCTGCTGCGCGAACTCGATATCTCTACCGATCCATGGGGCGTGAAGGTGACTCGCGTAGAGCTGCGCGATATTGCCCCTTCTAAAGCCGTCCAAGACTCGATGGAACTGCAAATGACCGCCGAGCGGCAAAAGCGTGCGGATGTCCTGACCTCTGAAGGCGAGCGCGATTCGGCGATTAACTCCGCTAGAGGCCGAGCCGAATCTGCAGTGCTCGATGCCGAAGCCCGCCAAAAAGCTGCCATTTTAGATGCTAAAGCTGAGCAGCAAACCATTGTGCTGCGGGCTCAGGCTGAGCGCCAGGAGCAAGTGCTTAAGGCGCAGGCGATCGCTGAAGCTGTAGACATACTGGCCAAACAGATTAAACCCGACCCCAATGCCCGTGAAGCCCTTCAGTTCATCTTGGCTCAAGAATATATGACGATGGGCCGTCAAATTGGTGAGAGCGACAGCAGCAAAGTCATGTTTCTCGATCCGCGCAGCATTCCTGGCGCACTAGAGAGCATGAAGTCAATTGTTGGCGACGAAACTGAAAATCAGCGACTGGGCTGATAAGCAGCCTGCTGCCGTTGCGAGTGCAATTTAATCTCAAAACAGTTGGCATCTGACGAGTATGTGAGAAAACGAAAGTCATCGGAAGTTGTACAGGCGGCGATCGCGAATTTGGACGACGGGGTAGCTGAGCTGTCGGACCATCGCTTCGTCGTGAGTGGTGACAACGACGGTAATACCCATTTTGTTGAGCTTGCGCAAAATGTTGATGACTTGGCGGGCGTTGTCGCTGTCTAAATTGCCGGTGGGTTCATCAGCTAGGAGCAAGGGCGGGGTGCCAACGATGGCGCGAGCAATGCTGGCTCTTTGCTGCTCGCCGCCAGAGAGCTGAGCCGGAAATCGGTCGGCTTTGTCTTGCAGACCCACCATTTTGAGGGTGATGGGCAGGCGGCGGTTGATTTCTTTGCGGCTGTAACCCTGGGCGTGAAGGACAAAGGTGACGTTTTCGGCGACGGTGCGTTGGGCGATTAGTTTGTAGTCTTGAAAAACGATGCCAATGCGACGGCGGAGCATCGCTAGGCGATCGCCCCGAAGCTGAGTAACGTCTTGACCATTGATGTGGATGCTGCCTGCACTGGGTTGCTCTTGGCCGTAGAGCAGCTTGAGCAAGGTAGATTTACCTGCACCAGAGGGCCCAGTAACAAAGAGAAAATCGCCCTTGTTCAAAGTCAGGTTAATATCTAACAGTGCCGCTGCGCCATTGGGATAGGCTTTGCTCAGGCGACTGATGGCAATCATCGCTGAGGGTGATGGCTGAGCTTCTACGTAGGCAGGTGCTACAAGGGTAGAGGTCATGACGGTGGTGGCAGTGGGGTGAGTAGTGCAAGCAGAGCGTACAAAAAGATACGCCGGACTCAAGATGCCCACTCATCAGCAAGAGTTGATAACTTGCTGGTTGGTGCGAGCTGCTAATTTATCCAAACCACAGAGCAATCAGTCGATCCATCTCGCCGGTAGCTTTAATATCTGCTAGGGCAGCGTTGATATCACGGCGCAGAGGAGACTTTTTAGGAAGGGCGATCGCACTGCCTGTGGGCTGATCGTTCGGCATCATCTGCGCTTGAAAATCTGGATGGCGGCCTAGGTAAGTCGTGGCAGTATTGCCCTCGACGATGGCACCTTCTACTTCGCCAATGTCCAACGCCGCAAAGATTTCTTCTAGGCTGTCGTAGGGGACGACGTTTAGATTGGGCGCCTCCTCAAGCAGATGATTGACGTAGCGGGCCTGTACGCTGCCTGCGACTACACCGATGGTCTGGTAGCTGAGATCGGGCGATCGCAAGTAGCCATCTATCGAGATCAGCGCATGACGAGCCCGGTAGTAAATATCAGAAAAATCGACCTGCTGCTTACGAGGGCGAGTCGGCTCGATTGCCGCGATCGCCATATCAACTTCGTTGTTAACGACCGCCGGCATAATTGCGTCAAATTCTAAATCGACGATAGACAGCTCACGGTTTAAACGCTCGGCGATTAGCTTTGCCAGATCGATATCAAATCCCACGATGGCACGATCTTCCGGGTCACGGCTTTCTAGGTCACGGCTGTTTGTGTCGCTGGCGAGCTGTTCGTAGGGTGGGTAGTTGGCCGCTGTCGCCATCACCAACGTTTTACGGTTGCGAGCTGAGCGAATGGGGTCACCCGAGTCTGCGCTGTCAATCCCTTCTATGCCCTCATCAGTTGCCTGGTCAATGGCTTTGTTCCCCTTTACTTTCTCGGCTAAGGCCATGCCACCTGCCCCAACGAGCGGCAGCGCTAACCCAATTAAAAACCAACGCCTGGTCATGACCAACTACTCCTTTCGCACGCTGTACCAAAACGAAGCCCAGGCGAAATGAGGCAGCGCTAACATCCGCCGCCATCGCCAGGGCTCCTGATAAAGCCGATATAGCCACTCTAAGTGAGCGTTGCACATCCAGCGCGGGGCCCGCTCTTTGGTGCCTGACCAAATGTCATAGCTGCCGCCTACCCCTATCCAGACGGCGTTAGGACACAGATGACGATGCTCAGCAATCCAAAATTCTTGGCGCGGCACGCCCAGACCGACAAAGATCAGGCCGGGCTGAGCCTCCTTGAGCTGATGAATAAAGCTGTTTAGTTCGATGCCTTTGGCGTAGCCGTGCTGGACAATGGCGAGATTTAGCTGGGGCGATCGCTGCCGCCAATAGTCAGCCGCTGCCTCAACTACTGCTGGCTTACCGCCGTAAAAAGCCACCTTGTAGCGAGAGTCTAGGCGCTGCAATAGATCTGCCGATAGCTCAATGCCTGGATAGCGCTGGAGCGATCGCCCCTTTACCAAGCGAAAATAGAGTTCAATGCCAGAGCCATCCGGTACCACTAGGTCAGCATCTTTTATAAAATGGCGCAGTGGCTGATTGGTTTGAGCCTGCATGCACATCTCAGCGTTGAGCGTGACGACATGAGTGCCTTGTTGTTGGGCTAGGCGATCGCGCAGCCAGCCAACATAATCTTCACTGGTATGAAC
>JBAUIB010000474.1:0-2352 GCA_049680585.1 Phormidesmis sp.
ATACTTCTGTAGACCTCCTGCACTGTTCTCTGTGCGCTACCAGAGTGTAGGCTTTCCCTATTCACAATACATTCCAGTACAGGCCAGCATCTGACAGTTGATAGATTGGTTGCTACTGCCTTTGCTACTTGTAATAATCTGTCGTCGTAATCAGGATGACTAGATGTTTTAGAAGGTGGCATGGGAATGAGTGCCATAGAACGGTCTGCGGGAATATTCGCCTTCAGAAAAGCTGTGAGTTCACCTGCAAACTTCTTTATAGCTACTTGCTTCCAACGTAATCTTTGAGTCTCGCTAGGCTTGATCTTGAGATTACTGATTTGTTGGTTAGTATCAGAAAATTGGTAGCCCTCTCCGACCGTGTAAATGCGTCCGTATATGAGATTCAAGTCTTTGTGTTCAGGGCAATTGGAGAGCCAAACAGAATCATCCGTTCGTCGCCATCTTGCATCACCGAAGAGACTGGCCATACCTATCGAAGCTGCTCCAGTATTTCAGAGCCGTCCTCAATTTTGACAGCTCCTCGCTTGAGAAACCGTTCTGGCCATTCCAACCCTCTATCAAAGCATGACTTCAAGATGAAAAGCTTTCTGCCCTGTTGCAGAGCTGCTCTAGCCTGAATCAGAGTGCCGCTCGTCTCGGAGGCTTCAACGATGATAGTGGCCTGACTCAGTGCCGACATCGTTTTATTGCGCTCTGGAAAAAACCCTCGATTACGGCGATAGTCCTGCATTGAATACTGGTAGAAAGGTACTTGAGTAACCAGTAGGAACTCTTTTGCTATTTGTCTCTGAAGTTCAGCATTTTCTTTTGGATAAACCTCATTGAGCGCTGTGCCAATAACAGAGATAGTTCTGCCGCCTGCCTCAATTGCTGCTTGATGTGCCTCGGTGTCAATGCCAGTCGCTAGCCCTGACATCACAGTGAAGTCATTTTCTACCAGTAAACGAGCAATCTTCCTCGCCCGCCTACGGCCCTCGTCTGTGGGCTTCCTGCTACCAACAACGGAAATCGCTTCAGAGGAAAGCAGATCTAAATTGCCCTGATAGTAGAGAACTTCTATTGGATTTTTCGCATCTCTAAGCGTTGTCGGATACTCCAGATCGCCGTAGAACAGAGCAGAAAAGCGTCTGAAAGGGAGCAGGTCAGCTATTTTGCACTTAACAGCCTCGATGATTCCAGGCGATGCATTTTGCTCTTGTGCTATGACGGATGGCAACTCATGATCGAACGCAGAAAAGAGCTTGGCTAGCTTAGGTACACTAGGATACTGAGTCCAAAGATATTCATAGGCAGCAATTTCCTGCACAGGACTAATAAGGTTTTGCCAAGATGACTGATATTCCGCAAACATATAGGATGATCTACCTCTGTACTATAAAAATAGTACAATTGTACTCAACTGCTTTAATTGTACTGGATATTGATGGGTGTGGAAATACACAAGCCTTTGATTTCGTGTCGTCGAAGGTCGGTCTTTGCAGGTGAAATCGGCATTATCGCTAGCGAAGCGTCTCTCTGTGAGGGCATCACACGAGTTAAATAGAGTCATCTAGCCATCCACATAGGCAGTCCCAATGCACTCGTGGTGGACTCGTTTGCTGCATGAGGTTTTTACAGTTGGGGCACCGACCTGTAAAAGCGGGATGCCAGTCTTGACTAGCTAGTGTTTGCTCTAGAAGATGCCGCGTAATGGGGGCTGGGATAATCTCACGATCGGAGGATGAGTCTTGGTAGTGGGTATCAGCCATTCTTTTCTTAGCTTGTGCCGCAATATTGAAGAATGCCCAAATCTCTGCGGTTGCTCAGTATCGTCAACGCCTAATCCCAAGCGCCGCCTTAAGCGTTACAATGTCTTTGCCCCGATTGGCCGCTCTACCGTGTAGCCCGTACTTGTTGTGATGCTCCTCTAGCGCCTGCGCTATCTCATCGTCCCTGCTGCGAGTTAGCCAATTGACTCAACGAGTCCCTGATCAACAGCGGCTTGATGATAAGGTGCTCCTTATCGGTTTGAGTTTTATGCTGGCCGGTCTTCTTTCTTTTTCTGTAGCTCTACAAATAGGGCTTGAGGCGGCCCTGATAGTTAGCATGTTTCAACTTTGAATGGAGTGTATTGGGCAAGGCGATTACGCTTAGCTGCTCGCAACTATCAAATACAATACAATTCACGAAGGAGAAACTAGCGTTGTGCCCAAAATACAGCTAAAAGGCAAACACCTAAAGACGTTCGTCTTAATGAGCGGGCGGGGCAGTGTTAGCCCTGCTGAAGTCATTGCCTTGCTCAAAAAGCTTGATGCTGAGATAAGCACCGGAGGCAAACATGACAAAGCTCGTTTACCTACCACTGGATAT
>JBAUIB010000475.1:0-1827 GCA_049680585.1 Phormidesmis sp.
CTACAAAGCGCCTGAATTCATTGACATGGAAGCAATACTACAGCAACTGAAGCATAGGCCAATTCAGTAAGTCTTACTCGTCTCGATCTGGATTGCGACGTTTCGGGGGGTTATGCAAAAAGCCCCAAAGTCATTGCTATAGCCGTAAAAAACAAAAAAGTAGGACGCGGCCGCCGCGAAAACGCTCCCTATATTTGAGAAATCAGCGGTTGTGAACCCAGCAGCGGCCCGTTCGCACCTGCTTACTCGTACATCCTAATACAGATAAGTTCACTTATCTGTATTAGACTAAAAATCAGACTAAAAATATAAATAAGCTGAATAGGCTATACTAAACCCTGTAGCCGTGGGCTTTTGAGCAATTGCCGCTTGAAAGCTGAAAGCTAATTCCCTGCGCCCGGTAATTTACATCAGGCGAGGGGCTTGGCACCGAATATTATCTATGTATCTGGCACAGTGAGGATGTGATGATGAGTCTAGTCATTTCTGATGATGTCCTCTCAGCAAGTGGGCTCAAGGAGGAGGAGCTATTTCTAGAGATCATTTTGCTGCTTTTCCGGCAGGAAAAGCTGAGCTTGGGAAAAGCGGCAGAGCTGCTAGATATGCCACAGATTCGCTTTCAGCGCCTGATCGCAGCGCGTGGCATTTGCGTTCACTACGATGTAGCTGAGTTTCGTGAGGACATTGAGCACCTGAAGGTTCAAGGACTGCTGTGATTGTTGTCAGCGATACGTCCCCGCTAAGCGGTTTGGCAATTGTCGGGAAGTTGCCTCTGTTGCAGGCTTTGTATAGGCAGATAGTGATTCCAGAGGCAGTAGCGATTGAGCTAAGGCGTGGTGGTCAGGACGAGCCCAGGATTGCTCAAGTTCTCGCGTTGAGCTGGGTAGAAATTAAGCCCCCGACGAATCATCCGCTGATAGACGAGCTGCAAACTATTTACAAACTGGATAAGGGGGAGTCGGAAGCGATCACGCTGGCGTTGGAAATAAATGCCGATGCTCTGCTGATCGATGAGCGTTTGGGCAGACGGGAAGCCAGTCGTTTAGGCCTTGCTATCACCGGGATGCTGGGGGTCTTATTGGTGGCGAAAAAGCAGAATCTGGTCAATGCAGTTCGTCCGATTGTAGATGCGTTGATCGAAGAGGCTGGGTTTCGGATCAGCAGTCAGCTCTATGGGGAAGTCATGGCTGCTGCGGGGGAGCGTGCTGAGTAAGTTATCGGATGAATTCACACCTGCCCTTTAGCGGCGTTCTTTTGAGGAGAGCAAACACTCGTGGCCCGTCGAATTACCAAAAAGTGTGTGGAGTGTGCGCAGCTCAGTGCGGCTGATGCGCAGCTATTGCATGGCAAAAAAGGCGATGGTTGCTGGAATGACAAGCGCTGTCCGAGTAAGCGCTCCTACTATCGCAATCGCCAACGGCTGAATGAACAGCGGCGGCTAGAGTATCAGCAGCAAGTATCTGCTGTAGAACCTGCCGGTGACCAGGTAGAAACGGTATCGCTCTCAGTGGCCGAAGCGTCAGCACCTTACGCTAACCTCTACATTTGGCGGGAGAAAAGAAAGGATGCGCCGATTCATGCGATCGCTGCCTCTGTCTTCCAAGAGGGTTCCAAGGTGCTGGAAGTTGCCCCGATTCACTGCGCAGGCTATCGCAAGCGGCAGCTAGAGCAGTATGTTCAGAAAAAGGTAATGCCCTACCTGAAGGCGCGATTTGGCATTACCTTTTTTGCCGATGAGATTCGACTAGAGCCGATTGAGTGTCCGATTGCGGAGTGCCCGTGGAGTGATCGCTTAAACCAGTCGGAGGGGGCCAATGGTTAGTGTCC
>JBAUIB010000476.1:0-14891 GCA_049680585.1 Phormidesmis sp.
GCAGTCTTCTAGCAGTTCATCGAGTAGGTCATCAACGCGATTGGGTTCCTTTTTCTTGCGTACCATGGGGCGATCTCCTGAGTTGATAGGATTTTAGACCGCTTACACAAAATTCCGTACAGTCTCGCAGTCAAGACCGGTTTTCTCCAGAATCTTAAACAGGATTACTCTGACTCTTCGCAGTACGAAAATCGCTTTTCTACACTTTCACACGAGACACATTTTCCTTGATAGTGGCCTGCGGAATCAGCGACGTAGGCTTCTCTTGGGGCGTATATTCAGGGACTAACAGCCGTAGCAGTGCCCGCACAACTCGCAAGTTATTGGTTCGAGCGCTGTCAATGATCTGGTGTAGTCTAGGTTCTAGCTTTTCCCATTCAATAAAACTCTCTTGACTACAGTAGATTTTAGGGTGATAGGTTGGCTGCACCTGATCGCCAGAAATCAACAGCTCTTCGTAGAGTTTTTCCCCAGGGCGTAGACCAGTGATTTTAATTTGAATGTCTTCTTCTGGGGTAAGACCGCTGAGGCGAATCATCTGAGCCGCTAGATCATAGATTTTGACAGGCTCTCCCATATCTAGCAAGAATACCTCTCCCCCGTTGGCCATTGCCCCTGCTTGAATAACCAAGCGAGCTGCCTCCGGAATAGACATAAAATAGCGGGTAATTTCTGGGTGAGTGAGGGTGATCGGCCCGCCTTTTGCAATCTGGTGGCGAAACCGAGGAACCACAGAGCCACTGCTGCCTAAAACATTGCCAAATCGCACAATGGCACAGCGCGTTAGAGACGGTGCTTGTGCTGAGAGCGCTTGAACGATGAGCTCGCCAATTCGCTTGGTGGTCCCCATAATATTGGTTGGTCGTACGGCTTTGTCCGTCGATATTAGAACGAACTGCCTAACGCCGGTTTCAATTGAGCTTTGGGCGACGGTCAGCGTGCCCAGAACGTTGTTCTCAATCGCTCTAGAAATATTTGACTCTAATAGTGGCACATGCTTATAAGCTGCCGTATGATAAACCGTTTCAACACAGTTTTCCTTCAGCACCGATCTCAAAGAAGGGCCATCTGTGACGCTGCCTAAGCAGGGCACAATTCGAGTGTCCGGGGAAAGTTCTACAAGCTCTTGATGAATCTTATAAAGTGCGAATTCATGACGCTCATACAGGACCAGGTAGCTAGGCTGCTGCCGAATGATTTGGCGACACAGCTCTGAGCCAATCGATCCGCCTGCCCCGGTCACTAGCACAGATTTATTTTTGATTTTTCTTTGTAAAAGTTCAAGGTCAGGGGCGACCTCTGCGCGGCCTAGTAAATCGGTGATTTCGACAGAGCGCAGTTCTTGAATCGTGACTTTTCCAGAGAGGATATTGCCCAGTGCAGGCACCGTTTTAACGGAGATGGACTGTTGCTTGAGTGTTGTGATGATACGGCGGCGGACCGTTATTGAGATAGACGGCATGGCCAGTACAACTGAGTCAAACCAGTTTTCCTGCCAGAGCGCTGAAAGCTGAGAGGGGGCATAGATGTTTATGCCTTCGATGCTTGCTCGCTTTTGCAAGTCTATATCGTCATCAACGAAGCCAATGACTTCGTAGCAAGGGCTATAGTGGAGCGCGTTGAGCAGCTCTACGCCAGCGGCCCCAGCACCGTATACGATTAGCCGCTCTGGCGATCGCTCGGGTAAAATTTGCCGCTCGCTATGTGAGAGCCCAGTACGGATTAGCCAGCGCAGCAGCAGTCGGATAGAAACGCTAAACACTAGCACGAGCAGCGCGTTCACAATTAAAACAGAACGGGTCAATGCCCAATCACCGCCAAAATAGGTGAGGGCAATGAGCAGTAGGGCACTGAGCGCCACGGCCTGAGCGACGTTTTTGATCAGCGTCAGGCTGGAGTATCTCAAAATGGATCGATAGATGCCAACTGCGTAAAAGGTGAAAGATTGAATTGCGATTAGTACCAGAACTTGCCAGAGTTTGTCTTTTGCAAATTCTGGTGGTAAGAGCGTTTCAAATCGAATGGAGATCGCTAAATAGATAGACAGACAAAATGTAGCTGTATCCAGCACCTTTAAAATAATTTGACGACTCCGGCGGCGGCGGCGAAGCGCGAAGTTGGCTAAAAAGATATTAAGCGATCGGTAGTATTTCATTTTTCAAAGTTCTCACAGTGGCGATATATAACGCTCTATAGCACTTAAAAAGCTCAGGCATTTTAATGCTCCTACGGCAGTCCCATCGACCGGCTAGCTGTGCCGCCTTTGCTTTAATAGTGATGTTAAATGACCCAGACTCTCTTGCTTTTATCTGAGCGCAAGAAACAGCCTTATTCGACAGAAAGGCTGAACGGAGAAGACGCTTGAAAGAACTGTTGCTGATAGCTTTAGTTTTTTTAGTGAAATCTCTTGAGGAAAGTTGAAGCTCTGAGAAATCAGATTCCGAGAAAACTTGAGTTTGAGAAGCTTCGATAGAGCGTCTTTATTTCTGGACGTTTAGTTGAACAGTAGTTACAGAGCTGACAAACCATCAACTCTCTTTTTGCGACTTCACACGTTCTTTATATTATCTCAGTGTTTTCTCGGTTGACTCGAAGGAACTACAGGCGAAAGCTGACAGTGCCTCCGTCTATCACAGGTTTGACAGGATTCCCATAGGTGCTTGAGTATGACCTTTTCGGCAGTTTTTTAAGAATTGTCTCTGTATTGTTGCCATAACGACGTAGATAAACGCTCTAGGCGTATTGGGGGATACAGACGAGGGGGAATACAATACGTTGCGGATATCTGTTGATTTTTATTTTTGAAGATTTCATGAAGAAGCGATAAGGGTTAAGTTGCTTTTGCGAACTGCTTGCCATAATTTCTTCACGCAAGGGCGATTAGGGAATCTCATTTCTGCGATCGCTATGCTGTCTGCTTGCTGGCCGACATCGAAATGTACGAGCATCGAGAGCCCTATATTTACCTGGCTCATCGACCCGTTCGATAGATATTCGCCTTTAGCACGCTTGCAGACGATAATATAGGTCAGTTTTCGCTGCCTGAAGTTTTGAGCTTTGATGGTCATTTTGATCTCAGCTCCTTCAGCCACCAGCTTTCTACGTATTGCAGCTATTTTTTGGGTAAGCAAGCTCTGAGGAGTCTTGCTTATTTTTTGTTGGAATGCGTAACGAACTCTAGAGAATAGGTGTTGTTATTGAGTATCGTCATTGAAGACTCTGTATTTCGCTGTTCAAAAAATTAAAAATAGTGCACTTAATAAAAATCGCTCAATAGATATCAGCCTTGTCTCTGGCTTGCTACGCGGTGCCGGGGCTTCAGGGCTGCTGCAAATTGCGAGTATGGGCCTAGCCTTTATCGCTCAAATCACGCTCGCTAGGGTGATGGGGGTTGAGCAGTATGGGATTTATACCTATGTCCTCGCTTGTTTTAATGTTCTATTGCTCTTTAGCGTCATGGGCTGGGATACGACGCTGGTTCGCTATGTGTCGGCCTATCGAGTCAATGCGAGCTGGCCTTTGATGAAAGGGCTTTTAAAGGTGAGCACTCGATATTCTCTGCTTGCCAGCACTGTGGTCGGGATGCTTGCGATGGCAGTGCTTTGGTCCTTTCGAGAGGGGGTAAGTACAGAGCTGTTCTATAGCTTTGCTATCAGCTTTTTAATGCTGCCAGTGTGGGCGATCGCTCACCTGAGAACGTCGGCCCTCAAGGGCATGAAGCATATTGTTTTAGAACAACTTCCCTATCTCTTTCAGATTATTACGCTGATTGTGACGACGATTCTGATATCACGATTATTTGGCAGGTCTCTGCATAGCCGTGAAACGCTCACGCTAAACCTGCTGGCTAGCCTGATGATGCTGATTGTCAGCCACTATTGGTTTTCTGTATATGTACACAGACGCACGCGCGCCGATGCTGGCCATTCTGATATCCATCTCTCTGATACCTACGACTCTGATACCCACTGCTCTGATATCCAATACAGGGCGAATGAATGGCTCAAAGTCACGTTTCCCCTGCTGTTTACCTCGGGGATCTATATGTTTTTGAATCAGATGGACATTATCATGATGGGCTCTCTGCGCGGCACAACTGAAGCTGGCATCTACAGTGTCGCGAGCCGGATTACAACCTTGTTGGCGCTTGGCCTGACTTCTGCGAGTGCCATCACTGCGCCCACCATATCCGAGCTATATACCCAAAGGCAGTGGCACAAGCTACAGCAAACGGTGAACGTCGCGCTTTGGGTGGGGCTGGGCTTTGCGGTTCCGCTGTTTGTCATTCTGATGACGGCGGGTGGATACATTCTGACGTTCTTCGGTCCGGCGTTTATCGCGGGTGTGACTACGCTGCAGATTTTGTCAGCGAACCAACTATTCAACACGCTGACAGGCCCGTCGGGGCATTTGATGACAATGACAAACTATCACAACCAGTATGTTGTCATTTTAGCGATCGCACTCGCGGCAAATGGATTGTTGAACTATCTACTCATTCCTCAGTACGGAATGACAGGGGCTGCTTTAGCCACTTCCGTATCCAATATTGGGATGAACTTATCTGTCGTTATCTTTGTTTATCGATCATTTGGCATCAAAAGCTTTATTTCCTGGGTGGCGAGATGACGAGTCCAGTTTTTATGAGGGTAAATCAGTGAAAAAAGTGGCCGCATTTATTCCTTCGCTGGCGGGAGGGGGCGCTGAAAGGGGGCTGGTGAACTTGCTCAAGAGCATGACAGCGACTGATATCAGTTGGGATCTGATATTAGCGAGCAAAGAAGGGCCTTATTTGGATGAAGTGCCTTCGCAAGTTCGACTGATAGATTTGAAGGTTAAGCGGGTTTCTCAGGCAATTGTGCCACTCGCTCGGTACTTGCGTCGTGAGCAACCGAGCATTTTGATTGCGTACATGTCGCATACGAGCTTGGCAGCGATCGCCGCGAGAAAACTGGCCCTTAGTAAAACGCGCCTCATCTTAGTCGAACAGCAGTCTATGACTAGTCGTCCGCTGCTGTTTAGAGCCAGATTTGTCCCGCCTTTAATGAGGCAGTTTTATCCCTCAGCAGAAGCTGTCGTCGTGGTTTCTCAGGGCATGGTTGCAGAAATGATTGACGAGCTGAGATTGTCTAAAGATAAAATACATGCGATCGCCAATCCAGTCGTCGGCAGCGATCTCTTGGCTCAAGCGAGTGAAAAAGCCGACCACCCTTGGCTACAAGATACTGAGTCAATCCCCGTATTCTTGAACGTCGGCAGGCTTCATCCTCAAAAAAACCAGGCTCTATTACTCAACGCCTTTGCCGCCGTTAGAGCAAAGACTCAAGCCCGGCTGATTATTTTAGGGGAAGGAGAGGAGCGATCGCCCTTAGAAAACTTAGCCAAACAGCTCGGAATTGCCGATGACGTTTCGATGCCTGGATTTGTCGATAATCCCTATAGCTACATGAGCAAAGCGACAGCCTTTGTGCTCTCCTCAAATTGGGAAGGACTGCCCACTGTGCTGATCGAGGCACTCGCCTGCGGCTGTCCGGTGATCTCAACAGACTGCCCGACCGGGCCCTCGGAGATCTTGTGTGAAGGTGAATATGGCCGCTTGGTGCCTATGGAGGATATGGCCAAGCTGTCACAGGCTATGTCAGCAGCGATACAAGACGCCGTTGATCGAGAAATATTGGTTTCGCGAGCAATGCACTTCTCTGCTCAAAAGGTTTCTGCCGATTTTATAGAGCTTTTTAATAAGGTTGGAGCCCTTAGCCAAAGATAGCCTCACACACTCTACTCACAGTCTAAAAAGATGGCTTTCCGCATCTATAGCGTTTCTCACTTGGCTTGAATACAATTGTTCTGGCGAAAGCCTTGCGGAGCAACAGGCCAAGTGACTCGCGTTACCCGAATGCATCCGGGTAACGCTATATACCTAGCTTTTGAAAAAGGATGACACAGCACGTGACAACACCGGTTAAGACAACACCGGTCAAGCATATTGGAAAAACGGCAATATACATAGTCTCGAATTTGTATTTTGCTAGCTTCCTGCTACTGTTTTTAACCCATGCCGATATGGCCTTTGGCGGTAGAAAATTTGACCTGCTGCCCGTTTCTCCAACTGATGCCTTTATCCTCTTTTCAATTCCGGCTATCTTCGCGCTGTTTGTAGAAGCGCTGGTCAATTCTAGCTTGCGCAAACGGATAGTATTCGTCCTCAAACAAAATAAAGCAATTGTTGGTTTGCTATCGGCTATTGTTTTTTGTTCGCTATTTTTTTCGGTATTCTCTCAGACTAACTGGGCTCCTCAGCAAGATACGGCCTCTTTGACCCTATACGCCCTTTTCGTTTCATTGGTTTCGCTGCTACTTCCTTTATTTAGGGTCGTTCAAGACAACTACAAACGCTATATATTTCTCTGCTGGTTTGCTAGCCTGACAGCGCTGACGATTGATCTGATATTTCCCGGAACGTTTTCTAACTTCGATACTAGAGCAGCTGGCCTTGAGGCAGATTCTAATACCTCTGCTTTTTTGATTATCACTTTTTGCGGATTGTTTATTGACTATAGGCGAATTAGGCCGCTTGATCTGATGGCGCTATCGCTGACGTTGATTAGCGTTATTTTGTCGGCCTCTCGCAGTGGCATCATCCTGTTTGGGGTGCTTTTGATGTTCTATCTCTTCTTTGTGCTGGCTCGCCAGAAGATGAAACCGTTTAAGATCGTTAGTCTATTTGTAGGGTCGGCTGCTTTGGCTCTTGTCATCAAAGAGGCCATTGTTTTTGCCTTTAGAAACTCCCCTGTCTTTTTGGCAGGTACACAGAACAGGCTTACAAGCATACCGGGTGACGATCCTCGAATTGTGTTACTCAAGCAGTATATAGACTGGATTGTGGCAAAGCCCTTCGTTGGCTATGGCACTGGGTTTGCCGAAACTCAGGTCGATGGCGCTCACAATATGTACCTTCAGCTATGGGTGAACAATGGCATTGCGGGTTTTTTGTTTTACTTTCTGCTGGTTGTGGTGACTGGCTTCCTTTTTTACCGCAGGCAATTTTTACCTGGCCTACTATTTTCTCTAGAGCTAGGGTTTTACAGCCTGTTTAGCCACGACATTATGAGAACGCGATCCATTTTTATGTTGTTAGGAACCTTGGCAACGCTATCGCTGCTCCAGCGCTCAGCTAACCGGAAGCCGCTAAATTATCCAGGAAATCTTACGAAATGAAGGTTATCCATCTGATTACGGGCCTTGATACTGGCGGCGCTGAGACCATGCTTTACAAATTATTGTCGGCCAGACCGCCAGATCAGGGTGAGAATGCGTATCAGCCAGTCGTGATCTCGTTGATGGATAAAGGCACTTTGGGCCCACAGATCGAATCGCTGGGCGTGCCTGTTTACACCGTAAATATGGAACAGGGAAAGCCGACGATTCAGGCGCTCTATAAGCTGATTAGATACGTTCGTAAGCTTCAGCCTGATCTAATCCAAGGGTGGATGTACCACGGTAATCTGGCCTCCCAGATTGCGTCAATAGCCCCTTTTAAATCGGTCTTGACTCTGTGGAATATCCGCAACTGCGTTTATACACTGGCGGACGAAAAGCCGGGAACGGCCAAGGTAATTACGCTCTCTGCCAGGCTTTCTCGGCTTCCGGCTAGCATCATATACAATTCGAAAACGAGCGTTGTTCAACATGAAGCGCTGGGATACACACCCGATAAAACCGTTGTCATTCCCAATGGCTTTAATACCGAGAGTCTGCGGCCCTCTCCGGCAGCATACCGAAGCGTTAGAGACGAGCTGAATCTGGAGAGTGAAACGCGCTTAATTGGCAGAATTGGTCGCTATCACGCTATTAAAGATCATGCGACTTTTTTACAGGCGGCAAAGCAGCTATTGGCACAGTGGCCTGATGTTCACTTCGTGATGGCGGGACCGGGTGTCGATTGGGACAATCTGGCGTTGGTGGAACAGATTCGTCGTTTGGAGATGAGCGATCGCATTCATCTATTGGGCGATCGCCGTGACATTCCCCGGCTCACTGCGGCTCTTGATATTAGCTGTTCTTCATCGTCTCACGGAGAAGCGTTTCCCAATGTGATTGGCGAGGCAATGTCGTGCTGTGTTCCTTGTGTGGTGACTGATGTGGGCGATTCGGCTTGGATTGTGGGCGAGACGGGAAAAGTGGTGCCACCAGCCCAGCCAACGGCGCTTGCCCAGGCGCTTCAGGACTTGCTTGAAGCAGGACCAGTGAGTAGAAGGCGATTAGGTGAGACGGCCCGGCAAACAGTGATTGATCTGTTTTCATTAGACGCGATCGCCGCGCAGTACCTGAATTTATACCGGCAGGTGATAAACAAGCCAGCTTTAGGAATCGCCAGATGAGAATGCTCAGATCAAAGGCAAAGCGAAGTTTGGCAGTGATGCTAGGGGGTGCGATCGCCCTGTTCCTACTCATTGTTTATCACCCTAGCGCCTCTACGCCTCAAGAGACCTCAGGGCCTTTTACTTGGGCGGTCTCTAGCCTAGAGCGAATCAATCGAACCGCCGCGCCTAGAGCCGCCTCTGCCCCTATCGCACTCTTTGCGGCTCGTGGAGAATACGAAGCTTTTCAAATTGCAATTCGCGCCCCAGAAACTGGCTTAACGAATGTTACTCTCTCTGTGAGCGATCTGCAAGATGCTGCTAACAACATCCTTGCTAAAACAAATATCGCTCTGTATAGAGAGCACTACGTTCAGGTTAAAAACACCAGCCCCAGCAGTATAGGGGATGCCAACTCATCTCTAGGCGGTGGATGGTACGCAGATGCGCTCATCCCCTTTGCAGATTCAAGTTATCCGGTTGATCTCGCGCAGGCTCAATTTAGCGCCGTTCCGTTTAATCTCGATCCAAGCATTAATCAGCCTATTTGGGTCGAGATCTTTGTTCCGCGCACGACCCCTGCCGGACGCTACCAAGGGACATACACCGTCAGCAGCGATCAAGGGACCGTAACTGACAGCTTTCAGCTAACCGTTTGGAATTTTGAACTGCCGCTAGTGCCCTCGCTCAATTCTACTTTTACCTTTTGGAATCGAAAGGATAGCAAGCCTGCGATGGAGGAGCTGCTAAAGCATCGGCTGATGCCGGATACGCCCGCACTGGAGCCTGCCGATCAGCCTGAGCTAATCCGTAAGTGGGGATTGCGATCGCTGCGTCTGCCTTTTTGGAGCGGGGCCAACATCGATAACTGCGCAATGGAACCTGCGCCGTCTATCGCAGAGCTGAAAGCAGAAGCTGCCCTGCACAATCCTAGTTTGTCGCTGTATGTCTATTCAGCTGATGAAATTGATGAGTGCACTAATCTATACGAGCCGATGCGGCAGTGGGCGAACAACATTCATCAGGCGGGCCTTAAAAATTTAGTTGTGATGACACCAACACCAGAGCTTTATGACGCGGTCGATATCTGGGTTGTTTTGCCGGAGCAGTATGAGTCTGCGCGAGCTGAGATTGAAGCGGCCAAACAGCGCGGCGATGAGATTTGGTTTTATACGGCCTTGTTGCAAGATAGCTATTCGCCTAAGTGGCTGATTGACTTTACCCCGCTCAACTATCGTCTGCCCCACGGCTTAATTTCTCAAAGTCTTGATCTTGAGGGTGCGCTGTATTGGGCGGCAGACTATTGGATCGGCGAGCCTTGGCAACGCTTTCAAGCTTATGAGGGGGAAGATGGCAACTTTCCAGGCGAAGGAATGCTGCTCTATCCCGGCGAACCGGCAGGTGTTGACGGTGTCATTCCCTCTATCCGGCTGAAGTGGGTTAGAGACGGGGTAGAAGACTACGAGTATATTGAGCAGTTGAAGCGGCTGGGCCGGGGAGATTGGGCGCTGGGGCTGAGTCGCAGCGTGGCCGCCGATTGGCGAAACTGGACGCGCGATCCAAAGGCGCTAGCGTCGGTGCGAAAACAGCTTGGCGAAGAACTTGAGAGACTTTCTGCATTATGAAAAAACTTTTACTGGTGACGACGATTCCAGATACGCTGGAAGGCTTTTTTCTGCCGTTTGCCCATCACATGCGATCGCAAGGCTGGCAGGTCGATGGTATGGCCTGTGAGATTTCTGACTGTGCGGCCTGTGTAGACGCCTTTGATCACACTTGGAACGTTAGCTGGTCGCGCAATCCGCTAGAGCCGCGCAACTTAGTCAGCGCGCCTCGCACCGTTCGCGCAGTCGTCCAGCAGGAGAACTACGACATTGTTCATGTGTTTACCCCGGTGGCTGCTTTTGTGACTCGCTATGCGCTGCGAAATTTTAGAGTGAGGCCAAGGGTTCTCTACACCGCGCTTGGCTTTCACTTTTACAAAGGCGGTCGCCCGTTTAAGAATGCGGTGTTTTTAACACTCGAGAAACTAGCGGGATTCTGGACAGATTACTTGGTGATTGTAAATGAAGAAGACAAAGCTGCCGCCCATCAGCACAATTTAGTATCGCCCGAACGTATTCGTCATATTCCATCCGGCATTGGGATTGATCTCACTAGGTTTAGCGGCCAGCAGGTTTCTTCTGATGATGTCTTTGCTATTCGCAGTGAGCTAGGGCTAGATGATCATCAGCCGCTGTTTTTGTCGGTCGCGGAGTTTATCCCGCGCAAGCATCCTCAAGATGTGATTCAAGCGATCGCTCATCTACCTCGCTCAAATGTGCACCTAGCATTTGCAGGAGAGGGCGATCTACTCCTGGAGATGAAAGCATTAGCAGCTCAGTTAGGAGTGAGCGATCGCGTTCATTTTTTAGGTCATCGCCGGGACATTCCCGCCCTGATGCAGACGGCTGTCGCTGTGATCTTGGCCTCTGAGCAAGAAGGGCTACCGATCAGCGTCATTGAGGCGCTGTGTATGAAAAAGCCCGTTATTGGCACCAACATTCGAGGCACTCAAGATCTGCTGCAAAACGGCTGTGGTCGGCTAGTGCCGCTGGAAAATCCAGAAGCTCTTGCCCAAGCAATGGCGCACATTTTAGACCATCCGGATGACGCTCAAATGATGGCAGAACGCGGGCAGAAACAGATGAAGCAATACGATGTGAAAAACGTTCTGCGTCAGCAAGAGAGGCTGTACAACGAGATTGTTCACTCGAGCGCAGTGAAAGTGTTATCAACGCCAACCGCTGCGAACGATGCCGTCACATCGCTGAAATCAGATTACTGAAATCAGACTACTGAAATCAGACTGCTGAAATCAGCTCTGAAAATCTTGACTCGAACAAATTTAACTGAACTCTCAAAACGTTTCTTATGAACACTCGATTAGCCTTCCCAGCATCTGATACGGTTTATCTCAATTTTTTGCGAGCGATTAAAGCATGGGCCGATAAAGTACTGGCGGGTCTGGCCCTGCTCGTTTTTTCACCTTTGTTGCTAGGGGTTGCGATCGCCATTTATCTTCGTATGGGTCGTCCTGTCATTTTTGCTCAGCCTCGGCCTGGTAAAGACGGGCGCATCTTTAACTTTTACAAGTTCCGTACGATGACCAGCGATCGCGACGCTAGCGGCAACCTGTTAGCGGATGAACAGCGGCTTACAGCCCTCGGTCAGTTTTTACGATCTAGCAGCCTAGATGAGTTGCCTCAGCTATGGAATGTCCTCAAGGGCGATATGAGTTTGGTGGGACCTCGGCCTTTGTTGGTTCAGTATCTTGATCGCTATACGTCCGAACAGGCGCGCCGTCACGAGGTGCTACCCGGCATTACCGGCTGGGCTCAGATCAATGGGCGGCGATCGCTAGATGGCAATTGGGAAAAGAAGTTTCAGCTAGATGTGTGGTACGTCGATAACTGGAGCCTTTGGCTTGATTTTAAAATTCTGGCGATGACGGTATTGAAAGTCTTGCGAAAAGAAGAAACCAGTCAGGCTGGTCATGCAACCGGCGAAGAATTTATGGGGAGTCAATAGCGATTTGATCGAAAAAGGTATAGACGATTGCTGACGCTAAATAGAGAAGCAGAAGGAAAACAGATGATGCAAAGATGGGAAGTCGGCTCTGAGTTTGATTGGTCTAATGAGTTTGTGAGTTCGTCTGGCAGCGACTCGCTATGGCCACAGTCATATGAACTGTTTGCTACGGGTATGGCCAGCTTACTATCACTCAAGCAGAAGATCGAGAGCCCCCAGGACCGGCGAGTGAGACTGCATCTACCTTCTTTTTTCTGCATGGAAGCGGCTGCTAAGCTGGCGAAGGAATTTGATATTGGCTGGTACAAAGATGTGCCCACCCAGAGGCAGCCCGACTTTGATTCTCTCAAGGCGGATGCAAATGATTTAGTCCTCGCCGTTAACTTGTTTGGTATTAGAACCCAAAAGGTGTGGATTGACTGGCAGCAGCAGCGAAGGGATATCACGCTAATCGAAGACCACAGCCACGATCCGTTTTCAGCGTGGGCGCGGCGGAGCACGGCAGATTACGCGATGGCCTCTTTGCGTAAAACGCTACCGATTCCGGATGGTGCGATCATGTGGTCGCCGCAAAATCATGAGCTGCCAACGTCTTCCAGAATCGAATCGAATGGGGCCAGTAAAAGACTCACTGCCATGCTTTTAAAGCGGGCGTATCTGAGCGGCGGCGCGGTCTCTAAAGAGGCTTACAGGCAATTAGAAATTGAAAGCCAAGACGATCTCGATGACGTGAGCAAAGATACAATATCAGCCTTCTCCGCTGGCATTTTGAAAAGCTTAGATGTCGCAGACTTTCGGCGCAGACGAGCGGATAATATCAGGCATTTTATCGCGCTGTGGCTGTGCGATCGCCATCCTGACTGGACTCCGCTTGTCACCGAATGGGACACTGGCTGCGTACCCTTTAATAGCGTTATTGTCTGCCGCAATCAAGACATTAGAGACCGCTTACGCAAGCATTTGATCAGCCAAAATATTTTCCCGGCTATCCATTGGCGACAGCCCCATGAAGGCGTTTCTTCTGATGATCCAGAGGCTATAGCGTTAGCCAGTAAAATTCTCACCATTGCAAGCGATCAGCGTTATTCCCTAAGTGACATCACTCGCGTATTTAAGCGTATTCAAAGCTTCTTTCAGGCGAGTGACCGCTCTCAAAAACAGTACGCTTACGCTCAAAGAATGAGTCAGTGAACTATTCGACCAGTGAGCTCACTAAACAATATTTTAATTTAAAAAACGGATGATGGAAACAATAACTTACCGCCTCACGGAAGCGCAGCTAAAACAACTGCCAACTGAGGAAGATATTTGCTTTTATGAAGAGCATGGCTGGTATATTTCTCCTAAAGTGATTCCTGATCAGGTAATCGATAATGCTATAGCCGGTAGCCAAAAGTTTTATCGAGGCGAAACGGACGCGACCATTCCTTTTACAACCGGCTTTAGCGATTGGAAGCCCGGAGATGGCGATGCGGTGCGTAACAACCAGCATGTTTCTTATCGCCAGAAGCAGCTGCGTCAGCTCGCGCTACAGCCAGTTGTCGGTGCGATCGCATCTCGTCTTGCCAGGAGCAAAAGCGTACGCCTATTTGAAGACACCTTAGTCTACAAAGCGCCAAGAACTAACAATGTCGAAGGTGTTGTCGGCTGGCATACAGACTATTCTTATTCTTCTAACTGCACTTCTAAAAAAATGCTCTCCGCCTGGATTCCTTTCTACGATATAGAACCCAACAAAGCGCCATTAGTGATGATTGACGGCAGTCATAAATGGTCAGGCAACGAGCACTTGCGCTGTTTTAATCATAAAAATCTTAAAGCAATAGAAAGCAAATTTGCCCAGGCAGGCAGAGAGATTAAGCAGGTTCCTCTGCTGATGAAAAAAGGGCAGGTGAGCTTTCATCATAGCTATACCATTCACGGCAGCTATCCAAATGAGAGTGATTCTGTTCGACTGGCACTGGCGCTGTATTTGCAGGATCACGACAACTGCTATCGGCCTTACTGGAATGATGGCGTGGAAGTTCATCATTTTTTAGAAAACATGTGCCGCAAACAGCCAAATGGCAATCCCGACTATCGAGACCCGGCTATATTTCCTGTTTTATGGTCGCAGTGAACGCGGCAAACAAACCAAATCTTGAGTGCAATTAGTAAGAGTGATTCAATGAAAGTACAAACAATCGATTTATCAAGCTCCTTGTGGAATAAAACGCTGCAAAAAATTGATCACGATATTTACCAGATACCTGAGTACATTGCTTTAGAAGCCGGAAGAAGTGCTGCTACTGCGGAAGCTATCGTGATTAGCGATGGAGACAAAATATTTTTTGTGCCTTATTTAATATCAAGATGCGATGAGGGCGTCTCAGATAAATCAGCTCAAGCCGTGTTTGACATTAAGTCTCCCTACGGCTACCCAGGAATGTTGCTAAGCGAAACAGCCGCTGGCACATCCGGCTTTCCAGATGCCGCAATGGCCGCATTAAAGCAAGCGCTGAAAGAAAGAGGGGTGTGTTCCGCCTTCTTTAGAATGCATCCGATACTCAACGAAAACTTCAGCGAGATTTTTCAGCCCGGCACGTTTACAGACAATGGTGAAACCGTATCGGTAGATTTGAGAATTCCAGAATCTCAGCTATGGTCACGCACGAGAAAAGGCCATAAAAGCACGATTAACAAGTGCAAGCGTTTGGGGATGGAGGCGAAGTTCGTTCCTATCGAAGACTACTTAGACGAATTTACGGCTATTTATCAAGAAACAATGGCGCGAGTAGAGGCCGCCCAAAAATACTACTCATTTGACTTGGCCTACTATCAGGAAATGTGGAAATCCCTTAAGGATAAGCTGCATCTCTGTATTGTTGAATACGACTCGAAAGTAGCTTGCGCAGGGCTGTACACAGAAGTATGCGGTATCGTGCAAAGCACGTTGGGTGGGACAAAAGATCAGTTTGTAGA
>JBAUIB010000477.1:0-6307 GCA_049680585.1 Phormidesmis sp.
AAGTTGACCACTGCTTGAAATCCTTTTTCAGGCAGCTGTTTGATTTGATCAGGCGAAAGCTGGGCGGCAACACTAATTTGCTCGCCAACAGCCTGGATAACCGCATCTGTATTATTCATATGTACTACTCGTATGGGTAACGCAGTTTAGCTTAACTAAATATTCTGAGGTAAGCCACTGGTTTGACCAGTGCGACTAGAAAAGCTTTGAGCGATACGGCAGTAAAGTAACTCCCACGGTTGCTAGATGCAGCCAATCCCCAGGAGAGAAAGTATGACGGAATTGTACCAAAGACTGTCTCACTCGAAGTGGGACTGTACGTATCATGTTGTATTCGTGCCGAAGTATCGACGAAAAGCGATGTTTGGAGAGATCCGCAAGTTTTTGGGGCCGCTGTTCCACGAGCTGGCGCGTCAGAAAGAATGTCGAATTGTGGAGGGTCATTTGATGCCAGACCATGTTCATATGTGTATTGAGATACCGCCGAAGTATTCAGTGGTATCGGTCGTAGGGTTTATGAAAGGGAAGAGCGCTATTGCTATCGCGCGAAAGTTCAAGGGGAAGCAGCGCAATTACAGCGGTGAATCGTTTTGGGCGAGAGGGTATGCGGTATCGACAGTAGGGTTTGAACTGGAGACCGTAAAACGCTACATCCGAGAGCAAGATATGAGTGATAGAAGCGGCCAATTCTAGGCGGCGCAGTCACTGATTGATTCGTAGTCAGAGACTCTCGGTGGGGCATCCGCCTTTGAGGCGGTCACACTCATCAAGCCACCGGCTTTGCCGGGGGTGTCTGACTCTTATCCAGGTTTTGGCTCTAGCAGCGTTCCTTCTTCAATAACCTTTAAACTTCGAATCCGCCGAATTGAGTGATTGCGACGCGAGTGTAGCTCATAGCGTTCTCCTTTTTCTAGTTTGAATAGGTTTCGGGCAAAACGGTTTCAAGCATGATTTGAGCCAGCGCCTCAGACTGCTCAAAGGCAACTGAATGAGCTGCATTCTCAAAGGTGAAGATTTCTTTGCGGGGCGCGATTACCTGATCGAACCATTCTAGAAGCAAGTCACGGCGTGCAGGGAGTTCCGCTGCACCATCGAGAACGTAAAGCGGGACCGCGAGTTGTTGAACACTTTGACGAAAATCAATGCTCTGCAATTGCGGATACATCACGGTGAACATATCAAGCAGCCCCCGTAAAACGTTTGCTTTTTCCACTAGAGAGTATTCGCTTCCCAGCAAATTCCAAGGGCCAAGCCCTGCCGCTGTGCCACGCTCAATGTATGCTTGAGGCGGTGTGTAGGGCTTTTCGAGCCTGGGATACTGGCTCATAATGAAGCCATTGGCGTAGGGAATGTCTGGGTAAGGCGGCTCGCCATATCGCTGTAGCTGCTTTAAGCGTGAGGTATCTCCTGCTGTCTGTGCATCTTTTAGCAGTGCCTGGTAGATGCGGCGATCGCTCTCCTGTACATCGACCATTTGCCCGCTGCCAATGAAGGCATGGTATAGCTCAGGGTGTTTTTGAACGGTCAAAACGCCTAGTAAAGATCCCCAAGATTCCCCGAGCAGGTAAATCTTGTCTTCTTTGAAGCGATCGCCTAGATAATCACTCAGCTCAGCAGTATCGGCAATGGCCTGCTCCAGCGTTAGCGTCTCCGTAGGATCGAGCGCAGCATAAGATTTTCCAGTGCCTCGCTGGTCCCAACCGACCACAACAAAATCACGAGTGAGATCTTCAAAAAATACTCGCGAGTAAGACAAATCACTTTGCCCTGGTCCGCCACTGAGGTACAGCAATACCGGATTATCTGTACTGTGTCCGCGCAGCATGATCCACTGATCGTGCCCTCCGATTTGAACCTTCTCAAGCCTGGCAATACTTTCAGAGGCAGGTTGACCGTCACCTGCAATGATTGCTGGCGTACTCGCAGGCCAAGCGATGAGAACTGCCAGAATGATGACACCTGCTGCTAGTGCGGCGAGCAAAATCGGGTGATTGAGGCTGGCAGAGGTTTTGCGCGCCACTGTACTTTTAGCCCAGCGGCGCGCAGTTGCGGTCCCTAGGCTAGCGCCGAGAACCATCGGCAACAGTGCTACTAGCCCATGAAAACCACGACCGACAGCAAGTGCTAAAACGCCAAATGTGCTGTCTAGGCGAATAGGACCTACCGTTGGGCCAACTGCGCTTAGCTGCCCTAATTCAATGGCTGCAACATAGGCGATGGGCGCGATTATGATCGTCCATGAAGACTTCATTACAAACCCTGCAATACCCCCTACGGCCAATCCTGCGAGCATAATGGCTATAGCCTGTGAGGCTGTAGCTGGCCCCCGAGGCAGCGCCCGAACAATGGTAAAGCCGACAAGTAGAGCGATACTGGTCGTGACGAAAATTGCCAGCAGTCGATTGCGCCAAAGTTGTCGCAGCTGTCGTGGTTGAACTCGGTGCTGATAGGGTGGATACTTTGTCATTCTTCAGGTACTGCTAATAGCGCAACTAAACGGGGAAAATGCCTAAAACGCCGAGGACCGCGACGATTACTCCGGCGAGTCCAAGCAGCCCTAGATATTTGAATTCTTCTCTTACATGACGAAAGGCACTAAAAAACGAAAAGAATGAAAAGTAAAATAGCAGTGGTGGCGCGTCTTGGCTAAACGCTAACGCGCCTAAAAAGCCGAGGAACCCTAAGCACCCAAGCCAAGCACGATTTCTATGCTGCTGAGTCATATTGGTACGCTCCGTTAGAGCCTCGCCAGAGAAATCTCTGATCTGATCTGTTTTATGACTGAGCTTTCAAGCTACAGCTGACTTGTGAAAAAGTTGTGAGGCTGGATCTTTTGATAGGAAAGCGCTCTATGCATTTTGAGCCGAACGGCGTGAGCGAGAGGGGTGAAGGGGGCGATCGCATGGGTCAGATATCGCCTAGTCGGTTCACAGAGTTCTGCGATCGAGCCAAGCTGAAAAGTCTGGCTGCCTTGTGGCGCTGACTGCCACAGGGCACTCAGAGAAACTTTTTGACCAGCCATATCCACAACCTCTCCACAAATCCCTCAACCACAGACTATCGCTGAGCTATGGGAAACTTGTGAAGGAAGGGATAATACTTGCCACGGCTTTGGTATTGAACATGTTAGATCTTCGATATAGTTACTTCATAGCGGTTTTGTCGGATGTCCGTAGAAACTGAAACTGTTGGCAGTTCACCACATCATAATTTGGAGAGGTAAGCATGCGTGCTATGTTGTTGGATATGCCCGGTCAACCGCTGCGACTGGCCGAGGTATCTATTCCTACACCCGGCCCTCATCAGGTGCTGCTGCGCGTGCAAGCCTGCGGCGTTTGCCGGACTGATCTGCACATTGTCGATGGAGAACTAACTAAGCCTAAGCTGCCGCTGATTATGGGGCATCAGGTTGTCGGTACAGTTGTAGAAACAGGTGTTGCTACAACGTTGATCAAGAAAGGGCAGCGCGTGGGCGTTCCTTGGTTGGGTAATACCTGCCAGCACTGTCGCTATTGCTTGAGCGATCGCGAAAATCTCTGTGACCATGCGCTCTTTACTGGCTACACGCTCAACGGCGGCTACGCTGAGTACACGGTTGCCGATGAGCGATTTTGCTTTGCTATTCCCGAAAGCTTTCCCGACTTACAGGCTGCACCGCTGCTATGCGCTGGGCTCATTGGCTACCGGGCTTATCAAATGACAGAAGCAGCGCAGCGCATTGGGTTTTACGGCTTTGGTGCGGCGGCGCATATTTTAGTGCAGCTAGCCCGGTTCCAATCTCGCGAAATCTATGCGTTTAGCCGACCGGGCGACACCGCCAGTCAAGACTTTGCCCGGCGGTTGGGGGCAGTTTGGGCCGGGGGCTCGGATGAGTCTCCTCCAGAATTGCTAGATGCCGCCATTATTTTTGCGCCCGCAGGATCGTTAGTCCCTACGGCACTCAGAGCACTCGCAAAGGGTGGAGTGGTGGTTTGCGCGGGGATTCACATGAGCGAAATTCCAGCGTTTCCCTATGACATTTTGTGGGAAGAACGGCAGATCCGCTCAGTGGCAAATTTGACCCGTGAAGATGGAGTCGCATTTCTTCAGCTCGCGCCCCAAGTCCCTATTCAAATAGAAGTGACGACTTTCCCGTTGGCATCTGCTAATGAAGCACTAGATGCTCTGCGACAAGGCCGCATTGACGGGGCCACAGTTTTGCTAGTTGACTAAGACGTAGGGCATGAAGCTGTTCTCTTCGAGAACAAAGTAAACTAAAACGTAGCCAAATTCCCTCGAGTACGCCCTCACATATTCCTCAAACTTTTGATCTATGCTTGCTATGTAAGTTCAGAGAGGAAAGACTAGAATGCCACCTTACTTTTATGTGGTCCTGATTAATTAGCTACTAGTTAACAAACAGGTATTCAACACCGTTTAACCTGTGACGAATTTCCTGCTGGACTCGTATATTTAGTGAGAAAATTAGTATGTTCAACAAAGTTTTGGTTGCTCTTGACACTGAAGAATCCTGTTCTTTTCTATTTGAGAAGGCGCTGACGCTTGCTGAAGCAACCGCATCAGATCTAGTTTTGCTAGGCGTTTTAACGCTGGACGGAGGTGGAACGCTGCCTCCACTCTCCTATCCTGCAGCAACGGGCTATCCGCTAACGACCATTGATTCCGCTTGGGAGATTTACCGGGAACGCTATGAGGCGTACAAATCTAAAGAAGAAGCTGTGCTGAAGCGTTATCTAGATCAGGCGATCGCCGCAGGCATACAGGCTGAACTCAGACAGGAAACTGGCGATCCAGGCAAAATCGTTTGCGATGTGGCTAAAGCGGAGAATGCTGATCTGATCATTGTCGGTAGCCATAGACGAAGAGGACTGAACGAGTTTTTGATGGGTAGCGTCAGCAGCTATGTGATGCATCGTGCGCCTTGTTCTGTTCTTGTTGTTCATCAGCCGGAGATCGCGCAGGCAACGCAGGAAGAAGATCTGATGCTTTCTACCGCTAACTAGCTGAGAGCCGATCAGTCGATGAGGGTGCTGCGACCAAAGCGTATTCAAGCTCATCCAGCTCATCCAGCATTGGAAAGAAGCCCTAGAAAAAATACTATCAACCCTATTGGAGATATTCACCATGTCCAAAGAGAGAGTCCTAAACTTTTTGACTGACGCGGCTAAAGACCAGCATCTGAAGTCGCAGCTAGAGGATGCAACCAACCAAGCCGAACTGGTTAATGTGGCTAACGAGGCAGGATATGATTTTTCTTCTCAGCATGTCGATGAGGCATTAGGTGATTTGAAGAAGCAACCTGGCTTTTTTGGTGCGCTGGCAGAAGCTGCTCTACAAATCTTCAGTCCTCACGACGACGACTATCCGGCTACTGGCATGCAGCCGTTCAGCGGTGAGGTCAGTCGAAAATCTTAATAAGTTTGAAATCAAAGGAGCGGCTACGAAGTAGTGCCTCCTTTGATTTGTTCAAGATACCGTAGGGTCTGCTGCGCCTCGTAAATGTCGAGCTTGCTAATGGCAAAGCCTACATGCACCACCACGTAATCATCGACTTTAGCCTCTGGTACGTAGGCCAAACTGACTTCTTTGATGACGCCGCTGAAACTCACTCGACCCATACGGTTGAGGTCTTCTCCTTGAGTAGTGATGATTTTACCAGGCACTGCCAAGCACATAGTCTAAACTCCTAATCGATAGCGGCCAATCTTGCTCAGAAATTAGCCTGTTGGACGTTGAGCCGTTAGAGATCAACACAGGCAAGATAGCGCCAGGCAGCTAGCACCTGCCCTACGGCCAGCCCGCCGTCGTTTGGCGGGACTCTTTGAGGCCAGTATGGAGTGACCCTTTCAGCGCTGAGCCGCGAAATGGCCTGCTCGATCAAAACAGTGTTTTGGAAGCAGCCGCCAGCCATCACCACTTGAGGGGCGCAGGACCGTTTAGCGACAGCGACAATAATGTCCACCAACGTATGGTGAAATTTGGCGGTGATCGCAGGGATTGCGATCGCCCTTTGATAGTCTTCTACAACTGCGCGCACCATCGGTCGCCAATCTATCAAAATAGGTCGAGTACCGCTCAAGGCAAATGGGTAAGCGCACCTTACAGAGGATTGCGTTGCGGCAAATTCTAGCGCTAGCGCGGCCTGCCCTTCAAAACTCACAGATTGGTGCAGATTGAGCAGTGCGGCAACACCGTCAAACAGTCGTCCCATGCTAGAGGTGAGCGGTGTGTTGATTTTGTTCGTGAGCATTTTTCGCATGACGCCCAGCTGAGGGGGGGTAAAGGACTGCACGGGGGGAGGTCCCTC
>JBAUIB010000478.1:0-3384 GCA_049680585.1 Phormidesmis sp.
CTGCCCCACCTGCGTTCCAATTGCTTGAAACTCAGGAATGTCTACATATTGAATGCCTTTCTAAGGCGTTGGCGACGCAGCCGGACTTTCAACATCAGCCGACTCAATAGAGGTCAGCACGGTTTGGGCAAAGGGGGCTACTTCCTGATAATTAGGATTGTCGTAAGTAGAGGTGCGCGTACCCGGCGGTACAGCAATCCAGCTCGACTCCTCAGCGACTAGCTGAATGTATTCTTTGGAGGTTGCCCAGGTGATAAATCGCTGTGCGGCTTCGGGCGATCGCGATGTCGATGGAATGGCCAAAGACCAAGCCCACAGCCAGTTAGACCCATTCGGATAGGAGGCCACTGGCGCAGGGGCAAAGCCAACTTTATCGGCAACCTGCGACACTTCAGGATTGGACAGCAAGCCTGCAGCCACCGTCGCATCAACCCACATGCCGCACTTACCAGTTGAGAACAGCGCCAAGTTTTCGTTGAAACCGTTAGAGCTAGCGCCCGGCGGGCCGTAGCTATTCAACGTATTTACATAGAAAGTGACTGCCTCTTGCCATTCGGGCGTATCGAGCTGAGGGTTCCAGTCCATATCGAACCATCGCCCGCCAAAGGTGTTGACCATTGTGGTCAAAAACGCCATGTTTTCACCCCAGCCAGGCTTACCGCGCAGGCACATGCCATAGACGCCGTTACCTGGGTCATTCACCTTTTCAGCCCACTCTCCAACCTGCTCATAAGTAGGATTGGCTGGCACCGTAATTCCGGCTTTCTCAAACAGATCTTTGCGATAGTACAGCATTGAACTCTCGCCATAGAACGGCAGCGCATACAGCGTTCCATCATGAGAAAGCCCCTGGCGAATAGGGCCAATCAGATCGTCAACATCGTATTCAGCTGGTAGCTGATCGAGTGGTTTCAACCAGCCCCGCTTGGCCCAAATCGGTGTCTCATAAGATCCAATCGTTAACACATCGAACTGACCGCCAGCACTGGCCACATCCGTTGTGGTGCGCTGCCGCAAAATATTTTCTTCTAAGACCACCCACCGCAGCTCAATGTCAGGATTATCTGCCTCAAATTTACGAGAAAGATTCTGCATCACCACCATGTCTCCATTGTTGACGGTGGCAATGGTCAGCGGCGTGGGATTGGTCGATTGCGGCCCGGCTCCGCAGGCATGCAACATCTGTATTAGCAGAACGCTGGCTAAAAACGTCGCTACTACCTTGGCGAAGCGGAATGAACGCATCGCTCAGCTCCTTATTGTTGTGGGGTGAACTGGTTGTTAGATTGACTTTGGTGTTAAGTGAACTATCTTTGAGCTTATGACTAACTACTGAGCAAAAGCTCTATAGTCAAAACAATACCGGATTTTCTCAGCGCTTATGAGAGGGTTTGTATCATTTGAAACATTTCTTGACCTGAAGTGGAAAAACAAATGCTTGACTCGGTGCCTCTGCGGCGCTTAGGTGACTTAACAGAAGTGGCCAGCAGCGTTGCTTTTTTGATGAGCGACGAAGCCAGCTACATTACCGGGTTTAATCTAGAAATAACAGGTGGAATCTAAAGAGAAACGATATGGCACTTTTAGGTGGAATAGAAGCAGGGGGCACCAAGTTTGTCTGTGCGGTGGGTACGGGTCCAGATGATATCAGAGCCCTCACCCGCATTCCGACGACGACCCCCGAAGAAACGCTAGCCCAGGTTACTGCCTTTTTTCGCCAGCAGGCAGAACAAGCAGGTGCTCTAGCAGCCATCGGCATTGGCGCATTTGGCCCGGTAGACGTACGAGAGAACTCTCCTACTTTTGGCTGGTTTCTAGATACGCCAAAACCAGGCTGGCAACAGGTGGATTTTGTGAGCACGATCAACCGTGAGCTGACTGTTCCTGTCGGCTTTGATACCGATGTGAATGCGGCTGCTCTAGGCGAGCATCAGTGGGGAAATGCTCAAGGGTTAGAGACTTTTATCTATCTGACGGTGGGCACTGGTATTGGCGGCGGCGGTCTGGTCGGTGGCCAACCTATTCATGGGCTACTTCACCCAGAAATGGGACACATTTTGGTCCCACACGATTTATCGGTCGATCCGTTTCCAGGGTCTTGCCCGTTTCACCAAGACTGTCTAGAAGGATTGGCTTCTGGGTTTGCCATGGAGAAACGGTGGCAGCAAAAAGGCAGCACTCTACCTGAGGATCATCCTGCTTGGGCCTTGGAAGCGGGCTATTTAGCCACAGGTTTGGCCAACTTTATTCTGATGCTCTCACCTGAGCGGATTATCATCGGCGGCGGAGTGATGGAACAAAAACAGCTGTTTTCCCTAGTCCGAGAGCAGGTACGCTCGAAGCTAAATGGCTATGTGGGGGTGCCTCAAATTATCGACAATATTGAGGCTTACATCGTACCGCCGAAGCTGGGGGGTAAAGCGGGCATCTTGGGATCTTTTGTCTTGGCACAGCGGGCCTTGGCTAGACAAAAGTAGTTCAAAATAAATTATTCTAGCTACGTGACACATAGCAGCCGTGTATATGGCAGATCTCAGCTCGACGAGGCGCGATCACAAACTTGATTTGGCCGCTCGCGCCGCATGGCTTTATTACATTGCAGGCAATACCCAAGAAGAAATCGCGGCCAAACTAGACGTATCGCGTCAGGCGGCTCAACGATTAGTTGCGCTGGCCGTCAGCGAAAAGCTGATCAAATTTCGGCTAAACCATCCGCTCAGTAACTGCATATCATTAGCAGAAGCCTTACGAGACAAGTTTTCGCTCTCCACTTGCGAAGTGGTCCCGAGCAGTACAGGCAATTTGCAGACGGGGCTAGGCATTTGCGGCGCAACCTATTTGGAGACTTATCTACTGGAGAAAGCGCCTAATATTGTTGCCTTCTCTTCTGGGCGAACGCTGCGGGCTATGGTTGAGCAAATTCCCTCGATGGATCTGCCTCAGCATAAGATTGTTTCGATTGTGGGCAATCTGTCTCACTATGGCAAGGCCGGTTGGCACGAAGTGGTGATGTATTTGTGCGATCGCATCAACGCAGCCGCCTATCCTATGTCAACCCCAGTGGTCGCTACCAGCATCAAAGAGCGCCAGCTGCTCCAAACCCAAAAGTCATTTATTGCCGTTAGCGCTTTGGCCGCACAGGCCAAGGTCACCTTTGTTGGAATTGGCAATATAGCTCAGAATGCACCACTTCATGAAAGCGGTTTTATTAACGATGATGAAATCAAAGAGCTGATGGCTTTAGGCGCTGTCGGAGAAATTGCGGGATGGGCTTACGATCAGCATGGTATTTTACTCAAAAAAGGAACAAACACACGGGTCGCGGGTGTTCCGCTCGAATGCCCGGTTAAGGGATTAACCATCGGCATTGCAGGCGGGTTACAC
>JBAUIB010000479.1:0-3921 GCA_049680585.1 Phormidesmis sp.
AGCCTGCTCCACCGTCGCTATCCCTGCCTGCTCTAGCGGCGCTAGCTTCTCAGCTGAGCGGTTCCAGGCAGTCACCTCAAACCCCGATTTTTGTAGCCGCAACGCCATCGGCGCACCCATCAGACCGGTTCCCAAAATCCCAACTTGCATTAGCGATCGCCCATCACAACCTTTCCATCATAAAATTCTGCGAGTGGGTATTCGCTGTTGCTGAAAAGAATTGGAAAACCCGATAAGAATAAAAAGCAAAAGTAGCAAAGTGGCCGGGCCATGCGTTAAAAGCGCTTAATATTTGAAGCAGACTCAGAGATATCCTTGTACCCTGAGCGTAGCGTATAGTCTGTAATTCAGTAGTCTGCATCAGCGAGTTTGGCCATGATTTGGCCAGTAGCCGAGCCGTTTTAGCCGCTTAATCGTTAGCCCCTCAGCAAGCGCAAAAAATCTATGGCAAAACATAAGAAAGTAAAAGCCACCGCAGACGCGAATGGCGCATCGCCTCCAGCCTCTGAAAAAAAAGTCGATAAAAAAGGCGACAGCGTAGACAAGAAAACGTCTAAGGCCAAAAAGAAAGATGCCAAAGACAAATCGACTCAATCTGTCAAATCACCTAAAGCTGTAAAGTTGTCCAAGGCTATCCAAAAAGCAAAGTCTAAAGGTGAGTCTGAAGACGAGCAGCCTCCAAAAAAACTCAGCAAGAAAGTTTATAAAAAGGAACTCAGGCGGCTCCAGATGGAGCTGGTAAAGCTACAGTATTGGGTCAAAGAAAAGGGTCTGAAAGTTGTCGTTATCTTCGAAGGGCGAGATGCGGCTGGCAAAGGAGGTGTTATCAAACGGATCTCTGAATGCCTAAATCCTCGAATCTGCCGGGTTGTGGCGCTAGGTACGCCCACTGAAAAAGAGAAAGGGCAGTGGTATTTTCAACGCTACGTGGCCCAGCTTCCTGCTGCTGGAGAAATCACGCTGTTTGATCGCAGCTGGTACAACCGAGCCGGAGTAGAGCGGGTGATGGGCTTTTGTACTCACCAAGAATACGTAGAATTCCTGCGCTCTTGCCCAGAATTTGAGCATATGCTGCAACGCTCCGGGATTATTCTCGTAAAATACTGGTTCTCGGTGAGCGATGAAGAGCAAGAAAAGCGCTTTCGCGGTCGTTTAGAAGATCCGATTAAACGCTGGAAGCTCAGTCCGATGGACTTAGAAGCACGGGCCAAATGGGTGGAGTACTCTAAGGCAAAAGACGATATGTTTGCAGCGACCGACACCACTCGAACCCCTTGGAACGTAGTGGAAGCTGATGACAAAAAACGCGCTCGGCTCAACTGCATCAATCATCTGCTCAATCAAATTGAGTACGAAGACCTCACGCCACCGCCGATCAAGTTGCCTAAGCGACAGGCTAATATCGACTATGAGCGTCCGCCGATGGATATGCAGCATTTCGTCCCCGAAAAGTTTTAGTCCCTCTTTCCCGTTCCCTGAAAAGGAGATTTACCTGTGGCTAAGCAGTACGAGCAAATCACCCAGGCCCACCAAGCTTTGATTGAGCAGCAGAAAATTTTCTTTGTGGCGACGGCGGGTAAAGCAGGGCATGTCAATGTGTCGCCCAAGGGGTTGGACAGCCTGCGGGTGCTTGGTCCTAATCGGGTGGTATGGCTCAGCGTCACGGGTAGTGGTAATGAGAGCGCGGCGCATGTCGCTGAAAACGGCAGAATGACGCTGATGTTCTGCACGTTTGAAGGCGCGCCGACTATTTTGCGGCTGTATGGAGAGGCAAGGGTGATTTATCCTAGAGATGCGGATTGGGAGGGGCTGATCGATCAGTTTCCTAAGCTACCTGGTGTCCGGCAGCTATTTGATCTGTCGGTGAGCTTGGTGCAGACTTCTTGCGGTATGGCTGTGCCGCTGTATGAGTATCAGGGCGATCGCGACAGCCTAAACCAATGGGCTAATAAAAAAGGACCTGAGGGTATTGCGGCCTACTGGGATGACAAGAATAAGGTGAGCATCGACGGTATGCCCACCTATTTGTAGTTGATCAGAGCTCACACCCTATTCGAGAAGCTGGCTTCTGTCAGCTCTGGCTAGAGACATCCGCCCGTATATTTCCTTGGCGTTCCTTGATCTGCTGGATTTTTTCTGGTGATGGAGCTTTGCCTAGCGTTAGGCTCTCAAAAAGTGCAACATTATCTTCCTCATCGAAAAAATCTGGGTCGAACAGATTCAAAATCTTTTCTACGTAGAACTCCATACATTTCTTTTCGAATGTTCTTTGGTTCTTTGAAGCTATGCCATATATGAGCTTCGCAGTATTTTGGATAGGCTTCTTTGTCTCATTGCGGAAGAGATCGAAGTGGCGCAAGCAATTCAATATTTCACTGATTTTTCTTCGCGACACAGATGACTCTTCTGGTACGTTGTCACGTAAAGTTTTTACTAATTCGTTGAAGCTTTGAGGCTGCTCTAGCTTGTTGAAGCTTTGGGGCTGCTCTAGCGGGCTCGTTGTCTTGACCAGTGCCTCGAATACAACAGGTCTAGATTCTGGTGCTAGGTTCAAGTTTAGCTTTTTGAAGAAGCTTTCAAGATTATCGTTGTCATCTTCGGCTAGGACAGAACTGTTGTTGTCTTCCTCATTGTTCTCCTCGTTGTCTTCATCATCGTTTAGGGACTGAGGATTTTCATGGTCAGCGATACTTTCTCGGATGCGCACCAGAAAATCATTTTGATCCGCAACGGTAATATTCCAATTGTTAGTACGAATATGCGCCTCGGTTTCATCAATGTCGAGTACGACGAACATGGCATTGCTAGAATCAAAATTTAGCCTCTGTCGATGCTTGCCGAATTTTTCTATACCTTGATGGTAGTTTTGACCCGCTTTACACTCGATCAGCAGGGGCTTTCCATTAACGAGAAAAAACAAATCTAATTCTGACGAATCTCCGTTTTCGTACACAATTTTAGGGTTTCTGAGGTACTGATAGCTCACACCTTCTGAATCAAATAATTCAACCACTTTGTAATAAATAAATCGTTCAAACCAGCCGCCGTCAAAAAAACCTTGCACGTCCGGTCTGTTATATGAGTCAGCAACAATAAAGTCCGAACCTTCTGGCTTTTTAACTAACCTGCCGAGCGATAAATAATCACTCGATTTGAGCTTTTTCAGATATTGATTATGAATACGCTTGGCCCTTGAGTCGTAGCTTCCCAAGTCGAAATGAGCTCTCCTACCCACACTACTTCTTAGCTTCCAGTGAAGTTTCTTGAGAGTGGAGTAATTATCGCCGAGATAAAGAGAGAGCCCATCTAACAGCGCATCGATCTTAGGATCTGGTTCATAATAATTGTCAACCTCAATTTGGTTACTTCTGAACCATTCAATCACGGATTGAGCAGCTTCGCCCTCTTGCATATCCTCTGGATCATCGCCTACGGGCTCTTTAACTATGAGTTCTTTAGCTATGGACTCTTTAGCTATGGGCTCTGTTGGGCGACTGTGTTCTGAGGGGCGCTCTAGAATGATCCTGAAACTGTGCTCCAGTTCTTTTAGCGTTCCTTCAATACGCTCAATGTCAGTTGCAGTAGAGTTTTTACAAGCCTTTAATTTCGGTTTTTCTGGCCTTTCTTTTATCTTTTTAATTTCATTTAGAGTGGTGTCTATCCGACCGGATTCTATTTGTAAATCATCCTCAACTTTCTTGATTCGTGTTGTGTGTGCTTGAGCGGCGATCGCAGTTTCTTCCGTACTTAATCTAACTGTGGAAGCGAGTCGTCTAAGCTGTTTGCTCTTCTGAACGTGCCCGGCAGCAGCGGCAGCGCCAGCAGCAGCGCCTACAATTGCACCTTTCGCTTGATTTGGCACCAACCACAAGCCAGCTGAACCGAAGATAATCCCTGAAGCCAAAATAGTTAGCGCATCTT
>JBAUIB010000480.1:0-2357 GCA_049680585.1 Phormidesmis sp.
GCGCCGATAGTCGCAATTATGTACTCCAGCCATTGAGGGACCTGAAAGCTACGATGGGTGAGCATACGGTGATAGCCCATGCAAATGCCGATGCTGCCACAGAGCCAGTGCAGGAGAATGGCGACGCCTAGCGCGGACCAAGAGAAGAACCAGGGTGCGAGCAGAGCTAGGGCATGAAATGCACCAAAAAAGCCAATGCTAACCCAGCTAATTTTGGCGTTGGGCGGTTTTTTAGCGTCTTTTGCCGGTTCTGAAGCAGGGGCCGAAAAGCGAGTGGCTGAATGGGCCGGTAATGCCGAAGCAGCCTGGGCTAAAGGATTCGCTTCGGCGTAGGGCAGGGGGCGAGCAAAGCTTTTGGAGGTTGTATAGGAGTTCATCGTTTTCTGAAGAGAGGACTGGTGACAGTTCTTTCAAGGATCATTAGGAGGTAGGACTTGCGGGTATCTATTAAAGAACGCTAACGTACTTGCAAGTACTGCTTGCACTCAAAGTCTAGCGTAGGCTTCGCGAAAATTGCAAGTGGTACTTGCAAAATATCCTTCCAAAGGATGGGTTGCCTCACTATTCGTTCGCGTTTGCTATCAAAAAAATGACTGAGAAAAAACTGTCTAGCCGAGAGAAAATCATCCGTTCGGCACTGTCGCTATTTGCTGATCAGGGCATTACAGCGACGACAACTAAGCAGATAGCGGAGCAGGCTGGCGTTAACGAGGTGACCTTGTTTCGTCAGTTTGGCAGCAAGCAGGGCTTGCTTTTGGCGGTGCTGAAAGAAGCCTCAATTCTAGAAAAAATGCAAGCGGCACTCACTGATATTGTGGGGGCAAATGCTCCGCTGATGGCCTATAGCGAGTCTGGGCTAGCGCTGCTGGCAAAGGTGCCGGAGCTGGTGCGATCGCTCATCGGTGAGGCTGGTCAATCCCCGTTAGCCAATCAGCAGGCTTTGGGCCAAGCGCTGCGTCAGGCCAATCAGCAAACCATTGGCTATTTGAGCAGAGCCCCACAGCTACCCCTATCGAGGCTACCTATCGAGGACGCCGCCAGCCTTTTAAACACACTGCTGTTAGGCTATGCGGTGATGGACTTTAGCAGCGATGATCATGGGCTGTGGCAGAGTCAGGCCAATTTTTTGACGGCAGTAGAGAGGCTGTTGTTGGGCGCTGAGCGATCGCCAGTTGATGTGGCGAGTGCTGTCAGTCTAGAAGATGGCGGGGAAACGGTGTGGGTGGCAGATCTGCCCGCTGAAACAGTGCGATCGCTTTTTCAAACTGCTAAAAAGCTAAGTGCACAAGCCTATGCGCTGGTGTATGTGCTGTTTGGCGCAGGGCTGCGGATAGAAGAGGCGGCGGCTTTGGCGCGATCGCACTCCCTCAGCAGCAAAACCCAGCATTTGCTCACAGTCGTGGGCCCGACCGCCCGGCAGGTTCCCCTCAACCGCTGGATTATGGGCAACCGCTACGGCAGCTATCTCAAAAATCCGCTGACCCAATGGTTCAAGGGCCGCTCAGACGAACAGCCGGCGGTCTTCATCAGCGAAGCCGGTGAGCCGTTGGGTATAGAGGGAATTAAAGCGTTGTGGGCAGCGATCGCTCAAGATAGCGCGATCACGACGGGCGCTCCACCCACCCCTTTCCAAGCCTGCCAAACTTGGTGCATAGAACTGCTGATGAAGGGCATGAGCTTAGAGAACTTGAGCATTCTATCGGGTCTTAGCATAGACGAGCTCGCCGCCTATGCCCGGCGTGCCAAGGAAAAGGCGGCGCTAGAGGAGGCGCTGGCGATCGATCAAAAAAACGCTTAGCCCCTAATCACAGCATATTACATGCTGCGAACTGTCGCTTCGCCGTCCTTCACTTCTCCGACCAGCACTTCGCTCGCTAGGCCGACAAAGAGCCCGTTCTCCAGCACCCCCGGAATATTGTTGATGGTTTTCTCCATCTCAGCAGGATTATCAATGCCGTTAAAGGTGACATCAAGCACCATGTTGCCCTGATCGGTAATTACCGGGCCATCTTTAGCCACGCCCATGCGCATTTCTACCTTGCCGCCGAGCTTTTCTAGGGCGCGAGTGACCGGGGCAACTGCCATCGGCAGGACTTCTACCGGCAGCGCAAAGATCGTGCCGATTTTGTCGCTGAGTTTGGAACTATCGACCACCACGACAAATCGCTCAGCTAGGCCATCGACGACCTTTTCGCGGGTATGAGCTGCACCGCCGCCTTTGATCAGGTTCATCTGCGGATCGACTTCGTCTGCGCCATCAATGGCAATATCAATATGGTCCACTTCATCTAGCGTCGTCAGCGGGATACCATGCTGCTTAGCGAGCACTGAAGCCTGAAAAGACGTCGGAATCCCTT
>JBAUIB010000481.1:0-2660 GCA_049680585.1 Phormidesmis sp.
ATTGCGCTCTCTTTTGGGCTATCCACCGGCCTCGCGGGCCTCGCGGGCATGCTGATTGCACCGATTGCCAATGTCTCTGCCACGATGGGCACGCTGCTGGGGGTGAAAGCGTTTGCCACTGCGATGATTGGCGGGTTGAGTAATCCCTGGGGAGTGATGCTCTCAGGGGTGCTGTACGGCGTCGTAGAGTCGGTGGCGGCAGGGTTGTTGGGCGGCAGCTATCGAGAGATTGTGGGATTTGTGGTCGTGATTGGGGTGCTGAGCCTGCGACCGAACGGGCTGTTTGGGCGATCGCTCATCAACAAGGTGTGATCGATGAAAGGACGTTTGATCGTGGGTCTGGCCGTTTTTGCGGTGGCGATCGCCGCTACGCTGGGCGCCCCGAATACCTACTACTTATTCATCTTGGGAATGGTGGGGGTGACAACCCTGGTCTCGGTCGGGCTCAATATTTTAGCGGGCCTGTCGGGGCAAATTTCTATTGGTCACGCGGGCTTTTTTGCGATTGGGGCTTATGCGGGCAGTTTGCTGCTGCTGAGGGCGCAATGGCACTTT
The DNA here is from genome assembly GCA_049680585.1 of Phormidesmis sp. Lineage (GTDB taxonomy): Bacteria > Cyanobacteriota > Cyanobacteriia > Phormidesmidales > Phormidesmidaceae > Phormidesmis. Next base: position 556 of record JBAUIB010000481.1, read on the forward strand.
GGACTGGCGTTGGGATTAGCCGCGATCGCGGCTGCGGGTACTGGCGTTGCGCTAGCTGGCCCCGCGCTACAGGTCAGTGGCCCTTATCTGGCGATGGTCACCATTGCCTTTGGGATCATTGTCGAGCGGGTATTGATTGAATGGGTGAGCTTGACCGGTGGGTTTGGCGGTTTGGCGGGCATTCCTAAGCCGACCTTGCTCGGCCTGCAGCCGGTGCTAAGAGAGAGCGTGCTGCTAGTGGTGATTATCGCCTTTCTCGCTGTTCTTTCCTTCGCGTTGCTCAAGCGTCATCCCTGGGGGAAAGCCTTTCAAGCTGTGCGAGACGATGCCATTGCCGCTGCTGCTCTGGGCCTAAATCCGCTGTATGTCAAGGTGATGGCCTTTGCTGTGTCGGCGGCGCTGACGGGTATTGCGGGTGTCTTTTTTGCTGTCATCGTCGGGTTTGTGAGCCCCGATAGCTTTACCTTTCACCGCTCTATTCTGTTTTTGCTGGCGGTGATTTTAGGCGGACTGGGTACCGCCGAAGGGGCCTTTGTCGGGGCAGTGATATTGGTTGTTTTGCCAGAGTTTCTCCACGACTTTGCCGACTATCAGCTGCTGGTGTTTGGTTCGCTGCTGCTGTTAACTCTGCGGCTAGCGCCCAATGGCGTGATGAGTTTGTTTAAGCGTTGGATAGACAACACTCAGTCTGTTTATCCGCTTGCGATCGCCCCCGATCTCCCCAGCTTCATTGCCCAAAATAAACAACAAACTGCCCTCGACGTGGACGCCGTTAGCATTCAATTCGGCGGCATTAAAGCAGTCGATAGCGTTAGTTTTTCAGCCCAGCCCGGCACGATTACAGCGATCATTGGTCCGAACGGGGCGGGTAAAACCACCCTGCTCAATTTGATCAGTGGGTTTTATCGCCCTCAATCTGGCTCTATTCGGCTGGGGCAAGCTCACCTCAATCGTCTAGGCAGCCGTCAAATTGCGGAACTGGGCCTGAGTCGTACTTTTCAGGCCACTCGTTTGTTCCCCACACTCTCGGTATTAGACAATCTGCGGGTGGCCTCGGTAGGCGATCGCTTGGGGTTTATTCTCAAGGCATTCTGGGGATGGGGAACCCGCCACCGGGTAGAACCTCAGCTATTAGAAGTGCTCTCGTTTGTGGGCTACCGGGGCGATGTTCATCGCGTGGCGGCCGCGCTGCCGTTTGTAGATCGGCGGTTGGTTGAAATTGCTCGCGCTTTGGTGAGTCGCCCCCAAGTGCTGCTATTGGATGAACCGGCGGCAGGTTTGAGTCAAGCCGATAAAAAGCGCTTAGCCCAGCTCATCCGCCGGATTGCCAGCAGCGGCCTGAAGGTGATTTTGATTGAGCACGATATGGAATTGGTCATGGGCATTTCTGATCAGGTCTTGGTGATGGATAGTGGCGCGGCCATTGCCTATGGTCCCCCTCGCCAGGTAAAACAAGATCCCAAAGTGCTGGCGGCCTACTTAGGCGTGGGTAGCGCTGACGCTGAGCTCAGCCGTGAGCCCCTTTCTAAGCGCGATCCGGTTCTGGCAGTGAAAAACTTAGTCGCCGGCTATGATGCGCTGCAGGTGCTATCCCAGCTTTCTTTGGAGGTTTACCAGGGAGAACTGGTTGCCGTGATTGGTGCCAACGGTGCGGGCAAGAGTACCCTACTCAAAAGCTTGGTGAATTTGCTGCCGCCCTGGTCGGGGCAGGTAGACTTTTTGAGTCAGCCCGTCTCGGCTGCGCCTGCTCACACGATGGCGGCGAAAGGGATGGTGCTGGTGCCAGAAGGTCGCCAGGTGATCAAAGAGCTGGACGTGATTGGCAATCTGCGGCTAGGCGCGTTTCACCGTCGGGATGCTGGCATCGATCAAGATATTGAGCGCATGCTGGAGAGGTTTCCTCGGCTCAGAGCGCGTCAGCATCAGAAGGCTGGGCTGCTGTCAGGGGGTGAGCAGCAGATGCTAGCGATCGCCCGTGGCCTGATGGCCCAGCCACAGCTACTGCTGCTAGACGAACCCTCACTTGGCCTCGCGCCCCAACTCGTCACCAGCCTCTATGCCACCTTAGCGGCCCTGCGCGATGAAGGCATGACCATTTTGCTGGT
>JBAUIB010000482.1:0-3890 GCA_049680585.1 Phormidesmis sp.
GATTGATGCCATCTACGATAGAGCCGCGCTGGTTGCCCTGCCGGAAGTGATGCGCGATCGCTATACGCCGCACCTCAAAGAAATCACCGCCAACGCCCCGCAGCTCCTGATTTGCTTTGAATACGACCAAAACCTAATGACAGGCCCACCCTTTTCGATTAGCCCGCAAGAAGTGGCTAGGCACTACGAAGACAGCTATACACTAACACCCTTAGAAAGTGGGGCTGTGCCGGGTGGATTGAAAGGCAATGATGCGGCCATGCAAACTGTTTGGCTGTTGCAACGCCGCTAATCGCCCAAGTCATGGCTCAACGCGACTGAGCCAGTCGGCCAAATAACAGCTTGCAGCCGCAAAAGCGTCAAGGCGCAGACGAAATTACCACCACGCCTCGGGTGAGGCCCGACACCGAATCCACGGTATTGATGGCCTTCCACAGCGTCTCCACCTTCACCCACACGGGCGGATACTTATAGCGCGACACATCCAGAATCAGCACCTGATCGGTCTGCGCATCGTAGGCTCCTAGCAGCGAAATATGCCCACCGCGCTCTTGCCCAACCGCCCGGCGCAAATAGTTGACCACCACAAAGTTGTTGGGTTCTGTCAGATTGGTAGCAACGAGCTGCCGAAACGCATCCAGACTAATATCGCTGCCGTAATGCCGCGTTACCTGCACCGGATAGCTGGCAAACGTAGCCTCTGTCCCACGCGGGCGCATTAGGCGCTGGAATGCCCGCACTGTTCAGCACCATTACCATGCTGGCAATCCCACAGAAAGCCTGATTTTCTTGCGTTACGTACTGGCTCATCAGCGGCACAAAATCGGTCTGCGCCTCGCTGGCTCGCAGCAGGCTTTGCCCGGCGGGAGAGATGAGGTTAGTGAGCTGCTCGGGCAGGGGGCAGCGTTTACGCTGAGAGGCGAGGGGCGGCGGTAGCTAGACTGAAGCTGGCAAGTGCGATCGCCATCAAAGGCGAGCAGCGGCAAAAGCGGAGCGTGAATAGAGTCCGCATAGGGCAGTGCGCTGGTATCTGGCTTTTATCATGACAGGTGAGCGAAGCTTTCGGACAGAACACAGCGCAAGCTCCCTACGAGTAGAGACGCTCATATTCGCGGTGAGAACCTATCCAGTACCAGGTAACAGTATCGTTCTCCATTATTCCTAAAGCGCGATAGCTACGAGTGACTCGGACAGACCAGAGTCCTACGTCGCTGTCTAGACACTTGAAGCGCAGTGATGGATGAAACGGATTTTCCTGCCAGAGCCGGTAGGCTTTTCTCGCTGATTTTCTGGTAGGCTCGCTGAGCTTTTTATACTGAGTCCAAAAAGAGGGCAGCGTCGCAGACTTCATAGCTGCTCGTAGTCCATCGGCGCAGCTTTACCTGCGGCTATCTCCTGCTTTGCTTTTTGTGCTGATGCAATCAGGCGATCGTGAGTGCGCTCAAAGGATGCATCCCACTTGGCTTCATCTTCTAAGTCGGCAATGAACTCACGAATATGTTCTACTACCTTTTCTTGCAGCGCACTGGGTAGCGACTCGACCATTTTGATAATAGTGGTGACTGAAGGGGAAGACATAAGCGCATTGAGTATGTACAGCAAATTATAGCGAAGATACCGTTCAGGATTATTCAGGGTAAAAGCCCCCCGAACGACATCACAGACAAAGGTAAGTAGTATATGAATACTTATTGATACGGGCGCGGCGGCGCTGGGCAGATTGCGCAAGTTAGGGCTATAGATATTAGGGCTGTGAATGAATCAGGCAGATAAGGATAGGCTCGAGTCGTTTTTGAGGAAGTGGCTGGGTTCTGAGGGGAACGAACGGGCGAACTATCAAGGCTTTTTTCTGGACTTGTGCGAGGCGCTGGGCGTGGAGAAGCCGCTGCCAAAAGGGAACGCAGCAGACGCACCGTACTGTTTTGATAAAGACATCAAGTTTTATAGCAGTAAAAATAAGGCCCCGACAACGCGTTTTGCGGACTTTTATAAAGAGGGCTGCTTTTTAATAGAGGCGAAGCAGGGCAGCGAAAAGTCTAGTAAAGGGCATGGCAAGCGAGGCACGAAGACATATCGCGATGTGATGCAAAAGGCGTTTAATCAGGCGCGGCAGTATACCGGAATGCTGACGGTGAGGCCGCCGTTTTTGATGACCTGCGATATTGACTCGCACTTTGTGTGGGAGGGCTTTAGCGGCGAGTATGGGAGCTATGGCGCTAGGCAACGGGTGAATCTAAAGGATTTGGCGCAGGCGGAAGAGTTTGATCGCTTTGTGAAAATATTCACGGAGCTATAGGCGTTGAACCCAGAGAAGCTGCGGGCGAGGGTGACCAGGGAAGTTGCAGTGGAGCTGGCGAAGCTGTCACGCTGTCTAGAGGATTAAGGACATGAGCTACAAGGAAACAGCAAGCTTTTTAATGTGCTGCATTTTTGTGATGTTTGCGGGAGATGTGGAGCTGCTGAAGGGAAATACATTTACGAATGCACTTTGCTAGTACAGCATCACGAAATTAGTAGAATCTCTATTGGCCTGTCGAACAAGTCTCAACAACTCTACAACGGTTATTTGTAAATGTTGAAAGAACAAGCGCTCAAAATCCTACGAGACAAGATAGCAAAAATTATTGCGGACTTGGAAACGTGGAACACCTTACACGACGTACGGAGTACTTTGAGTCTACCTGCCGAAGATTTCGAGAACATTGGAAAACTTAGATATCTTCAAACGGTAACCAGCGCCGCTAAGGATCAGATAATAGTTGATGCAGCACAAAGAATTATAGATTCATATCCAGGCAATAGAGGACAGCCGTCGCCTTCAGTACTGAGAGAATTACAAGATAGTCTCTGGTGGATAGAAAAAAATGGAATTCAAGACATTTCCAAAGTATGCCGCTACAACATTGCAGAAAGTCTCGATGGATTTAAATTCTGGGGACGCCTGACACCAAGAGACACTCTCTTACCAATCATACCCACCATTTACAATGTTCCAGAAGCAGGCAATGATGGTTATATGTATAGAACACACTACAACCACAATTTTGGAGAAAGCTATATTGACTCTTTGATTGCGCCAAAGAAAGAAAATTGGATAATCAATAAAATATCCCTTTCAGAGTATCTTCAGGAACAAGAATTCACTAACTGGCCAGATCAGCGTTTTTGCCTCCTGCTTGAACGATTAGTTCATCCTGAGGTTCAGTCAGCTAAAAACCAACAGGTTTTAATAGGAAAGGTCGGGCCACTACTCAAACATGATGGTTTTGAGCTGCAAACGGGAGAATTTCAAGGTGGTCTTCCAGTTTATAAGGTTAAAAAGAAAGGAACAAGTTTATCCGGCAGTCCAAAATATGTCATATTTGCCGCCACTCAAAAACCTGGCATAGTTATTGAGGATGTCTTAGATGTGGATGTTCGTATCGTAGAGAATGCTGATTCTTGCATCGTATACGATCAGCCTCCGATAGAAGGCGATCTAACATGGCAGATGCTTGTTGACTGGTGGGCTGAAAGAAACAATTTAGATAGTCAGGTTGAATCAACGAGAAAGGACTTAGGGGGACGACTTATAAAAGCTGTTGAAGCATCCAACTCTCCATCAGAAAAATACTTCTTCATTCAATACTTTAAAGAATTTCAACCCAAGCTAGGATCTAGGCTGCCAGCGCTTTTTCCACAAGTATATTTACATTACGATCCGAAAAATCGTAATCAACGAAACGAACCGATATTGGCTCGTCAGCGTATGGATTTTTTAATGCTTCTACGAGACTCTACTCGGATCGTCATTGAAATTGACGGTATGCAGCATTATTCAGATGGTAGTGGTCGTGCATCACCAAAACTTTATGCTGAGATGGTTGCAGAAGATCGACGGATTAAGAACC
>JBAUIB010000483.1:0-20346 GCA_049680585.1 Phormidesmis sp.
AGCGGCTGCGAGTGAACTGTTGACTGTAGATGGCATTGGGCTGCTGATCGCTGAGAAAATTACGGCGCAGCGACCAACGCTGGAACCTGCCAAGCTATTAGCGCAGCACGAAGCCGAGAACCCGTTATTTTGGACGCCTGCGGACCCGGACTATCCGGCCTTGCTTTTTACCATCAACGATCCGCCGCCTGTGCTTTACTATCGCGGCAATCTACGGCTAAATGAAATGTCTGATGTGCTCAGTGTCGGTATCGTCGGCACCCGCCGCCCTTCGATGTATGGCAAGCGCTGGACGCAGCGACTGAGCAATGCGCTCACCCGGCAGGGCGCTGTGATTATCTCTGGATTGGCCGCGGGTATAGATACCGTGGCCCATACTAGCTGCTTGCAGCATCGGGGGCTAACGGTCGCGGTGCTCGGTACAGGCGTAGATGTGGTGTATCCCCGTCAAAATCAAAGCCTGTATCAGCAAATTTTGGCTGGGGGCCTGATCGTCAGCGAGTATCCCGATGGGAGTGCGCCGGATAAAACGCATTTTCCCCAGCGAAATCGGATTATTGCGGGGCTGAGCCGAGCCCTTTTGGTGACGGAAGCCCCGGCGCGCTCAGGCGCGTTGATTACGGCTCGCCTAGCGAATGACTACTGCCGCGAGGTGTATGCGCTGCCCGGCGCGCTCGACAATGTTCAGGGAGAAGGCTGTTTGCATTTGATCGATCAGGGGGCGCAGATGATTTTGGGTGAGCAAAAGCTGGTGGAGCGGTTGACGGCACTTCCGCCTGCTGACGCACAGCTGCCGGGGCAGGCGGACAGGCGGTTGGATAGATCCGCAGCGGTATCTGTAGCGGCATCTGTAGCGGCATCTGGGGCGGCATCTGGGGCGGAAGTGGAGCGCGATCGCCTGCAGATTCCGCTAGGTGGCGCATCCGTTGCTGTATCCGCTGACAAGCCCCCGGCTGAAAACGCTGCCAAAGCCACTCACCGCGACCCTGCCTCTGAGCTATCCCCACTTTTGTGTCAGGTTTTGGCAGCGGTGCCAATGGAACCTCGGCTGCTAGATCACATCGTGTCGCTAACCCAAGTCGAGACCGGGGATGTTTTAAGTGCGCTGATGCAGCTAGAACTACTGGGGCTAGTAACGCAGCTACCCGGCATGCAGTATCAGCGGATGTAGCGAGCTAGCGGGCTGACCTAAATCGCACCTAAATCGAATCTAAGTCGCACCTAGATCGTTAGGACAGCTGAGATTTACTGAGCAGCTGCCGATTGCCAAACAGAAATCGATTGATATGGGCAATCTGATATAAAAGATCTCACCGCAACTTGCGTTGTTTTCGTCACTTATTGGCCATCCTGATGCCTTTTGTTCCTGCTCGCGTACAGCCTGCTCTTGAGTTTGTGCCTCCTCAATACAGTCCTTGGCTAAGGCGGCTGATGCAGCCCCTTATCCCAATCTGGACCGCGTGGCAGACAGACATTGCCGAGATAGAAACTCGCAATGTAGAAACGTTGGCCAAGCTGTACCAAGAGTTTGAAGCGGGCAAGAGCCGACTGATGATCGCGTTTCGCCATCCGAATACCAACGATCCCTATGTCCTCAGCCATCTGATCTGGCAAGCGCTGCCGCAGACCGCTAGAGCACTCAATCTGAGGATAGGAACGCCTCACGCTCACTTTATCTATGATCGGGGGATTCCGCTGTGGGCTGGCAGCTATTTGAGCTGGGTTTTTTCTCGTCTGGGCGGGGTCCCAATTCAGCGAGGCAAGCTGGATGTGCTGGCGCTAAAAAAGGCGCGTAGTTTGCTGCTAGATGGCCGCTTTCCGCTAGCAGTGGCGCCTGAAGGGGGGAACAATGGCCACAATGAGCTGGTGAGTCCGTTGGAGCCAGGGATTGCTCAGCTCGCGTTTTGGTGTGCGGAAGATCTGCGCTTGGCAGGTAGAGAGGAATCGGTTGTGATCTTGCCGGTCGGTATCCAGTACCGCTACTTGAAAGCGCCCTGGCCTGGGCTCGAAACACTCATTACTCAGCTAGAGGCAGACAGTGGCTTAGACCCTCTAGGTCAGGGAGATGTCACCGCGTCGCAAGTGCCCCTAGCGCTTTACGGGCGGCTCTACCGGCTCGCTGACCATTTGCTGCGGTTGATGGAAGGCTACTACAGTGATTTTTACGGGGTGAGCTTTGTCAAAGGCGATGAAGCGCCCTATGAGACGAAAGGCCCTAATGCGCAGCTCACCGAACGGCTGAGCGTGCTCATGGATGAGGCGCTAAAGGTGGCCGAAAATTACTTTAACGTGAGGCCCAAGGGAAGCTTGATTGATCGCTGCCGCAAGCTGGAGCAGGCGGGTTGGACGCAGATTTTTCGAGAAGGTTGTGCGAAGTTCTCGCCAGTAGAGCTTGGGCTGGCTAATCAAATTGCCAAGGAAGCGGATTTGCGGATGTGGCATATGCGCCTAGTAGAGAGCTTTGTCGCGGTAACCGGCCACTATGTAAAGGATTACCCGAGTGCGGATCGCTTTGCAGAAACGACGTTGCTACTGCTCGATATGGTGGAGAAGATCAAAGGACATCAGCCAGCGGCGCGTCCGTATTTGGGTGCTCAGAAGGCGATTGTGACGGTGGGAGAGCCAATTCAGGTGAGTCGGCGACTTGCAGACTATCAGACTAAGCGGCGAGGGGCGATCGCTGCTCTCACCCAAGATCTGCAAGCCGCGATGGAATCTCTAATTCTGACCCAGTAGCTTTGTCCCCTCAGCTTTAGGCTAACGGCTCCATCCGCTCGGCAATCACCGCATAGAAGGGATCACCGCCGCCGATGCCCATCATTTGCAGAAAGGCCGGGGTCTCTGGCGTTCTTACCACGGTTTCGATACGGCCAAATCCAGAAACGGCCTCGAAGTAGCGCTGGACGAGAGCCAGTCGGTTGGCTTCACTGCTCTCTCGCCAGGCGGCGATCGCCTTTTGATAAAACATCCGATTTGAAAAGCTCACAATCGCAATGCCGCCGGGCTTGAGTACCCGGTACATCTCAGCAAAAATCTTCTCTGGATACTGAAGATACTGTACAGAAACGGTGTTAACAACTGCGTCAAATGAGCTATCTGCCAGCGGCAATGTCTGATTTTCGTTGAGGTTTTGCACGAAGTAACGATCGAGCTGACGGTTGCGAGCGAGTTCTTCGCCGTTGAGGCCATGCCCTTCGACGTGGGCATAGGTGACATCGTCTGGGAGGTGAGAGACCCAGCTACTCATCAGATCGAGCAGGCGGGCGTCGGCAGGGATGCGATCGCGATAGAGCCCCGTCAGCGTTGCGATAAAGCCTTCGTCTACGTGGGTGACAAAGCGGGGCGAATCGTAAAACAGCGCGTCATCAGACGGATCGAGCTTGGCGCGTTGATGGGTGGCTAGCAGCATGAAAGAAAAGGCACTTGGATTTTCTTTATTCTAAGGATTTTTAATTCTAAAGATTTTTGAAACATTTTAGAATGGCGCTCATGCCCGTAATTTTACGGGTGGAGTGTTTTTTAGTATGGTTGCTTTGGAATGTGTTTTGTAAGGCTATGCACGAAACCGACATGACCAAGGCGCTGATTGTGACTGTGATGGGTTGGCTCGCTGAGCAATCTGACCAGGATCTATCGGCTCACGTAACTGTAGAGCGAGTCCACTTAACCGTGGGGGCGTTTACCTGCGTGGAGCCTGCTAGCCTGGAGTTTGCCTTCGAGGTACAGACGCAGGGGACCTGCTTAGAGGGCGCGCAGCTAGTGATCCATCAGACGCCGCTAATCGCGTTTTGTCATACTTGCCAGCAGGAATACTGGCCAGAGATGGGGATGCAGTATGCCTGCTCGAAGTGCCGCTCACCGATGGATGATATCCGCTCAGGGCGAGAGCTCAAGATTGATCGGGTGGAGTTTTCGCAGGCGATCGCAGCTTAGCGGTTCACCGCTTTCTGCTTTGACGTTTTGTTTATGCTCAACTCTTGTTCGTGGCCTTTGTAATTTAGGATTCTGTAATCTAGGATTTTTGGTATGCACCAGACATTTGATGCGGCGTTAGAGATGAATCTGCTCCATGCCAATCAACAGGGGGCAGCGGCTAATCGCGATCGCTTCAACCAGTGGGGCATTACCTGTCTAAACCTGATGAGCAGTCCGGGATCGGGCAAAACGAAGCTGCTAGAGAAGACCTTGCGATCGCTTCAAGGCAAACTGCGAATGGCCGTTATCGAAGGCGATATGACCACGCAGCTAGACGCGGACCGGCTGAGAGACTGTGACGTGCCAGTGATTGCGATCAATACAGGCCGAGCCTGCCATTTGGATTCCAAAATGGTAGCGGGCGGGCTGCATCAGTTTGAGCATGAGCAGACGCCGGAGGCATTTGATCTCGTATTCGTTGAAAATGTGGGTAATTTGGTGTGCCCCGCAGAATTTGAAGTCGGCGAACATGCCAAAGTTGCGCTGCTGAGCATCACTGAAGGTGAAGACAAGCCACTAAAATACCCGATTATGTTTCGCGAGGCGGACTGTCTATTGATTACCAAAACAGATCTTGCGCCCTACCTAGAGGTAGATATCGAGGCGATCATCCAGAACGTGCGACAGCTCAACTCTCGCGTCACCATCATTCCGGTATCGGCTAAGACAGGCGACGGCTTAGAAAAATGGTATTCCTGGATTCATCAGACTTTATCAACAAATACTCCTGAACGTCTCACCCCTCAGTCAAATCAACCTCAGCAGGTTTCGGCTTAGCTTTTGGTTTGAGCTGATGCGGGTTGTTGCTTTTGTTGTTCTTTAATCAGGTGCTATGTCTTTTCTGCTCAGGATGCCGTTACTCAGACTTTTTCTACAGTCCCATCGCCCTGCTATCTACCCTCGCCAAGCGCGTCTGCACACCAGAGGATTTTCCTCTTCGTACGACTGCATGATGGATTGAGCCGATGTGTCAGCGGGCCGATGTCGAATCGCCTTTTGTGTCGAATGGCCTGAGGCGATCCGCTCTTGTGTAGCATTTGCTACATCGAAGCAGGGGTGTGATCGCCGTACTATTCTTTTTATAGATATCTTTAATACAGATAGCCTCTTACGCTAGTATTGCACGTTAGCCTGCTTGCCCCCTTTCTCTCTTGTAATGAAAAGACGTCAGTTACTTTCCCTTTGCCTAGCCTTTTTTTGTACGCTATTTTTGACCATTAGCTGCGCGCCTGCCTCTGATAATGCCGAGGGCGGTGCGGGCGGCAGTGCAGGTGGCGGTGCGGGTGATGCCATTGTCATTGGCTATAGCAACTGGGCCGGGTGGTGGCCCTGGGCGATCGCGGAGCAAGAAGGATTGTTTGAAGCCAATAGCGTCAATGTCGAAATGAGGTGGTTCGATGGCTATATTGAATCGATGGAAGCTTTTGCCGCCGGGCAGCTCGACGGCAACTGCCAAACCCTGAACGACACCATTTCGTTCGCTGGCGATTCCGTTAACGGCCAAGTGGCGGTGCTGGTCAACGACAACTCGGCGGGCAATGACAAAATAATTGTCACAGCAGACATCAATACAGTGGCCGATCTTAAGGGCAAAGATGTGGCTGTCGAAGAAGGCGTTGTGGATGACTTTTTGCTGACGCTGGCGCTAGAAGCTGAAGGGCTCTCACGTGAGGATGTGAATATCTTGCCGCTTGAAACGGGCGCTGCCGCTGCTGCCTTTGCTGCTGGCCAGGCCGATGCGGTTGGTGCGTTTCCCCCCTTTTGGCTGACGGCCCTAGAGCGCGAGGGCAGCAAAGAGCTGATCACGTCTGCTGATTTTCCGGGCGCGATTCCAGATTTGCTAGTGATGAGCCAGACCATCATTGATGAAAGGCCAGACGATGTGCAGGCGATTGTGAATACTTGGTTTGATGTGCTGGCCTTTATGGAAGAGAGCCCTGATCGCGCCGATGAAATTATGGCGGAGCGCGCAGGTGTGAGTGTCGAAGACTTGCAGCTGCTAAAAGAAGGCACTCAGCTCTTTACGATAGAAGATAACTTGGAAGCTTTCAGTGCGGGTGAGGACATGAAGCACATGCCTTATTCGGCTAAAGAGATGGCTGAGTTTATGGTGGGCGTTGGCTTTATTCCAGAAGCGCCTGATCTTGCGCCGATACTCGACAATCAATTTGTCGAAGCTTACGCGCAGACTCAGTAGGTGTCACGGCCTTTAGAAAACGATTCCTCCTTTCCTTATGGGCTTAGGGAGCCTCTAGAGTACTTGACTACCCCATGAAAACTGAGATTTCTGCCCCGCCTCAGCTGCTTAGCCAGCAGTCTAACCGCAAGCGCTTAAAGCCCAGGCACTTTTGGCGAATGGGTGAGCCGATTCCTGCCCGCTTGGACTGGGGGCTGCGCATTCTGTCTGTCGTCGTCCCTTTTGCGCTGTGGTGGATACTCTCGAGCACAGGTATTGTCAATCCAAAGTTTTTACCGTCTCCGCTAGACGTTGCTCAAGCTTTTGGGCGGCTGTGGCGTGAGGGCCTACTTTTACAAGATACGAGTGCCAGCCTGATGCGGGTAGGGGTGGGCTTTTTGTTGGCCGCGATGATTTCGGTGCCGGTCGGGATTGCGATGGGGGCTTTTGCGACGGTGCGATCGCTGCTCGAACCGATTATGGGCATTGTGCGCTACATGCCTGCACCCGCCTTTATCCCTTTGTTAATCATCTATTTGGGGTTGGATGAAGCGCCTAAAATTGCGCTGATTTTTATCGGTGTTGTTTTTTTTAATACGCTGATGATCATGGATGCGGTTAAGTTCGTGCCGAAGCATCTGCTGGAGACGACCTATACCCTGGGCGGATCGCGCCGGCAAACGCTGATGCAGGTGATTACGCCGTATGTTGTGCCGAATATTATTGATACCTTTCGCATTAATATGGCAGCCGCTTGGAACCTAGTCGTGGTCGCGGAGCTGATTGCAGCCAATGAGGGCTTGGGCAAACGGATTGCGATCGCCCAAAAGTTTTTTAGAACGGACGATATATTTGCCTATTTGATTTTGCTGGGCGTGATTGGCTTTTTGATCGACTTGTCTCTGCGCTGGCTGCTAAAGGCCACCTGCAAATGGGCGGTTGAGTGATGCATCTAGAGATCTCTGGACTAGACAAACACTTCAAAAGCAACAAAGGCTCAGTTACCGCCCTCAAGGGGCTCACCCTTCACGTTGAGGAGGGTGAGTTTGTCTGCGTGGTGGGGGCTTCAGGCTCAGGAAAATCTACCTTGCTGAGGCTGATTGCCGGGCTAGAGCAGCCGAGCGCGGGTCATATTGTGGTGGACTATGAGGCGATCACCGGGCCGGGGGCGGATCGAGGCTTAGTGTTTCAAGACTATACGCTGTATCCGTGGATGACGGTGCAGAAAAATGTAGAGTTTGGTCTCAAGCTACAGGGTGTGAGCTCACTCCAGCGGCGCGATCAGGCGTCTTACTATATTGACATGGTGGGCCTTTCTGACTTTGCTAGGGCCTTGCCGAAGCAGCTGTCGGGTGGAATGAAGCAGCGGGTGGCGATCGCCCGTGCCCTCACCAGCCAGCCCAAAATACTGCTGCTAGATGAGCCTTTCGGCGCGCTAGATATTCAAACCAAAGAGAGCATGCAACAGTTTTTGCTCGATCTGTGGCAGCGCACTGGCATCAGCATTTTGATGATTACTCACGATGTGCGCGAGGCGGTTTTCTTAGCTCAGCGCATTTATGTGATGACGGCCCGGCCCGGTACGATTCGAGCGGAGATACCGATCAAGCTGGGGCGCGATCGCACTGCGGCTACCCGCAAAGATCCCAGCTTTAAGCGCTATCAAGACTGGGTGAGCGGATTGCTGAGCGCGCCTAGGGTGCCAGCCGTCTCGACTGCGGTTGAAGAAGAGACAAATGGGCGATCGCCAGCGGCAGAGTACTTTCTCTATGGTTCTAGAGAAGACGACCAATAAAGCGCATTTTAGATTCTGTTAATTATAAAAAGTCTGCTTGCAAACTCTATAGCGCTGCACGGCGTCTGCACGGGCGTTAGGGCAAGGTATGAAAATACACCGCCCTTTCTTACGCCCTTTCAGGGTTTGAAAAGCACTATGGTTCAAACTCAGATTCAAACCACTCAAAGCAAGCGCTTACCGCTCAAACAACATGCCCTGATCAGTCGCTTAGCTAATATCATTACTAGCATCTGGCAACATCAGCTGATGCTCTTTCCCTACGACGTTCCCTCAGACTTGGGCTACGTTGAGGGCAGCCTTGAAGGAGAGAGATTGACCATTGAAAACACCTGCTACCAAACCTTTCAGTTTCGCAAGCTGCATTTAGAACGCGCTAAAGTGGGCAACAATCTGGATATTCTTCACTGTGTGATGTTTCCGCACCCTTGCTTTGATCTGCCAATTTTTGGGGTCGATATTGTGGCTGCTCGCGGAACCATTACAGCGGCCATCGTTGATTTGTCACCTGTGTCTGCTGATCGCTCATTACCGGCTAGCTATCAAGAAGAGCTCAGCCGTTTACATCTGTTTGAGTTTTCTCATCGTCGCGACTTGCCAGAGTGGGGCAACATTTTTTCGGATTTCTGTTTGTTCGTGCGACCAACGACACCTCAAGAAGAACGGGCGTTTTTAAACCAAGTCACCCAGTACTTATCTATTCACTGTCAGCTCGCTTGCGAAGCCCAGTCACTGGAGTCAAGAGAAGCACGGGCATCTGTTTTCGAGATGCAGCGTCAATACTGTTTTCAGCAGCAGAAAAACGACAAGACAAGGCGTGTACTCGAACGGGCGTTTGACAAAGAGTGGGCACAAAGATACCTCAAAACAATGTTGTTTGACTGTGCACCCGAAGAGAGTCACGAGGCCCCTTAAAAGATTTTCTACAGGGCTTTCTAGAGAATTTTCTACAGGGCTCTCTGAATGGTTGCCTGAGAGGATTGTAACGAAATATGACTTTTATTAAGCACCTCGAAACATCTCTTTAGCCGTTCGAATGCCAGTTGCACAAAGGTTTGAGTGATTGTAACCAGTTAGATACAAAGCGGTGCACAAGATCTGCACAAGCGAATTGATTAAATTAACTCACGGGTAAGTCGCTGGCTTCGCCACACCTGAGAGTCCCAGTATTTCAGCTGCCTGGTCTTTAGCTGTCTGACATTTCAGCTGGATATTGTAGCTATCGAAACTTCCGTTTTGCATTCTCAAGTTTTAAGCTTAGGAGATCCATTTCATATGTACGACCTTTTTACAAAAGTAGTTTCCCAGGCCGATGCGCGGGGCGAGTATATCAGCGGTGACAGAATTGAGGCGCTAAACTCTCTGGTTGCAGAAGGCAACAAGCGCATTGATGTGGTGAATCGAATTACGGGCAGTGCGTCTGAAATTGTGGCCAGTGCCGCGCGCTCTTTGTTCGCCGATCAGCCTCAGCTAATTGCACCGGGTGGCAATGCCTACACCAGTCGTCGTATGGCTGCTTGCCTGCGCGATATGGAAATTATTCTGCGCTATGTCACTTATGCCGTTTTTACTGGCGATATCAGTGTGATGGATGATCGCTGCTTGAATGGCTTGCGTGAAACCTACACGGCTCTCGGCGTGCCGGGTGCTTCAGTCGCAGCGGGAGTCAACAAAATGAAAGAGACCGCAATCTCGATTGCTAACGACCGAGAGGGCGTTACCCAAGGTGACTGTAGCTCTTTGATCTCTGAACTAGGTGGCTACTTTGACAGAGCGGCTGCGGCTGTTAGCTAGCGTTTAGCTAATACCCCTGCTTAGCCTGGTTTTCTAGCTCGATGTTTAGACCGGCTTTCAACTATTTAATAAGTGACCCTTCACTTTGCACTCAACCCATCATTAGCGAGAATTTTTCCTATGCAAACTCCCATGACTGAAGCGGTTTCAGCTGCTGATTCACAAGGCCGTTTCCTCAGTAGCTCTGAGCTACAGGTTGCCTTTGGTCGTTTTCGTCAGGCCCAAGCGGGACTGGCAGCAGCTCAGTCACTCAGCCAAAATGCCGACAGTTTGGTCGGTGGTGCAGCTCAAGCCGTCTACCAAAAGTTTCCCTACACCACCAAAATGGAGGGTAACAACTACGCCTCAACCCAGACTGGCAAAGACAAGTGTGCGCGCGACATTGGCTACTATCTGCGGATGGTGACCTATTGCCTCGTAGCGGGCGGAACAGGGCCAATGGATGAGTACTTGATCTCTGGTATCGGCGCTATCAATAGCACTTTCGAGCTCTCGCCTAGCTGGTATGTGGAAGCTCTCAAGCACATCAAAGCCAACCACGGCTTGAGCGGTGATGCGGCGGCTGAAGCAAACTCCTACATCGACTATGCTATCAACGCCCTGAGCTAATGCTCTAAGCGATTCAACGCTCACTTAACGCAGTAAATGCCTACGTTCTGTATCAATTGAGGCATAAAGGCGTTGAGTGGGCGTTAACAAATTATATGATTTGCATACGCCCGATTATGAGATGTGTCGGCTAGGAGGCCCCAATCAATGACGAGTGAAACTTCAGCAAGACTTTTAGGCTTTGAAACAGTCGCCCAAGCAGCCCCGATAGAACTGCGAGCCAATGCGTCTGAATCTGAGATTCAAGGCGTGATTTGGGCCGCCTACCGTCAGGTGTTTGGCAATGATCATTTGATGAGTTCAGAACGCCTTGTGAGCGCGGAATCTTTGCTAAAGCAGGGTGATATCCGCGTCTGTGACTTTGTGCGCGCGGCGGCTAATTCAGAGCTATATAAGGAAAAGTTTTTTTACAATACGCCTCAGGTACGCTTTATTGAGCTTAATTTCAAGCATTTGCTAGGCCGTGCTCCTTATGACGAGTCTGAGATTTCTGAGCATGTAGATCTGTATATTCAGCAGGGCTATGAGGCGGAAATTAGCAGCTACCTAGATTCGGCAGAGTACCAGGAAAATTTTGGCGAGCAGATTGTGCCGTACTATCGAGGGTTTGCCACTCAGCGCGCTCAAAAGACGGTTGGCTTTGGCAGAATGTTTCAGCTATACCGGGGGGCGGCTAGCAGCGATCGCGCTCAAGTAAACAATAGAAAAGGCGCGCTCACCACAGAACTGGCTCGCAATACCGCTAGCCCGGTGAGAACTTCTACGATGGGCAAAGAGCTACAGGGCGTAACCGGAGGCGATCGCTCTCAGCTATACCGAGTGCGTGTATCGCAGTCAGCTAATGGCAGAACCCCGCAGGTTCGCCTAGGCGTTCAAGAATACCTGGTGCCCTACGAGCAGCTAACCCCTACCTTACAGCGCCTAAACCGCCGGGGTAGTCAAATTGTTGATATCACCTCTGCTTAAAGTCAGCCTTTCTCAAAATCTTTCAACGGATTTGGAGCACTCGTCTACATCATCAACCAGTACATCCTTAACAAGGAGATTTATCCGTGGCTATTACATCAGCGTCTGCTCGTTTGGGCACGACCCCTTTCACTGAGCAAAGTCCGATAGAAATGCGTTCAAACGCAACTTCTAACGATGCTCAAGCGATCATCAATGCCGTCTATCGTCAGGTGTTGGGAAATGATTATCTTATGAGTTCAGAGCGACTGGTGGCGCTAGAGTCTCTAGTTACTAGTGGGGCGCTTAGCGTCAGAAATTTTGTGCGAGCAGTCGCCAAGTCGGAGCTATATAAAACAAAGTTTCTGTACCCCAACTTTCAAACTCGTGTGATTGAGTTGAATATTAAGCATTTGCTAGGGCGTGCGCCTTACGATGAGTCTGAAGTAATTGAGCATCTAGATCGCTATCAAGAAGAAGGGTTCGACGCAGATATTGACTCTTACATTGATACGGCAGAATACGAAGCCAACTTTGGAGACAATGTTGTTCCTTACTGCCGAGGATTTAGCACTCAGACGGGCCAGACAATGGCTGGCTTCCCCCGAATGTTTAGCCTCTATCGGGGCTATGCAAATAGCGATCGCTCTCAAATTGCTGGCAGTTCTTCCCGTTTAGCAGAAGACTTAGCCCAAGGAGTTGTTTCTTCAGTTGTTCCGCCGTCTGGCGCAGAGAACAACAATGGTTGGGCGTATCGCGCTGCTAAAGGCACCGTGGTCAACCGCGCCTTTGGTCGGCCAGGATCTACGAGCGATCGCGGCAGCTTGTATCGTATTGAAATCACTGGGCGACGGCTGCCTGGCTATCCCAGCATTCGCCGAAGCAGTCGGGCTTTGGTGGTGCCTTACGAGTCCCTTTCTTCGACTTTGCAGCAGATCAACAAAAGTGGCGGACGCGTTGCGAGTGTAACGCCTGCCTGATGAGGTCTGTGTTCGTCGGCATGTCAGCTAGCAATACCTGCTAGCTGTGCTCATCCTTAAAATTTGGAGATGATAAAAATGTTAGGACAATGTGCAAACAGCGCTGCTTCTAGCTCTGATAGTCGAGTATTCGTCTATGAGGTCGCTGGCCTGAGCCAAAACGAAGCTAGCGCGAGATCTCGCTCACCTATCCGCAGCAGCAGCAATCAGTTTATTCAGGTTCCTTTCGCTCGGATGAATGAAGAAATGCAGCGAATTACGGCGATGCAGGGAAGCATCGTCAATATCTTTCCGCTGGATGCGTTTGATGCGAGCCAGCGACCTTCCCCAAAAGAGTCCCCAAAAGATTCCAGCTCGGCTGCTGAGCCCTCCCAAGAAGAGGCTTCTAAGGAACAAGCTGAGCAATAGGTGAGCCGGTCAAAAAAGGCACAATAAAATCCGTACATCTAGCAAGATGATCTAAGGGTTGGTAGAGACACTACGCAGAAAGTAGGGTGCTATCAGCCTTTTTTTGTACATTCTCAACGATAGCAACACTGATCTTTTATTGTCATTGTGAGGCCGTCGTAAATCAAAAAATAAAGTTCCCCAAATAAATAACATTTGGGTAAATTTTTTGTAAACATATAATTTTCGCTCTACTGTCAAGCGCTATTGAGCATATGATTGGCACACATCAAATTAAAAGGATGTGTCAGTTGTCTTTTCGAGGACACATTGCCTAAATCTACCCACCCGCACTAATCAGATCTGTCAAGACTGCTGGCGACTATCATGCCCGATTGTTGCTAGAGGTCCGGTTTGAACCCTGATTTCAACTCTTCAATCTATAGCTCTGGCCACTTAGCTTAATACATTCACAACGACTTTAACCTTTGTGTATTGAGGGCTGAGTGGCTCGCCAGCATGCGAATGTATCTGTACGCTGGCTGTATCAGATGTCTTACCCTATGGGTGAGTTTTCACTTTCAGATAGCATTAAACCGATTTCATTGGTCCCCTTATATCTGTTTAATATGAATATTTTAATAAAATTCTTATTAGGAAACTCCTCGCTATGTCAGGTAGTCTAATCGTCCGGAGCTTAGGCGAAAAGATACAAAAATATCGCGAAAGCCAGTTTACAGGGCTCATTAGGATCAGCGATCAGGCCACTCACCAGTGGTTCATTTACTACTTACTCGGTCAAATTGTTTGGACCAAGTCTAGAACTCACTCGCTACGGCGATGGCAGAGACAGCTATCTGTTCATAGCCCAACCTTTTTTGAAGAAGTTGTTCAATCTGCTAGCCCTGCTTACGAACGTTGGAACTACATCGCTCTAGAGCGACTTGTTAAGCGGCAGCAGTTCCCCAAAGATGAGTTCTTAAAAATTGTTGAAGGCTGCATTATAGAAGATCTCTTCGACATCTTGCAGATGGGTAGCTTGCAACTCCAAAAAACTAGCGCTTCTCTAGTCTACGAGGCGTTTCCGACAGAAGCCGCTAGCTCACCTTTTCTGATGACTCATGGGCAGTCTGCTTGGCAGGAAGCCAGACAACAGTGGCAAATTTGGGAACGAGTCGGGTTTACTAAATTTTCTCCAGATTGGGCACCTGTGATTCTTCAGCGAGATGCGCTCAAACTACAGACCCGCCCGCAGACCTTTCAGACGCTCACAACCTTTGTAAATGGTAAAAATACACTGAGAGACTTGGCCATTAAGCTCAATGAGCCCGTCGTTCCGCTCACCGCCTCCATCTTGCCCTATGTTTCCCATCAGCTGCTAGGACTTGTTGAAGTTCCAGACATTGTCGAAGATGCGAGTGATGGACTTCATCCGGAACTGTTCAAGCCTAATTCATTCGCGAACAGAAAAACGCCCCACCTATCAACACTCAAGCTTCAAACAGAAAGAGCCCAGAAAAAGCCAATCATCTCAAATCCAAACTCCCTTCCTGCCCATCACGATGGAAATCATCGGGATAAATTGAGCAGAGCGGCCCGAAACAGATCTTCTAGAGTGATTTACATTGACGATAGCCCAGCCGACAGTCGAGCGATGTCTAATATTGTTATGAGCTTAGGCTATCAGTACACCAATATTCGCGATCCGCTTCAGGCGCTGCCGATGCTAATTGAGCTTAAACCTGAACTCATTTTTTTAGATCTGGTGATGCCAATTGCCAACGGCTATGAGGTTTGTGCGCAAATTCGTCGTATTTCCACCTTTAAAGATATTCCTGTCATTATTGTGACGAGTAACGATAGCATTGCCGATAGAGTAAGGGCTCGGATAGTTGGTGCATCGGGCTTTTTAGGTAAACCTATTCAGCGCGAGAAAGTTCTCAAGGTGCTAAAAAAACACCTTCACTATGTCGAATGCGATCATCAAAGTAGCTGTAACAGTATCAGCCACCAAGATAGTCCGAGTGCTCAGCACCCAGATGCTTATCCTCTCTTTTAAAGTTTGGCCTACCTGTGTGTCCGGCCTGCGCTGAATGCGGATAAATGTATATACCTCTCCTTACACAATACTCATGATAACTGCGCTTATTGTAGAAGATAGCCTCACTGATAGAGACCTCCTGACTCGTTATTTACAGCAATCGGGTGTCACAGTCACAAGTGTTCAAAATAGCGAAGAAGCGCTCAAGGTGCTCCGCTCCGCCCAGCCAGATCTGTTGTTTCTAGATGTTGTGTTGCCGGGTCAAAGTGGCTTTGAGCTCTGCCGGGATCTGAAAACAGAAGAAAGCACACAGAATATTCCGGTCATTATCTGTTCTACAAAAGATACTGAAGCCGATAAGCTTTGGGGATCTATGCTGGGTGCGGATGCATATTTGACGAAACCTGTTGACCAACAACAGCTATCAAAGACGGTCGAAAAGCTGGTTGGCTATCAAGGAGCAGTCCCTGGATAAAGAGAAAATGCCCATACTATCGACTCAATATGAGCCGCTTCTCAAGCCGCTCAATCCTACGATTAATCAGCGAGATCCGCTCGGGCTAACGCCTCTGCCAGTTGACAGCCGCCAACGTTTTTTGCGATTTATGCTCTCTCAAAAAAACGATGTGCTGCTGCCCCTTGAGCATATTTTAGAAGTGATGCAGCTAGCGTTAGATGATATTTTTCCGGTTCCTGATATGCCGAGCTGCGTGCTCGGTGTGTGCAGCTGGCAAGGAGAAACGCTCTGGCTTGTCGATCTCAATCACCTTGTTGGCTACCTGCCGCTGTGTCAGCAGTCTCGCCTACTGA
This sequence comes from Phormidesmis sp., assembly GCA_049680585.1. GTDB lineage: Bacteria > Cyanobacteriota > Cyanobacteriia > Phormidesmidales > Phormidesmidaceae > Phormidesmis. Next base: position 15,513 of record JBAUIB010000483.1, read on the forward strand.
CTCCTCCAATTGTAATTGTGGTGCAGTCGGAAAGGCGATCGCTTGGATTGGTCGTTGAGCAAGTCAGCGATATCGATCTGTTCGATGAGGATAAAATCCACATGCGCTCAGGGCTTTGTCCGATTAGCTTAGAGCCTTTTGTATTTGGCTACTGTCCGCAGCAAGGCGGTACTGTACTGAGTGTTGCCAAGATTGTGAACTCACCCCTTTTACAGTCTCACCGCTATTAGCAATTCCAATACTCTCTTTGGCTTTGTCGGACCGGTTGATTCAAGCTTGGGTTGCATTTCGCCTTTCTGATTTATCTTTTTACAACTCAGTTAACGAGTATTCTCTATGACTTCCTCTGACACTTCTTTAAACGGCTCTGAACTCGTCGATGCTGTAGAAGAAAGTTTTGAACAAGATTTTAGCGTTGAAGAGTTTTTGCCCGCCGCTAGCCATGATCTAGGTCATGATCTAGGCCGTGATCCGGATCACGAATCAGTTGCCATGCAGCGCTCTAGTGGGCTTTCGCTGGCGGTGGATACTGTTCAAATGTCAGTAGAGCGACCGTTGAATTCGGCGATCGCGCTACCCCCAAGTCCTGTCAATCGCGCCTTCGCGCTAGGCAACCGGCTGTCATCAGCGAGGACAATAGAGAATCTTTACCAGATTACGGTGACAGAGCTGCGCAAACATTATGACTGCGACCGAGCGCTGCTCTACCGCTTCCAAACGCCGTCAGTAGGGGTCATCATCGCCGAATCTGTGACACGCGGCTATACGCCGACCCTGGGAGAAAGACTCAACGTCATCGCTTTCGGCGCCAGCAGCCCCCAAACTTATGAGAACGAGCCCAGCATTGGCATTGTGGATGCTAACGAAGAAGCCGACTCACCGCATCAAATGCAACTGTTGCAGCGTTTTCAGGTCCAAGCCAGCCTCAGCCTCCCGGTCTTTTTAGAAAACCAGCTCTGGGGCCTGCTGGTCGTTCAGCAGTGCGACAAGCCGCGAGAATGGCAAGCGCAGGACATTGATGTGCTCTATCAGGTGAGTACAGAACTCACGCTCAAATTTCAGAGTCACGCCCTTCAGCAGCGAGGTCAGGAAGAAATCGCCCGCGGCGCCATCCTATCTAGCATCACGCAGACGATCCGAGAGTTCTCCAGTCTCCAGCAGGTGTTCGCCGCCACCACCAAAAGCCTTCGCAGTTTCCTCAAATCAGACCGGGTGGCGGTATTTCAATTCACAGCTGACAGTCATCACAGCAGCGGCGAAGTGATTGCCGAGAGTGTGGATCCGGCCTACGCCTCAGCCAAAGAAGTGAGGGTTGAAGACCACTGCTTTGGCGGGCAAATGGCTGAAGCCTATCGCCTCGGCAGAGTGTGGGCGGCCAGCGATATCTATACGCTAGATTTGCCTGAGTGCCACATCGATATTCTCAGCCAGTTTCAGGTGCGCGCCAACCTGGTAGTGCCGCTGCTAAAGGGTAATCAGCTGTGGGGGTTGTTTTGCATTCACCAGTGCAGCGGGCCGCGACAGTGGCAGGCGGTAGAGCAAGCATTCGTCCAGCGCGTGGCCGCGCAGCTGGGCCTAGCGATGCAGCAGGCAGAGTCGCTCAAGCAGATCGAAGAGAAAGCGCAACAGCTCGAAGCCACCGTGGCGCGCGAGCAATTGGTCACCAAAATCACTGAACGGCTGCGCCACACTAGCGACCTGTCAAAAACGCTGAAATCGAGTGTGCAAGACATTCGCCAGATGATGCAGGCAGACCGAGTCGGCCTGTTTCAGTTCGAGGCAAATAAAAACTACAGCGTCGGCGAGTTTGTGGTCGAGGATGTGGCAGTTGGCGTGCGCTCAGCCATGTCGGCCAAGATCGCAGATCACTGCTTCGCATCAGAGCAAGCCGAGAACTACCGCCAGGGCCGCTACTGGGTGGTCAATGATGTATCCGCGCTCGATATTCCCGATTGCTTAGTCGAGCTACTCAGCGAGCTACAGGTCAGCGCTAGTATCGTAGTGCCGTTGCTGAAAGGTGAGATTCTATGGGGACTGTTTGCGATTCATCAGTGCCAAGGCCCTCGAGAGTGGAAAGAGAGCGATGTGCGTTTTGCCCATCGAATCGGCGCGCAGCTCAACCTAGCGTTACAGCAGGCAGACTACCTAGAACAAGTAGAGCAGCAGACGGCCAAGCTAAGTGAAACTGCGGCGCGTGAAAAGGCATCGAAAGAGCAGCTTCAGCAACAGGTAATACAGCTACTGCAAGCAGTTGGTCCGGCGCTGCAGGGCGATCTGACGGTGCGGGCGCAGGTGACTGACACCGAAGTGGGCACGGTTGCGAGCGCTTACAACAGCACGCTGCAAAGCCTGCAGAAAATTGTTATGCAGGTGCAGGCCGCGGCCAACCAGGTGGGCGAGACCTCTAAGCTGAGTGGCCGCTCAGTGCAGGTTGTGACGCAGCAGGCGCAGCACCAGGCGCAGGTGCTAGAGCAGGCGCTAGGGCGGGTGCAAACGATGATGGAGTCTACAGAAGCGGTCGCCCAAGATGCCCAGCAGGTAGAAGCGGCGGCCCAGCAAGCCAATCAAGTCGTACAGCATGGCGACAGTGCGATGGACCGGACCGTCGATGGCATCATGGCTATCCGCTCGACGGTGGCTGAGACTAACCAGCGGATTAAGCGGCTGAGCGAGTCGTCACAAAAGGTGTCCAAGATTGTCAGCTTGATTAGTCACTTCACGACCCAGACCCAGCTACTGGCCTTGAACGCATCGATTGAGGCGACGCGGGCGGGGCAGTATGGGCGAGGCTTTGCGGTGGTGGCCGATGAGGTGCGATCGCTGGCGCGGCAGTCTGCGGAAGCGGCTACCCAAATTGAGCAGTTTGTACAAGAGATTCAGACCGGCACAGCCGAAGTCTCGAGCGCGATGGAAACAGGAATTCAGCAGGTGGCTGAGGGGACAGATAGAGTGACAGAGGCGCGTCAGACGCTGACGGCGATAGTAGAAGCGACGGGACAAATCAGTCAGCTCACGGCTGATATTACCAAAACCACGCATCAGCAAGCAGATGAGTTCAAAGTGGTGACGCAAACGATGAGTGATGCAGCGCAGATTGCCAATCAGACGGCTGAGAGCTCTGATGGATTAACCCATGCTATTCAGCAAGTACTAGAGACGGCTGAAGCACTTCAAACCAGCGCTGATAAATTCAAAGTCCAGTGATGATGTTCAACGTCGGATGCCTGTCTCCAAAGGAGAAGCGCTACCTTAACGTAGTCACGCTCCTTGAGCTATACGCCCGTTGCTACACCCGATGATGGTTGCTCCCGATGGCTGCTGCTGTAGATAGATTGACTCATGACAACAGATTCCCCAGATTCTCAACAAACCTATCAGTACTTTTTGCAGGAGTCTGCTGAACTTCTGCAAACAATGGACGACGAACTGCAAACGCTAAGACAAAACTTTAGCGTGCAGACGGTGCACAATCTGATGCGCGCTGCCCACACGCTCAAAGGTGCCTCAGCCAGCGTGGGGCTAGATGCCATTCAAAAAGCCACTCACTCTCTAGAAGACATCTTCAGAGCGCTGTGCTATCCAGATACTGCTGTCAGCGTGGAAATGGAAGCGCTGATTTTTCGAGCCTATGACTGCTTGAAGCTGCTGCTATCAGCGCAGCTTGCAGGTGCTGAGGTCGATGAGACTGATATTCTAGAGCGGATGGCTACGGTCGTCGCGCACTTACAAAAAAAGCTAGGCAGCCGCTTTGGTCAAAGTGGCCATTTGCCGACCTCCAGTGAGTTGGGCTTTGATATGACTCGCTCTATTTTTGAAGTAGGCGTTGCCCAGCGCATAGAGACTCTCTCAAAAGCCTTAGAAAATCCAGATTCACAGGTGCTGTTGGACCTTTTAAAAACCCAATGTGAAGTCTATGCAGGACTCGCTGAATCGTTAGATTTACGAGGATTTGGAGAAATTGCGCAAACAACTCTAGAGGCGCTATCGCAACAGCCTGACAAGATCTTGGAAATTGCGCTGGTCGCCTTGGAGAATTTTAGACTCGCTCAAGTGGCAGTGTTGGAGGGCGATCGCCAACAAGGCGGTGCGCCATTACCCGCCTTAGAACAGTTTTGCACTGAGCAAAATGCTAGCCATCCTCTGCCGATACCAGCTAAAGCCAGTCGAATTCGGCGGCTGTGGAAAGCGCTCACTCATCCGATTGGACAAACTCAACAAGACAGTATCAACATCCCCGAAGTGCTTTCTACAACAACCTTTACAATAAGCCCAGGCGCTGATGTCGATTTTTTCCCGCTGGAAGGCTTTACTGCCACGACGGGCGACGGCAGAGAACCTCTTCATTCATTGCTGAGAGATCTAGCACTCTTTGATGCTGACTCGACAACTCCAAACTCAACATCATCGCTGGTTGCGATCGCCTCTAGTACAAGCAATAACCTTGAAACGGATCGCTCTCAAACGGATGACCTTGAAACGAATAGCTTCGAAACGGATCGACTGGAAACGAACAGCCGTGAAAATAGAACAGCGCCAGTCATAGCGCCGCCGCTTGCTGCCGCTCAATCCCAGCAGGCCACGATTCGAATGTCGGTTGAGCATCTCGACCAGCTCAGTCATGCGATGGGTGAACTACTGACGCATCAAAACCGTCAGGCTTTATACAATGAGCAGCTAGTAGCGCTCGTGCAAAAATTACTGAACCGTATCTCTCGGCAGCAAGAACAGCTCAATCAGCTCAAAGCTCAGAGCCTAATGGCCGAACACCCAGCCAGTCAGCATTCGAGTCGCCAGCACTCAGCCTACCAGCATCCAACGGCAAAATCTCGCGCTG
>JBAUIB010000484.1:0-1726 GCA_049680585.1 Phormidesmis sp.
AGTTTTCCCCGCTCCATTAGGCCCTAGCAACCCAAAAATCTCGCCGGGCTCAATGGCGAAAGAAACTGCCTTGAGGGCCTCCACATCGCCATAGGATTTCTTGAGATTTTCGACTAAAACAGCGGGGTCCATAGACTACCTCGGGGGACTCTTCTCCTATTCTAGTCTCGTCTAATAGCGAGCGAGCCATCGGCATTTATGTCATTACCATTGCTTAGCCCATGATCGGAATGGCCGCTAAAACGCACTGCAATTCGTTTGCTAATGATGCAACTACAAAACGAACGAATGGCAGCGAGTCAACTATCATCGCCACAGACAGCAGCATCATATAAAAAATGGAATACTTAAACGTGTCGCGCGCCAAATCGCGATCATCGTATTGGTTGCGTAGCTGCCAGGTTTTTTGGAGGAACCGATAGCCGAGCGTAAGGGCACCCAATCCATACACGATCCCGCATGCGCCCAACGGATACACTAGCAGGAACGTCAGCGGCACTAGCCCAACGGTATAGCGCCAAATTTGACTGGCCGTGGCCTGATTGCCGACCACCACTGGCAGCATCGGCACCTTCACCTTGGCATAGTCATCTTGAATAAGCATTGCCAATGCCCAGAAGTGAGGCGGCGTCCACACAAACACAATTGCAAAGATAATCCAGGCTGCCCAGCTCAGCTCATCCGTCACCGCAGCCCAGCCAACCAATGGCGGGATCGCGCCTGCCGCACCGCCAATCACGATATTCTGCGGCGAAGATCGCTTTAGCCAGAGGGTATACACCCCGATGTACACGACAATCCCAGCCATTGCCAGCAGCGCGCTCAGCAGGTTAGCAAACCCAGCTAGCAGAGCAAACGACATTGCCCCCATGATCAGCGCAAAGATCAGTGCATCTTTCGACTGTACCCGCCCGGACGGAATCGGACGTGCGCGCGTGCGCTCCATGTCATAGTCAATATCGCGATCATAAATGCAGTTGATGGTCTGCGCGGAGGCCGCTGCCAGTGCACCACTTAGCAGCGTGACTAGCAACAGCACAGGCCCGACTCGCCCTTGCCCAGCTACCCACATACCTGCCGCTGTTTCGATCAGCAGCAGCGGAATAATGCGAGGTTTGGTCAGCTGCCAGTAGCTGCGCATCACCTCACCAAAGTTATTGTGGTGGTGACGGGCAGCCCAAGTGGAAGAAGTTTGCATAGGTTTTAGTCTTTCTCAAAAGGTTTGTTTGAGGGATTATCTGAGTTCGCACTAAGTTTGCTGAACAGATTCACTGAGTCAGGTTTACTGAGCAAACTTACTGAGCAGACATTGCTACAGTGCTCACAGAATCTGCGCACACTGTCCTCTGGTGCAGGCGAACATCGCGCAGCGACAAGACAGTAAAGCAGACCAAGCAGCCCAGAAGCGCTGCGCCGATACACTGATGAGAGACGGTCAATGGCTCTACCTGCAGCCGTAGCTTAAAGGTCGCTACCCCTAAGGCAATTTGCACTATGAGCAAAAGTCCGGCTGTATTCGCCAAGCCTCGCAGCCACTGGTTGAGCGCAGGGGTGCGCCACACGCTCACCACTAAGGCCACGACTGCGAGTGTCGGTGGCACCACGCCAATAATGTGAAGGTTCATCACACTGCACAGCTCGGCTAGGCCAAAGCACTGATGAGCCGCCCAGCGAGAGCCGACTAGGCCACCGAGGATACTCTGCACATACACGAGCAGTGCTGCTG
>JBAUIB010000485.1:0-1648 GCA_049680585.1 Phormidesmis sp.
GTGGGCGAAATGGGTGAAATTTATCCTGGTAACGTCAAGAGCGTATTACCAGGCCTCGAAAACCGCTCGCTAGAGTCTGATGACTAAGGAATCCTTCAAGGTCGAGCTATCTCTCGTTAACGCTCTGTATGAGTGAGTACGACAGTTACAGTCAGCTCGAATGAACTTGAGGGCGGATTGGGAGAACCATTAGACCCTTAGCTGACGCTCATTCCGTCCTGATTGCCTGCCCTGATTGATTGTGTTCAAAGTCAAGATAGTTTGGGAAATCGCTATGTTTTACAGCGATTTCCCGCTATTACCACAAATTCGCTGTCTCAACACTTGAAGAACCCGATTTGAAAACGGCGGTCACTTGAACAACCGGCTCACTTCCCCTTCAGATACGTTGTTTTAGTCGGCTCAAAGCATCGCTAGCTGACGCTTTTTCTGCCGCTTGTTTGCTACCCCCTTTCCCTTCACCGTAGATCTGACCGTCTATGTAAGCTCTAGAAATAAACTTTGGCGAATGATCGTCTCCACCCGCTCTCTCTGTCACATACGCTAGCAGAGATAGAGTATTGTCAGCTTGCACTAATTCTTGAAGCTGCGTTTTTGAATCTTTGTTGGAACGCTCGACAAAAATATCTTGAGGGACAGCATCGAACAGCTCCACAACGAGAGGGCGTAAAATCTCAATGTTTCGGTCATTATCTAAGTAGTAAGCGCCTATTACAGCTTCAAAGGTGCTGCTAAGTAGCCTCAAATTTTGCTGTCCCAGTTGGTCAGTCACACCCTGTCCCAAGCGCATTTCAGAGTCCAACTTGATCTCAACAGCAAATCGCGCAAGCTGTGGTTTATCAACTAGCGCCGAGCGTCGTCGGGTCATCTCGCCTTCTTTCAGCTCAGGCTGCTGCTGATATAAATATTCGCCGCTGATAAAAGTAAGAATGGCATCTCCTAAAAACTCTAGCCTTTCGTTATGTCTGACATTTCCGGCGTTTTCATTGACATAGGATCGATGGGTTAGGGCGATCTGTCTCAGCATTTGATCCTTGAAAATCAAAAGTTTGTGCATTGTTCTTGGTTTCCGCAGCCGGGAAAGGGTCTTTACAGATACCGGGTTGTAGACATTCCTGCGACTGTAGCCAATAATTGGTTTAAGTGGCCGGAAGGTCGATACCATCGAAGCGGTTGAGGGCGGCTAGCAGCAAGCTAAACAGACCTACGATCAATAGTCGGGACAAAGTAAGAAATAGCTTTTCTGTCTGAACCTCTCCTTTATTTTGTCCAGAATATCGCAGGAAAGAGCATAGCCGAATGCCAAAATGCCAGAGAGGAAGCAAAAGGCTGCTGTAGTCCCTAGCAGCTGCCTCTGCAAAAATCCAGGCCAGATGCACAGCACTGCTAGCAAGAGCCCAGCATTTCGACTGATGTGCCCGGCGGCGATCGCAATCGGCACCTGGTAAAAAGTAGAGAATGATAGATCTATCTCTATCCTATAGTCTGTAAGGCCGATCAATAGACATAGCAGTACGTTCAAGCTGGCGAGCGATCGCTTTGACTGACCCTTCAGCCACTGATTCATCATTTCCTTCATGGTAAATGGCAATATCGAGCAGTAGGCAGCCATGAATTCGCCTCCATTACAATACGATTTTTCAATAGG
>JBAUIB010000486.1:0-2665 GCA_049680585.1 Phormidesmis sp.
CCTATTCACAGAAGTTATCTGTCACTTCTGCTGTACTAAGTTTATGCAATCAGGGTTGTTACACGTCCAGCAAGGTTACGTCGCGGTGTGCAATGGTGTGTTTTAAATGACCGGATACTGTTGGCCAATCGAGTAAATCCCTAGAGCGGTAGTGTAGAAAGGAATCTACTTCTAGCTGGAGAAGACAAGCGATGTGCATGTATCCACTGCCTATTAGAGCGGTTCCTGAGCAAACGGCGCTAGTTGCCAGAGCCGCCTTTCCCAAAGGCAACCCCTATCTGACATTGCGCGACGAACTGGGTAGTGTGTTCGAGGACAGTGACTTTGAGGAGCTGTTCGCGACAGTTGGCCAGCAAGCCCTACAGCCGTGGCGAACCGCATTGGTGACGGTGCTTCAGTTTCGAGAGAACTTGTCCGACCGTCAGGCTGCCGATGCAGTGCGCTCTCGCATCGACTGGAAGTATCTACTAGGCTTAGAGCTGACCGATGCAGGCTTTGACTTCAGTGTCCTGAGCGAGTTCCGCAAACGATTGATAGACAACGGCCAAGAATATCTGCTGCTAGACAAGCTGCTGCTACGCTGCAAAGAGAAAGGTCTACTTAAGAAGCGAGGCCAGCAGCGGACAGATGCAACCAGAGTACTGGCTTCGATTCGTAAGCTCAACCGTCTAGAGCTAGTCGGAGAAACGATGCGGGCGGCGCTGAACGAACTAGCAACCGTTGAGCCAGAGTGGCTATCGGCGATCGCGCCCGACGCGTGGTACGCCCGCTACGAACGCAGAGTCGAAACCTACCGCTTACCATCCTCGAAGGCAAAGCAAGATGCCTACGGCCAGCAGGTAGGCGAAGATGCTTACTATCTGCTCGATTGTCTAGAAGCCTCAGATGTCGATGACTGGCAAAGCCTACCGAAGATAGAAGCGCTCAAAATCGTACTAGAGCGGCACTACGAGTACAAAGCTAAAGCGCCTGACACGCCTGAAGCGCCTCGCGTTCGGTGGAAGTCAAAAAAGGAACTCCCCCGTACTAATGCTGGAATCGAGTCGCCCTATGACGTGGATGCTCGCTTCCGGTCGCGGCACGGGGTGAACTGGGTTGGTTACGCAGTTAACGTCAGCGAGACTTGTGATGACGAGCAGTGCCATCTGATTACGCATGTAGAGACAACCGATGCCGCTGTCCATGAAGCGCAGCGGACACAGGTTATTCACGAAGCGCTTGCTGATAGAGACTTACTGCCCTCAGAGCACTTTGTTGATTCTGCTTACGTCAGTGCAGAACATCTAGTGAATGCGCAAAAGCAACAGATTGAGCTGGTTGGCCCGACCCGTAAGAACGCTAGCTGGCAATCGAAGATAGAAGATGGCTATACCGAAGCGCGGTTTAACATCGACTGGGCAACCGAAACCGTCACTTGCCCGGAAGGCAAAGTCTCGAAGAGCTGGAACCCAAGAGTCAAATTGGGCAACCGAGCTTACATTCAGGTCAGGTTCAGCAGTCTCGACTGCTCTATGTGCAGTGCTAAAGAGCGCTGTACTCGTAGTCCGCAGCGCTCTTTGAGTTTTCTACCGCAAGTACACTACGAAGCCCTAGAGCAAGCCAGAGAAGTCCACAGCAGTGAGGAAGGCAAAGAACGCTACAAGCGCAGAGCCGGGATTGAGGGGACGCTTTCTCAGGGGGTACGAGGGTTGGGGATGAGACGTTCTCGTTACCGAGGGCTGGCGAAAACGCATCTACAGAACGTGGCAATAGGGACTGCTATCAACTTTGACCGTCTAATCAACTGGTTTGATGGCGTACCGATAGCTAAAACAAGAACCTCGCGATTCAAGGCTTAGAGGGCTCATGGCAACTTTTGGTGATCCGAAGCAAAGAGGGTAAAAATACCGTTAGGTCAGGATGAAGCGCTTTGCCAACAAGTCAATTCCAGCCCGCCCAAACATTTGTCGCTTGAGCATCTTCAGGCGATTGTTTTGTCCTTCGACTTGTCCGTTGCTAACGTCTAGCGTGATGCCCGCTTTGACGGCGTCATAGTCTTCGCTCAAGCCGTTAGCAAACGTCTGAAATGCCTTGATAGAACTGTTCGTCGCGTTCTTTAGCCAATCATCCAACTGCTCAGGCAGTCGTTTTCGCACCAGGTCGAGAAACCCTTGAGCCAGGGAGATGGCCTCTGATAAGTCAGGCTGAGCAGCCAGTTTTTCTAGGAGTTGTTCTTGTTCGTTATCTAACGTTTCGGGACGTTGCAAGATCAGCCATGCGACCCGCCGAGCACTGAGTGCCTTTTGACTGGTCCGTTTGACTTTGGGGGCAGGGCCACGACCTGGCAAGTCATTGAGTGATTCAGGGGCTGGTCTCATCGGTGGATAATCTTGACGCAGCGGCTGGAGATAGCGGGCAACCATTGCGTAGCTTCCCGTAAAGCCGTGTTGCTGAATCTCTTCAAACAGTCGCTTGGCGTGACGTTTCCCTTGTTGCCATTGCTCAATCAGATAGGACTTATAGGGATCAAGACCACTGCTATATTGACGACTAGGCGATTGCCATTCGGGAAAACTTTCGTGAGAAAGATAGGTGTAGACGGTGCGCTTACCCATGCCCAGATGGTGAGCAATATCTTCAATCTGATAGCCCTGTTTCCTCAGCGCATGGACTTGATTGTAGTTTT
>JBAUIB010000487.1:0-21560 GCA_049680585.1 Phormidesmis sp.
AAAATACGGCTGATAAGCCTTCTACGATAGCCTCAAGACAAGTATTAAGAAAATGCTTGTTTTCTTAATAAAAAAAGACATTTTCAAAACCGTCGAATCTGAGGCAAAGACATTTTTTGACATGCCACGATTGGTTTTCTAACCTCAAGTAAAGTTTTACCAGAAAACCACGTCATAACAAGGCTTAAAGACGTTATGTGACACAAATTGACATAATTTCTTTCGACATTTTGTGAGTAGAGCCTAAAGTATTTTCTGGCTATAACTATCATCTATCGTTTGCATAAGTTAAAGATATTTATGTTGACAAAACTCGTTTTCTATCCATCTTTAGCTTTTAATATTAAGCATTGTTACTGCTTAGTTTTGTCAGCTCAAAAATATCGAGTTTCAATTATAAGTGGCTATCTTTTAAGTACGCTCTGTCGGCAACACGATAGCAGTTTCGAGGCTCAACCTTGATTTGGTCAGCGTTACGCACTAGTTAAAACTACGGACTGATAGGGAATTCTCTATTGTGCAAGAGAGGGTGCTGACGCAAGCCTATCCATACATATGTCAGGAGGGACTTTGTCTGTAATCGCCAAACTCTACAAACGACTGTCGAGCCAGCCTTATTGGCTAGCAAGCTTTGTTATCACGAGCCTGCTTTTGTTTCTTCGACAAGTTGGCGGTCTACAGTCACTAGAGCTGCTTGCCCTTGACCATATGGTCAGACTCAGCGCTGATAAAGCCCCTGATCCTCGTCTGCTGATCGTCGAAATTACCGAAGAAGATATCCGCCGCCTAAATGAATGGCCCATGTCTGATCAGACGATGGCCGAGGCGCTGACTCGTTTACAGGCCCACCGTCCGAAAGCGATTGGGGTAGATATTTATAGAGATATTCCTCATGGTGAGGGTCAAGCAGCCTTAGCTGCCGCGCTGCGATCGCCTAACGTGATTATCATCAAAAGTCTAGGCGTCAGCGAAGAAGATTACGTTCCGCCCCCGCCCAATATGGCCGCAGACCAAGTTGGATTCAACGACTTTATTATCGACCCAGATAGCGTACTACGCCGCGGCTTACTATTTGCCTCAGTTGAGAATGAGCTTCTCTATTCATTTGCCTTACAGCTCAGCTTAAAGTATCTAGGCGCAGATACCCAGTTCAAAGTTGATAGACAGGCCCTGCACCTAGGCCCCATCGATTATTTACCTTTGGAGTCTCATTCGGGAGGCTACGACAATATCAATGCGTCCGGCTATCAAATGCTGCTAGATTACCGTTCGTCAAGCCACATAGCGAGAAAAGTTACGCTGTCTGAGCTGCTGTCGGATGACGTCGAATCAGACTGGATTAAAGATAAGGTTGTCTTGATCGGAGCGACCGCGCTGAGCCTAAAAGATTTCTTCTACACACCCTACAGTTCGGAGAAAAGCACTGAGCATGTCATGCCGGGGGTGATTCGCTCAGATTGTTAGTCAGATTTTAGGCAACGTATTGGATAAGCGGCCTTTATTTTGGTTCTGGCCTCAATTGATAGAGATCTTTTGGATCTGGGGATGGGCGCTAGTCGGGGGGGTGCTGGTTTGGAAAATGCAGCGATCGCTGCTGTTGGGTATCGCTATTCTATTAAGTGTCTGCGCTTTGGGCGGACTGTGTCTGCTTGGCTTTGTATTAACAGGCTGGATACCTTTTGCAGCCCCTGTTCTCGCGCTATTTCTGACCAGTGGATCGCTCATCACCTATCAGGTTTTTTATCAGTCATTCTATGATCCATTAACCGGTCTACCGATTCGCGCGTTGTTTGTTCGTCAGCTCAATCGTACGCTCAAAGAAAAGAGAAAATCAGAGACGCATCCGTCTTTAGCTGTTTTACTGCTGGACTTAGATCACTTTAAAGCGATCAATGAGAGTTTTGGCCATCGCTTTGGTGATCAGCTGCTCATCAAAGCCACTGATCGGATAAAAGAGACTTTACCCTTTTCGGCTAAACTGGCTAGAATCGGCGGCGATGAGTTTGCTGTTTTACTCCAGCACATAGAAGCCGCTAACCAGATCTCAAAAATCGCAGACACGCTGTATAACCAGCTAACAGAGTCATTTATGATTGATGCTCAAGCGATTACTATCAGCTTCAGCATCGGGATTGCCTTTGATCAAGCTGGCCAAGACTGCCAAGCTGAAACGCTAATGCAGGATGCTCACCGAGCCATGTCTAGAGCTAGAGCGCTGGGCAAAGAGCATTATGAGATTTTTGATCCGGGTATGCGAACAGAGGCCATCAAGCGGTTTCAGCTTGAAGCCGAACTGAGAAATGCCATTGATCGCAAAGAATTTTTGCTTTACTACCAGCCTATTATCAATTTAAAGACCGGCATGCTGGCAGGCTTTGAGGCATTAGTACGCTGGCAGCATCCGCAGCGCGGCATTGTTTCACCAGGGGCTTTTATTCCAGCGGCTGAAGAGACAGGGCTCATTGTGCAGATAGGTCACTGGATATTAGAGGAAGCCTGCACTCAAATGTGTACGTGGCAGCATCAATTTGCCTACGCAGGCGATCTGATGGTGAGTGTGAATCTATCTACTAAACAGTTTAATCGAGAAAGTCTCGCGGAAGAAATTTGTGAGCTTTTAGAGAGAACTCAGATGAAGAGCCAATGTCTCAAACTGGAGCTGACAGAAAGTGCGGCAATGGAGGATGTAAGCGGCACAATTGCTCAGCTTGTCAAGCTAAAGTCACTTAACCTTAGGCTCAGCCTAGATGACTTCGGCACGGGGTATTCTTCGCTCAGCTATTTGCACCAACTGCCAACAGACACGCTTAAGGTTGATCAGTCTTTTGTCGGGCGGATGGAAGAGAAAGCCGGTGATGATAGTGAGATTGTCAGAACAATTATCTCTTTGGGCCATCAGCTGGGTATGGATGTGATTGCAGAAGGCATCGAAACGGCGGCGCAGCTCAGAGCCTTGCGATATCTTAACTGCAACTATGGACAAGGCTATCTATTTGCTAAGCCATTACCGTCAGAAGCTGCGACAGCGTTAATTGTAGAAAATAAGGACTGGCTATCCTGATTATAATAATGCAGGCAGCAAGACAACTTTCTGACACTGCAATCAGCCCCCCGCTTAGAGACGCTGTTTTTAGCCAAAGTTCTTAGCTTGGATATGCATTCAACCGTATTGACTGAGGATGCGGTTGCTGGTGACAATAGAAAGGCAATTACTTGTAGGAACCGCAATGGCTAGTATTCAGCCCACCAAAGTACCCGATATGGAACGCCCTAAAAAAGGGTTCAATCAATCCGCAGAGCGATTGAATGGTAGAGCGGCAATGATTGGAATGGTTGCGCTCGTCTTAATCGAGCTGTTGACAGGTAAGGGGCTGTTAACGCTACTGGGGCTAGCTTAAATCTAGTTTAGGGCGCGCTGGCGCACTTTTAGATATGTGATGGATGCTGCTCAGCTCTGTTTATGACTTAACTGTAGGCTTACGCAGTAGGGCAGCACTTCCTAGCATCAACAGACCGGCAATCGACGCAGGCTCTGGAACTTCGGTCGTCGGCTGAGCAACTTCGCGCTCGATAATTTTGCGACTGATAGAGGCTAGTTTTATTTGTGCAAATAAAGCACCGCTCACAGTTTCATCTTCGAAAACTTGAAAGCGGCGGGTAAATGTGGTCCCACCGTCTTGACTAAAGCCTAATACCTCAACGCTATAGCTCTCTTGCCCAATGTTGAAGGCTTGCGCAGCAGGATTTTCCGAAATTGTTAGACTGTCGGCACTCGTCTGGGCATCAGCGTCAGGAGCGTTAGCGTTAAGCGTGAGGTCGAAACTAAATAGATAGTCGAAGCGTCTTCGCGTCTGAACGGGCTGTGTCAGATAGAGACTAGCACCGAATGGGACACTAGAAACGTGGGTACCGGTATAGGTTTGACCGTTTAGATAGCTGAGGTTGCCCACCGCAAACGGTTGATCAGCTAGTGTTGCAAAAGGGACACCTGAAAATGTTAGCTGGTTAGGCATAGAGCCAGGACCGGGTTCTCCCATCACAAACGTTTCGCTTTGAGGATTAGGCTTCTGAACGCTGAACATAGCATCTGGATCGACAGATGGATCAACGGTAGGCGTACCGAATGTGCCATTACTGCCGCCAATGAAGAGGGTTGCGGCATGAGCCTGTGGCGCGGGTAGCAAGACGGTTAGTGACGCAGCAGCGGCTAAGGCAGCTGATGTGAGGAGTGCGGAATCAAACATATTTGTCGTTTCAGCATAGCTATATACATACCAAGAAAAATTGATGCCACCCCGAACCACAATCTAATGAGTCCGCTCGGCGAATGCCTACAGTCACTCTGTAGATTGTTGGAGTCTTCATTTGAACTTGAAGCGGTCCCTTTATTTAAAGCCGGTTCCTCTATCGGGCTGATTGGCGAAAACATCAAATCTATCTGGTATATTCAACGGGCTTACTCCCTTAATATCCCCGCATTTTTTATGAAATTATGGTGAATCCGAAAGGCCATTCTCTCGAAATGTATTCATCGAGATTTCATCAGAAGTATCCAGTTTCAGTCGATGTCAGCAGGCATCAGGATTTTGGACAACAAAAAAAGAGCCAACGATTGGGTAGTCGCTAGCTCTTTTTTCAAAGACGTATTGATTTTTGTTTGTCTGCTCAGGTAATTTTGAAGATTACAGTCTCAAGATTCCCTGAGCAAACATCCCTGCCTTAGCCGTTGAGTTACTGGCCCTCTGTTTCAGAGAACTCGGCATCGATCACGTCATCTTCGCCAGTTGTAGCACCGCTCTCTGCAGCAGCGCCCTCACCATCAGGGGTTGCGGCGTCTTCAGTCCCTTGCTGGTAAAGATTGCTGCTGAGGGCATAGAGCGCTTGCTGAAGCTCTTCCATTGTAGATTTGATTTTGTCAAAATCTTCAGCGGCAAGGGCTTCTTTGAGAGACTTGATTTGCGTTTCGACTTTTTCCTTATCTTCAGCTGGCACCTTGTCACCGAGTTCTTCTACCTGCTTTTCAGCCTGGTAGGCAAGAGAGTCGGCCTGGTTCTTCATGTCGATGCGCTCACGACGCTCCTTGTCGGCATCAGCATTGGTTTCAGCATCGCGCACCATTTGATCCACTTCATTATCAGAAAGCGTAGAGGCGCCCGTGATGCTGATTGACTGCTCTTTGCCCGAGCCCTTGTCCTTAGCGGTGACATTTAAGATGCCATTAGCGTCGATATCAAAGGTCACTTCAATTTGAGGGACACCTCGCTGAGCGGCTGGAATCCCGTCAAGACGGAAGGTTCCAAGGCTTTTGTTATCGCTGGACATTTCCCGCTCGCCTTGCAGAACGTGAATTTCCACATTGGTCTGGCCATCGACGGCAGTAGAGAATACTTCTGACTTTTTAGTCGGAATCGTGGTGTTGCGGCTAATTAGCTTGGTCATCACGCCACCAAGTGTCTCTACACCCAACGATAGCGGTGTGACATCTAGCAGCAAGATGTCTTTGACTTCACCGGCGAGTACGCCGCCCTGAATCGCTGCGCCGATCGCGACGACTTCGTCCGGGTTAACGGTTTGGTTAGGCTCTTTGTCCAAAATCTTTGAAACTAGATTTTGAACGGCGGGAATGCGGGTAGAGCCACCGACTAAGACTACTTCATCGATGTCAGTCTTGCTGAGCTTGGCATCTTTGAGCGCATTTTTAACGGGAACGCCGCAGCGGTCAATTAGATCAGAGCATAGCTCTTCAAACTTGGCACGAGTCAAAGTGGTTTCTAAGTGCTTAGGCCCATCTTGAGTCGCCGTGATAAACGGTAGGTTGACTTCTGCTTGGCTGACGCTGGAGAGCTCAATTTTTGCTTTTTCAGCGGCTTCAGTGAGGCGCTGAAGGGCTTGCTTGTCTTTGCGCAGGTCAATGCCTTCTTTTTTAGCGAAGTCTTCAGCGAGGTAGTCTACGAGCTTTTTATCAAAGTCATCACCGCCTAGGTGAGTGTCACCAGAGGTGGAGAGGACTTCAAAAACGCCGTCGCCAACTTCTAAGATAGAAACGTCAAAGGTTCCGCCCCCTAGGTCAAAGACGAGGATTGTCTCATTGCTCTTTTTATCAAGACCGTAGGCCAGTGCGGCGGCAGTTGGCTCGTTGATAATCCGCAAGACTTCGACGCCTGCGACTTTACCGGCGTCTTTGGTTGCCTGTCGCTGAGAGTCGTTAAAGTAAGCGGGAACTGTAATCACAGCCTGGGTTACTTTTTCGCCGAGGTATTTGCTGGCATCGTCAACGAGTTTGCGCAGCACCTGAGATGAAATTTCTTCTGGGGCGTATTGCTTGCCATCAGAGGCTTCGATCTTGACGTTGCCGCCTACGTTGGCAATTTTGTAAGGGACTTCACTGGCTTCGTTGTTGACTTCGTCATACCGACGGCCGATGAAGCGCTTAACTGAGTACAGCGTGTTTTCTGGGTTCATCACCGCTTGGCGTTTGGCGATTTGACCGACGAGGCGATCGCCATTTTTCGCATAGGCCACGACGGACGGGGTGGTGCGAAAACCTTCGGCGTTAGCGATCACAGAAGGCTTACCGCCTTCCATCACAGCCACAACCGAATTGGTGGTCCCCAGGTCAATTCCAACAACTTTTCCCATGTGTATGCTCCGAGGTTAATAACTAACGATTAACAATTTGTTCGTAAAGGTTATATATATAGTGCTCAATGAGGGGTGGTTTGCTGAAGGGGGGGTTACCGAACCGGAGGCTTCGGGCGAAGGGCTTCGCAGCGTCGTATCCCTGCGATTCTCGGATCACGGTTCTATTAGGCTAGTATTTTCTGGTCTAGGGAGAAATCAATGTCTGCTTTGTCTTTACTGGTTGCTAGATAATCGTTTTTGAACGAGTCCTGTAGGCCGCTGATTAGATCGAACTTAGGCTGCCAGTCCAACTCGCTCTTAGCCTTTGAGATATCGGTGAAGAAGTGCTGGACACGCATGGGGAAGGCTTTGCGTTTGCCGAAGTCGAATTGGGCAGGGTCGTAGTGAACAAGCTCAATAGCGTTGGGGTCTTGACCGATTGCAGTAGCGCAGGCTTTGGCTAGGCCGTCGAAGGTGACGGCTTTATCGCCCGAGACGTTATAGATTTGGCCGATGGCGGCGGGGT
This sequence comes from Phormidesmis sp., assembly GCA_049680585.1. Classification (GTDB taxonomy): domain Bacteria; phylum Cyanobacteriota; class Cyanobacteriia; order Phormidesmidales; family Phormidesmidaceae; genus Phormidesmis. The sequence continues at coordinate 7,148 of JBAUIB010000487.1, forward strand.
TACCGAGGACAGAGACCATCGCCGAGGCAAGATCTTGGCAGTGACCTAGCTGGGTCAGGGCCATACCGCTGCCGGGAATGGGAATGGGCTGATCGCGCACAATCCGATCAAAGAACCATTTTTCTAAGGGATTGTAGTTTTGCGGCCCATAGATATAGACAGGACGAATGGCGGTAAAGGGAATACCTTGCTCCTTCAAGTAATCTTCAGTGTGGAATTTGCCTTTGTGGCGGCTGTTAGGGTCTACTGGGTCGCCTTCGACATGAGGCATCTGGTCGCTTTTGGCATAGACCCCGGCAGAGCTGACGTAGATAAAGTGCTGAAGCCTATTGTCTTTTGGGCCTTTGAACAGATCGACGAGCGGTTGAGTATGGGCGAGTTCGCGGCCGTTGTTGTCAAAGATGGCGTCGAAGGATTTGCCAGCTAGTGCAGCCTTAAGCGCTTCGGGGTCGGTGCGATCGCACATAATACTCTCCACCCCCTCTACTGGAGCCGGATGATTTCCCCGATTCAGCAAGACGACATCATGACCTGCGCTCACAAGCTGCCGGGTAAGATAGACCCCGATAAATCGAGTCCCACCGATCACTAAAATCCGCATTGGCTGTTTGCCTCAATATCTAAGTGCCTCTACACGAAGAATGCCACAGATGGGGATGCCTCAGCGCGGCTATAAACCCAGCGGTTCTGCGATCGCGCCCTGCATGTCCAGCTTTAGACAATGCGCATGAGCTGCAAAGCTCTGAGATGCCCAGGCCGCTTCCATCGCTTCGCGCACTGCTTCAGCCACATCCGGCGCACATAAGGCGAGCAGTGTCGGGCCAGCTCCGCTGATAACTAGGCCCCAAGCGCCCGCCTGCATGGCGGCGCGATGAACCGTGTCATAGCCGACAATCAGCTTTTTGCGGTACGGCTGGTGGATGCGATCGCTCATTCCGCCACTAATCCAATCACCATTGCCTGTCGCAATTCCGCGCAGCAGCAGCGCCACATGCGCCGTATTAAAGACCGCATCGGCTCGGCTACATTTTCCGGGCAGCACCCGGCGAGCATCTGCGGTAGACAGCTCAAATTCAGGAATAATCACAACTGGCACTACCGACTCGTGCCAGGGCAAGTCACAAATTTGCAGTCGCCCGTGGGTGATCACAGCCAGTCGCGCGCCGCCAAATAATGCCGGAACGACATTATCAGGATGGCCTTCTAGTTCATTGGCGATCGCCGCTAGTGCCGTCTCTCCTAAGGGGGAGCCAGCCAGCATATTTGCGCCCATGATACCGCCGACAATCGCTGTAGACGAGCTGCCTAGCCCCCGAGAGAGCGGGACACCCAAACTAATTTTGATATGAACCGGCGGTGCGCTTTGCCCAATTCGCTCAAAGCATTTTAAATAGGCGCGATATACCAGGTTGGTCGGCCCGGTATTGACGCGAGCGGCTTCAGCCCCTTCTACCGTAATTTGAAAAGGAGCACTATCAGATAGTGGCGTAAAGGGAATAAAGTGAAACCGATTGTATAGACTCAGCGCTGCGCCTAGGCAGTCAAATCCGGGGCCGATATTAGCGGTCGTTGCAGGCACCGTAACCGTGACGGAGGAAGGCACAAAGAATAAGTCCGTAAGTAATGTTTCTGAGGCTTCTAGAACTGCTGAGGCTAATCAGAAACGCTGCTATCGCAGAGACAAAAGGGCGATTCAAAGTAGTTTAGGGGAAGCTGAATTAGCTGTCAAAAGAGCCCCTGACAAAAAGCCATCTTTAAAAGTCACCGCGGTTGCCTACAGCCGTTTGCAGTCGATCGAGAACGTCCGGTAGCGCGATCGCCCCCAAATCTCCATCCTTGCGGGTACGAATGCTCAGCGACTGAGCCTCGACTTCTTTATCGCCAATCACTGACATGACTGGAATTTTTCCCTTCTCAGCGTTGCGAATCATTTTACCGAGGCGCTCACCACTGGTATCTACCTCCACCCGAACGCCGATCTGCCGCATCTGCGTTGCCGCCTCATTTGCATAGTCCCAATGGTCCGCTGTCACAGGCAGCAGCCGCACTTGCTCAGGTGCAAGCCACAGCGGAAAATCTCCCGCATACTGCTCAATCAAAATACCAATCAGCCGCTCTAACGAGCCAAATGGAGCCCGGTGAATCATCACTGGCCGCTGACGGGTCCCATCTTCCGCGACATATTCAAGGTCAAAGCGCTCTGGCAGGGTGTAATCGACCTGCACCGTGCCTAGCTGCCACTCGCGATCTAGCGCGTCCCGCACGATAAAGTCCAGCTTAGGGCCGTAAAAGGCCGCCTCCCCAATCCCTTCAAAGTGATCCATACCCATCGTTTCCACCGCCTGTCGAATGGCAGATTGAGCCTTCTCCCACGCCTCATCCGAGCCGATGTACTTATCCGAATTCGGATCGCGGAAGCTCAATCGGGCCCGGAACGAGTGGTCCATTTGCAGCGCTCTCAGCGTGGTCTGAATGAGATCGACCACCTTTAAAAATTCTTCGTTGAGCTGATCAGGGGTGAGAAAGAGGTGAGCGTCATCCTGCGTGAACCCTCGCACCCGCGTCAAGCCACCGAGTTCACCTGACTGCTCGTAGCGATATACGGTGCCGAATTCTGCCAGCCGAATCGGCAGCTCCTTGTACGAGTGCAGCTGACTTTTGTAAATCTGCACATGGAACGGGCAGTTCATGGCCTTGAGGACAAAGCCCTCCTCTTCGGTTTCGCCCATCATGGGGAAGAGATCTTCTTTGTACTTTTGCCAATGCCCAGACAGCTTAAATAGCTCTACTCGCCCAATATGAGGGGTGACGACGGGTAAATAGCCCCGCTTGACCTGCTCATCTTTGAGGAAATTTTCTAGCGTGGAGCGGAGTACTGTTCCTTTGGGCGTCCACATCGGGAGTCCAGGTCCCACGTCGTCTGAAAAAACGAAAAGCCCCAACTCTTTACCGAGCTTGCGGTGATCTCGGCGTTTCGCCTCGTCCTTGCGACGCTTATATTCCTGAAGTTCCTCGGGCGTTTCCCAGGCTGTACCATAAATTCGCTGAAGCTGCGCTTTGGTCTCATCGCCGCGCCAGTACGCACCTGCCACACTTTCTAGCTCAAACGCCTTGGGGTGGAGCTCTTTTGTCGATTCGACGTGGGGACCCGCGCACAGATCCCACCACTGATCGCCGAGGTAATACAGTGTGATCGGCTCTTGCAGTCCTTCTAGTATCTCTAGCTTGTAGGGCTCGCCAAGTTCCTCAATGCGCTGCCTGGCTTCTTCACGGCTCACTTCTTCACGGATAACCGGCAGCCCTTTTTTGATGATTTTGATCATCTCTTTTTTGATTGCCTTGAGATCCTTGTCTGTGAAGGGGTCGGGGGCATCAAAATCGTAGTAGAAGCCGTAGTCAATCGACGGTCCAATGGTTACCTGCGCTTTTGGAAATAGCCGCTGAACGGCCATCGCCATCACATGGGAAAAGGTATGCCGGATGCGCTCTAGTTTTTCAGATTCGTGGGTGCGCAGCAGTTTTATCTCAGGGACCGCAGCAGGGTCTTGAGAAACGATACTGGCAGAAGCAGACTCGTGAGAAGCGACCATAGAAAGCTGTTTAAGTAGAACGAAAGCCTCAAATCCACAAAAGCCTTGAATCCCTTTCTAGTGAGTTTCTAAGGCTCTAGGACAAAGCGGAAGTGTGAATAATCAAGGTAAAATAATTCAAGGTAATAAGTGTAGCGCGAAGATCTCGATTACCGGAAAATTTCAGCGATCATCAGCGATCACCATGTGCCCCCTCAAAAATACATTCTATAAAGTACAATTCATCCGCTAAAATACCAATATAGAAGGCACCGAACTCGACCTTTAGGCGGACTTCCTTCGCAGAGAATAGGGATTATTCTTATAAAGGATTGTCTTACAAAAGATTAACAGAGTAATGGTGTGATACGCTTATTCGCTATAACTTGTTAGCAGCTGCTCTGAAGTCCTCATGAAAGGGCTCTGCCAGTTGGCTGTTACCCATAGTTACAGAGAGCTAGATATAAAGAGCTAGCATAAAGAGCATGTCTAATGTTATAAGGACATGTGCCATCTACAAGGCATAGGCTTAAAGCCGGATTTACAAAGCCGGATCTTGAGACCAGATTCCCAGCATCCAACATCGAGCTACATCCGCAAGTTAGCGATCATAACTAGTGTTGAGTAGCGACTGTTGCATTTGGTTATTTGCTTATCTCTTAGCTTGTTTTCAGCTCAAAGCAAGCTTTTCACAACCCAACGCAGGCTGAGCGCCTGATCAACATTTACACAATCGAATTCATGACAAACTCAACTGCTGTTCAGCCGCCTAGCACTTTGGTGGCAACTCATCCTATGGAAAAATTTCAGCGCAAAGTGCGATCGCTCGTTGAAACCAAAGCCATTTCACCCACAGACAACCTGTGGAAAATTGCCTTTATTTTTGGTGACAAGTGGCCTCATTGGAAGGCCGAACTCGAATCATTTGACTTCACTATGCAGGATACTATCGGTGATTTGCTGGTGGTAGACAGCTGGGAAGAGGCAGACGAGAGCGATATCAGCGCATAGCAGCTACGTACTATGCGCGAATTTTCATGCGCGAGTCTTGTGGATGAGCTGGTTAGGATTAGCCGGATCAACGTCATAAGCCGCACCAAAGCCGACGACGAAGCGACCGGACTGGGGCCTCAGCTGAAAAATCCGAAAGTCAGCCAGACCTTTCATCACCTCGATAATGTTGCCGAAGCGCGCTTCAAACTGCTGCGAAATTGTCTGCCATAGGTCACTTTCTCTCGTTACTAGAGTGGCCTGACAGTCATAGCTCAATCGCTTACGCGCGAAAATCTGCGTTGCTTCTGATTCGCTTTCAATAAATAAAGCGCTGGCTTTCCCCGTCGCCGTTAGATTTTGGGTATGAGCCGATAGACCGCTGACAAAGATATAGATATTGCGATCTAGGTCAACAACGCAAGGCGCATAGCTCGCTTGAGGCTGAGCGTCAGCGCCTGCTGTGGCTAAGATAACGCTCTTAAACTGGCTTGGAAAGTCTTGATAGGTCTGAATGAGTGGGTTTTGAGAAGAATCTTGCATACGTCCTTGCAGGTTGTGGAGACCAGAGATGGAGCCAAAAAAGATTGGCTAAAAGCGATGGGTATGATCATCGTTAGGCCAAATTGCCCCATCGTAAATCACCCAATAGATAGTTACCCAGCTGAAATATTCCTGCTAAGTTAAAATCAAGATAACTTAATATTTATATACAGACTTAAAGGCTGTCTTTTCAGGCAGATGCGGCTTTCGTTTTTCCATAGAGTGGGCTCTTAGCGAGCTGCCTGTAGAGAAGCGTTGAGACTCTATCAGTAGAGTTGGCCCTTTGGACCTGCATTTACTCGCATAGTGTTCTCTAGATTCTCTCTTTTTATGACCGTCCGTTCTCTGTCTGCTGCCTTAATTAGAGAATCGTTTGTCTCTATTTCTATCGCTACGTTTATTGTGCTGATATGGCTGCTCAGTGCCTACGGCAGCTTGTTTGTTTTGCCCAACGTTGTGGAGATGCCGTTGGCTACGGTGTGCGCTGTTATTGCAGGGCGGTCATTTTTGCATACGGGGCTGTTTATTTTGGCTCACGATGCCATGCACGGGACTTTGATGCCGGCTTACCCAAAGGTCAATGACTGGGCAGGTCGGATAATTTTGGCTCTCTACAGCTTTCTCTCCTTTGAGCGGATGAGTCAGTATCACCAGCAGCATCACCTGACGCCTGCTCAAGCAGACGATCCTGACTTTTATCCTACGAGCTTCTGGCCCTGGTATTTTCAGTTCATGCGCACCTATATTCGTGATGGTCAGGGGGCAACGATCTTTTGGGGGATGTCAGTCGTTTTTTACCCGCTGCTGTTTGTTTTTCACGTACCTTTGCTGAATGTTGTTCTCTTTTGGTTATTGCCTCAGGGGTTGAGCTCTTGGCAACTGTTCTACTTTGGCACCTATCGCCCCCACAGACGTCCCCCAGGTGGACATACCAACGTTCACCGCGCGGTTAGCTCTCAAGCCTCTCCGCTGATATCATTTTTGAGCTGCTACCATTTCGACTATCATTGGGAACATCACCAGTACCCACACTTGCCCTGGTACAAGCTGCCGTCAGCGCATCGTGAATAGACTTCTGTGATACCTAGTTTGGGGACATCTACTATGCCTTTGTTTTCTTTTTCGGGAACACCGCCGACAGATATCGGCGTGACAAATGGCCAGCTGAAGCAATGCCCTGATTCACCCAACTGTGTGTGCTCTTACACGCCTGCGGCTGATGATGAGCATGCGATCGCTGCTTTTAACTACAGCGGTTCTGCCAAAGATGCGATCGCTCGCCTCAAGCAAATCATTGAAGGCATGGAGCGCTCTACTATAAACGCTGTTAGTGACGACTACCTTTACGCTGAGTTTGCCAGCAAGCTCATGGGTTTTGTAGACGATGTCGAATTTTACGCACCGCCGGGTGAGTCGGTTATTCACACGCGTTCTGCGGCTCGCCTAGGCAAGTCTGATCTGGGGGTAAATCGCAAGCGCACTGAAGAAATCCGCGCTCAGTTCAGAGCTGCCAGCTGACTACTAGCCAAGCGTGACCCCTGGAAGCCATTCATAGATTTTGAAAAGTTTACGCCGTTTTTACGAAGCAGCGGACAGAGATCACTATTTGAGGACACATCCTCACTGTAGGATAAGTAAAAATTACCTCAGTAGTTCTGCGTAAACTTTGATGGTTGATACTATCGCAATCGGGCATGCGGCCCGCACTGACTCACTTGCTTACGATGTAGAGTCTGATTCGTCACTTCAGATGCTTAGCCACCGATTGCGATCGCGTGATCGCTCGGAATACATCCTGGCTGCGATCGATATTGGCACAAATTCTGTCCATATGGTGATTGTCAAAATTGACGCCACCCTACCCGCTTTTAATATTATTGGCAAAGAAAAAGACACGGTTCGTCTCGGAGAGTTTTGCGAATCAACCGGCAATCTGACAGAAGAGGCGATGACGCGCTGTATTGCGTCCCTAAGACGCTGCATGGAGATTGCGAGCAGCTTTCACGCTGACGATGTGGTCGCCGTGGCCACGAGCGCAACGAGAGAAGCGGGCAATGGGCAAGTCTTTATTGATCGTGTCCAGGCTGAAGTGGGTCTGTCAATTAACCTGATCTCGGGTACGGAAGAAGCCCGGCGGATTTACCTGGGCGTGATTTCGGGGATGGAGCTCAAGGGTAAACCCCACGCCATCATTGACATTGGCGGTGGCTCTACTGAAATTATTCTAGGGCGCGGCGGGCCGCATGATTTTTTGAGCAGTAGCAAGGTCGGTGCGGTTCGTCTGACCGCTCGATTTGTCTCTAGCGATCCGCTCAGCAGAAAGGAATACGACTATCTGCGAGCCTATGTTCGCGGTGTGCTAGAGCCGACTACCGATAGGCTAAAACGAAAGCTTAAAAAAGATCGAGCCGCGATTAAAAGAGATCCCATTCGGCTGATTGGCACTTCTGGGACGATAGAGTGCCTGGCGATATTAAATGCGGTTCATAAGACGGGCGTGGAGCCGGATCCGCTGAATGGCTACCGGCTGGGCTACGATGAGCTGAGCAAATGGGTGAGTCGTCTACGGAAGATGACCTTTGCCCAGCGGCTGGCGCTACCTGGCATGTCGGAGCGGCGAGCGGAGATTATCGTGGCTGGGGCCATTGTTTTGCAGGTGGCGATGGAGCTGCTAGCGGTTGAGCAGCTAACGATTTGTGAGCGATCGCTGCGTGAAGGCGTTGTGGTTGACTGGATGTTTACCCACGGCCTGATCGAAAATCGCATGGCCTTTCAAGACTCTGTGCGCGATCGCTCCGTCAGAAAAATGGCTCGCAAGTACAAAGCCGATGGCGATCGCGTTGCTGGCTTTGCCACTAGCCTGTTTGATCAAACCCAGGGCATCCTCCATCATCTAGGGCCCTTAGAGCGCGAGTATCTGTGGGCGGCTGCGACACTGCATAACAGCGGTCACTACATCGGCCATTCCGCTCATCATAAGCACTCCTACTACCTGATTCGCAATGGCAATCTGCTGGGCTTTACCGAAACTGAAATCGAAATTATTGCTAATATTGCTCGCTATCACCGCAAGAGTCAGCCCAAGCGCCGTCATGACAGCTACAACAACTTGCCCAGTAAGCAAGCGCGTAAAATTGTCGATCAGCTCGGCGCAATTTTACGCGTGGCCGTTGCCCTAGATCGCGGGCGGAGCGGGGCGATCGCCTCAGTCCATAGCCACTACAATGCAGCCGCTAAAACACTCACGCTTCAGCTTACGCCCGTTCGCGCTAATCACACCTGCGAACTAGAACTGTGGAATATCGACGATAGAAAAGCCTGGTTCGAAGACGTTTTTGCACTTAGCCTGAGCGCCCAGCTTGCAGACCCACCTAAATCTGACCCAGACTAAGCATGGTATAAACAACTAAGCGCTGCATCAAATGAATCTGGCACAAATTGAAAATTACTGACGTCATCAGTAACGTTGACTAGTTTCTTTATACTTTTAGAGGAACTTTTATCGATCCTGCCAATATAAGCACTGGGTCGGCATCTACCAAAAAATCGCTGAGTCAGGCTGTATCAGGCATATCCATCATAGGCCCGATACGTCAGCTCAGTATTTTCTTAAGCACATACTCTTCACCCTTAGCCTCTAGACTTTGACCGCTAGACACTGAGCGTGAACAGCTTAGCTCAGCTATAAAATCGATGTTGCAATCCGATCCGTCATTGAGATCTTCTGGCTTCCTTCCCACTGCTCGGCCGCGACTACGCATCAACTCTTTCGGCCTGCGCTTGTTTGCGACGATTATGGGCGGTGCGCTGATCGGTATCGGCGGAATGGCTTTTTTGTTTGGAGAAACCGTTAAATACCAAGCTGAAGAGCAAATTCAAATCATTTTGGAGGGCAAAGAGAACCAAATTGATGATGTCGTTGATCATGCGGAAAACCTGGCCTACAGCTTAGGGGTCAGCGTTTCAACGTTACATATTCGCAAGGCGGAAACCCCAGAAACCTATCAGGAGCTAACCCGTCAGCTTTTTCAAGGACGAACCGAATACATCACAGGGCTGGGTTTTGGCCAAAGAGCCTACGGTATTTTGCCGAGCAAAGAGTGGTTTTACCCGCATTATCAAGCTGAGCTCGGCAGCGTAGGATCTGCTACCTACACTGACAGAGCTGATTCGGCGCACTTTTATCCCAAAACAGCCGCCTATCGTCAGTACTTTTTGCCTCAGCAAGATCTGTGGACCACACCTTATCAAAGTGAGCAAGGGATTGTCCTGTCTTACTACTCGCAAATTTTTGATAACGAGGGCAAATGGCTAGGGACAGCCGCCGTCGATTTTGATGGCACCTATCTCAATACTGTGATCGAAGATCCGGTTTTCCAGGGGGGCGGGCAGCTCATGCTATTGGCACAGAATGGTAATGTCATTGCTAATCCTGCTAACGCCAAAGAGCTAGAAAATCAAACCTACAAAGATATTCCACAGCTAGAGGCAATCTGGTCGCAGATTCAATCAGATCTTTCTAGTTCTGACGCGCCTCAGCTAATTGAAGGCGAAAGCGGCTACTGGTCCTACAACCAAATTTCTGAGATGGGTTGGCTGTTGGTAGCTTATGTTCCCTACAGAGTGGTATTCGCTCGAGTGGTGGCGATCACATTGGGGGCGACGACGGTTGTCGGCCTACTGTTAGCCGGACTGATCACGCTGGCGATCCGTTATCTCAATCGACACTTACGCCCAGTGATTAACGAATGCCAGCGGCTGTCGGCTGTTGATGACGCGATGTCGGCGAAGCTCAAAAACAAAGATGAGTTAGAACAGCTCTCTTTCTCTTTTTTCAACTTATTGGATCAGCTTCAGCTCAGTCAAAGGCAGGTTCAGCAAAAGTCTGCTCATGCCAGCGAAGTGGAAGCGCAGCTAAACCAGGTGAAGGCTCGTTCACTCGCTAGCCGAGAACGGCAAAGGCAGCTGTCACTAAAAATAGACAACATCCTACCCCCCCAGTCCAGCGTAAAAAGTCCAGGAGATCGAACTCTTCAAGAAGAGCTTACGCAGCTCAACGCAGTTGTTTCGACTTTGAGCGGGAGTGATTTACTCGCTAGCGTGACAGAGAGCACCGAAAGTGACACGCTGGCAACACCAGAACTCAGTCAGCTCAGCTACCGGTTAGACCATACGTTTGCGCATGTCCTGGCAATGCTGAGCCATTTTTCTCAGGTTGCCGCTTCGTTCCATCAGACTAATGAGCATGCTCAACGGCTCGAACAGGCGGCGATCGCCACCGAAGATAACGTTCAAAAACAGACGGCTTTAGCCAGCCAGATTCAAGAATGGGCGATCGCCGCAGGCAATCTCTCTAAAACATTAGCTCAGCAAGCAACTGCACTCAATGAAGTCGGCCATATGGCTTGTCTGGCGCTGACTGACGAACCCGCACAAACAAAGCCGGTAGCGTTGGCGCTCGACGATCTCGACGAGAATACTCATCAGCTCACTGAGCAGGCGCGATCGCTCTTTGACGCGGTTAAGGCGATGACTCAAAGAGCCCGCAAACATCAACGCATCGCGCGAGTTTCCCAAGTGTTGCTATCGAGTGCGTCTACGCTATCGATTTCAGCGTCGCGTAAGCAAAATCCAGACGAGTTTCGAGAAATTATTGAACAGTTTCGAGATAAAGAAAGTGAGTTTAAGCAGCTTGCTGAGCAGCTCGAACAGTCACGGCCACAGGATGATGCCGACCAAATACAAACGATGGTTTCGGACTTAATGCTAGGCATCGGAGCTTTCGAGCACTACATACAGCAGTTAAACACCGCGATAGACGATTCTAAAAATGTATCTGATAACGGTAAGTATGTAGCCCAGAAAATGACTCAGGAGCAAGCGCGGATCATACACTCTATCGAGCAGCTATCTGCCCTGATTGCACCGATGCAACAGAGCATTCGCGAGATGAGTGAGATGGCCGAATCGGCCCATACTCAAGCGAACATTGCGCTGCAACAAGCTCAACAGGTAGAACAGTTGACAGCAGAAATCACCGCTATCAACTTCCCGCTGCACGAGAGCTTTCAGGCACAGCCACTAGAGCTCACAGCTAGCAATATTCCTCAGATATAGCCTTGTTAAACTATCGGTATATAGATATGAGTTGGAACGCGGCCCGCTATCAGAAACAGCACAGCTATGTTTGGCAACACGGAGCGGGTTTGCTAGAGATGCTGAATCCTCAGCCGGAAGAGAGTGTCTTAGATCTGGGCTGCGGGACGGGTCAGCTCGCGCAGCAGATTACAGAGAAGGGCGCTAGCGTGATTGGGCTAGATCGCGACCCTGCCATGATTACCCAAGCTCAAACTAACTATCCTCAGATCGATTTTCGAGTCGCTGATGCGGCTGACTTTCAGCTCTCTAGCCCAGTCGATGCGGTATTTTCTAACGCTGCGCTGCACTGGGTTACTCAAGCAGAAGCCGCCGCCAACTGTATTGCTAGCTCGCTCAAACCGGGTGGGCGATTGGTTGCAGAATTAGGTGGCCGGGGCAACGTGAAAACTATTCTCACCGCGCTTGCACAAGTTAGCGGGCGCGAAATGATACATCCGTGGTACTTTCCGGGTCTATGTGAATATGTCACGCTCCTCGAAAAGGTAGGGTTCGAGGTCGTTTATGCCCATTTATTTGAGCGGCCAACGCCCTTGGGAGAAGCGGGCTTGGCTGGCTGGCTGGAGATGTTTGCTCGGCGTGCTTTTGGGGATCTGAGCGATCGCGAGTGGGCGGAGATTGTTAAATCAACAGAAGCGGCTGCCAGCCAGCTTTATCAAGGTGGTGAGTGGCTTGCGGACTACAAAAGACTGAGAGTTGTCGCCCTTAAGTCAGTAGTTGACAGCTGAGATATTAAGTTATCGTCATCCGGTCAGTAATTTTGACTAAGTAATCACGCTGCCCGGAAAAATCGAATACCAGCCAGTCGGTAATTTTGAGGAGATTTTCGCCTATAGCTTAGGGAATTCTGATACAGGAAATATGCCTACGTGCTGCTGTGCTCCTAGCTTTGCAGCGGTAGGTAACCTCGTCACCCAACGCTACTCCATGAACGACGCTATATCGATTGCTCTGTTTGAAGATCTCAATTTAGGACCGAATGGTTCAGCGCCTAACGAATTTACCGCTATTGGCAACGGTCGGTTTATTTTCGAGGCCCAAAGTGATCTCAATGGCTTTGAGCTGTGGGTCACCGACGGCACCGCAGCGGGTACTTTTCAGCTTAAAGATATCAATCCAGGGGCTGGCAGCTCAAATCCTAATGGGTTTGCTGACATGGGTAACGGTCAGTTTCTTTTTCAAGCCTTTACTAATGCAGAGGGCAATGAGCTGTGGATGACTGACGGTAGCGAAGCGGGCACTACCTTACTTAAGGATATTTACGCAGGCAGCAACAGTTCTGGGCCTAGAGACTTTACAGCAGTTGGAGATGGTAGATTTCTCTTTAGCGCGGAAGATGCGGCTAACGGCCGCGCGCTTTGGATAACGGATGGTACTGCGAACAATACACTTTTAGTTAAAGACATTAATCCAGGTGTGGGCGGCTCGGCTCCCTATGAGTTTGCAGCACTGGGCAACGGCCAGTTTCTCTTCAGCGCTGAAACAGAGACAAATGGCTACGAGCTATGGATCACTGACGGTACTGAGGCGGGCACCACCGTGCTCAAAGATATTAATCCGGGTCCTGGCAACTCATTTCCCACAGAGTTTGTAGCCCTTGGCAATGGTCAGTTTCTCTTTAGCGCTGCCGATGGGACGAATGGTGATGAGCTGTGGGTAACCGATGGCACCGAAGCAGGTACGACGCTGGTCAAGGATATTAAAGTAGGAACTAACAGCTCATTTCCGGCAGAGTTCACGGCGCTTGGCAATGGCCAGTTTCTCTTTAGCGCTGAAGACGATGCAACGGGTAGAGAGCTGTGGGTGACTGATGGCACCGCAGTGGGGACAACCCTTGTTCAAGACATCAATCCAGGGGTTGATGACTCCAATCCCTATAAATTTGCAGCGCTTGGCAATGGCCAGTTTGTTTTTAGTGCCAACAACCGGGTCAATGGTCATGAGCTGTGGGTGACTGACGGTACTGCAGCAGGCACGATGCTGGTAAAGGACATCTACCCTGGGATAATGGGCTCAGATCCTTATAGCTTCACATCTATTGGCAACGGGCAAGCTCTCTTTGGTGCAGGTGATGGCACCAACGGCCAAGAAGTGTGGATCACTGATGGCACGGCTGCGGGTACGACCTTGGCGGCAGATATTAACCCCGGTGCAAATGGCTCAGGGCCGTATGGGTTTACGGCGATTGCCGACGGTCGCTTTCTCTTTAGCGCTAACAATGGGACGAGTGGAGAAGAACTCTGGATTGCTGAAGTCAGTGCTGGCCTGATCGCATCTGATAGCACTCGTTACCTCAACATCGCCTCTATCGGCGCAGCCAAAACTCTCCAGTTCAATCTAGAGCAGGTCAACATTTCGGATATTAGCGAGCTTTTGATCTTCAGCACAGAAGGTGGTGTTAAAACTCAAATCGGCAGCTTCTCTCTTTTAGATGCTGCTCAGCTCGGCCAACCCTTCTCGCAAGTATTTTCACTCGATACCAGCTTGTTGGAGAATGGCATACAGTTAGATTTTGAGCTAGTCGGTGCCAACGGGACTCAGAGCGGTACGATTTCTCGACGAGAGGACGGTACCGCTGTGATTGACTTTGGTGGGACTGTTTTGTCTGCTGTTCTGAGCGAACAGGCAAATACCAATCTACTCAAGGGCGATGCGGATGCAATTGATCTCTCCGGCTTTGTTGGGCAAGATCTTTCTCTTGCTTTCACAGTTTACAGAGAAGCAAAGTTCAACAATACGGTGGGATTTTACCGCACGGATACGGCGGACGGTAGTCTCTTTGACTCGCTCACTGGCAACACCCTAAATCCGGGCGATGAGGGCTACAAAGAAGCGGCCCTTGCCCGACAGGTAGGTGCGCAGCTCACAGGTGAGAACGGACAGATTCAAACCTTTTCGACTAGCGTCACAGGTGGTGGCTTTATGGGCATGTTCTTAGTGGCCGATGGCGGCGATGCGGCGAGCGGTCAGCTGTACTTTAGCCATGTGGGGATGAACAGCGGTCAGGATCGCGTTAAGCTACTCGGCAATAATGTCTTTGGCTTTGAAGATATGAACGCACTGGGCGATCGCGATTTCAACGACCTCGTGGTGAAATTTGAAGTGGTTTAGTTCACAGCAGATCTCAAGTTATAGCCGTCGTCGGATGCATACTC
>JBAUIB010000488.1:0-4954 GCA_049680585.1 Phormidesmis sp.
TGAGACGCTGACTATCTGACTATATGGCGTAGTGCAACTTGCCGATAGTGAGTAGAGCGTGAACAGCCTACCTGATTACAGATTTGATTGATCGTTAGCTCGCCTGCCTCAGCGTGTGCGATCGCCACTATCACCTAGCCCTCGTCAAGCTGCTTCGACCTCCCACCCTTGCGGCCACGCGCCCGCGCCGCCGCCCGCACGTGTCGAGAGCGGCCCCTTTGCTTTGGAGTGAACGGGGTGGTTAAGCGTGTCTAAAGGTTAGCGCGTTCCAGAATCAAAAGCGTAATAATGAGTTCAGTATCAAGAGAGTCTCAAGGATGCGAGAGCGATTCAAGCAGTGGCACTCAAAGATCAGAATCAATAAGTGGTGGATGATTGGAGCGGTCTCCACTCCAGTCTTTCTCTGGACGGTATGTTGGCTTTGGTTACTCCCTGATCGCAAACTTCAGCCCAATTACGTTCGCTTATTCCAAAGCGAAAGAGCTGCCCTTACTCCCCAACATCGTGAAACCCTCGTCAACGGTATGGGGATAGTCGCGACGGTTGCTGGTGGCGTCTTCCTGATTCTCAATTCTCGCACTGCCGACAGAGATGCAGAGACTGCCGACCTCAACGGTGCCGACCTCAACGGTGCCGACCTCAGCAGTGCCAACCTCAGCGGTGCCGACCTCAGCGGTGCCAACCTCAACGGCGCTGACCTTCGATATGCCAACCTTAGCGGTGCGAACCTCGGCGGTGCCAATCTTATCGATGCGAACCTCGGCGGTGCCAACCTCAACGGTGCTGACCTCAGATATGCCAACTTCAGCGGCGCTGACTTTAGACATGCCGATCTCAGTAGTGCCGACCTCAGATATGCCAACCTCAGTGGCGCTGACCTCAACTGTACCTTACTCAGATACGCTAATCTCAGCGATGCCAACCTCAGCGGTGCCCTGCTATTTTTTGTGAATTCACGAGAAGTTAAAAATCTTGAACCGCTTCAACTAAAGGCGAAGCCTTCGCCTTTTTTATGTAATGCTGCACTGCCTTCTTACTCTAGCCATCCAGACGTGAACCCCAATCGCGACTGCGATCGCATTCCTCAGCTTTTGAGCGATCGCTATGATATTCCCCTCGAAGAGGCTCAAGGGATAGTCGATGAAGCTCGACAACACCAATGGAACTAACCAAATTCGTTAGTTGATGTAGCTATTGCAGGGCAATCGTCTCATAATAGCTACAAACAAAACCTTAAATACAAAATCCGACCACCCTTGAAGAATGGATAAATGAGACCTCAATAAGCAAATGGATTGCTACTTTTGTACAAAGTGCAAACGGGTTCGCATCTAGCTAGTCATAGCGTGATAAAAATTCTAGCGCTTGTAAAGCGTGGGAGGGTAGGCTGTAGTGACCCCCCAAAACTAGAACAGCACTGAGAGAGCGTAAGCTGTAGTCCATAGGGCGCAGACATCATGGCAAGCAAGCAAAGCAATTACAGTAGCGAATTTAAGACCAAAGTAACCGTTGGCGTAACGAATTCCTCAAACAGGCCATCTGGCCTTTGGCGGGAGCGGCATCGGTTTTGAGCGAACCATGAGTATTGTCACTGTATTTCAGGCGTTTGCTGATGGCCGCTTTGCTTCAACAATCCTGGGTGAAAGTGAGCTCTTTTTGCCTTAGGCCCAATTGCTGAAAAGCTATCTAATTGGCTGAGTGCCTAGCTGAAATAGCAGCAGCGGGCTGATTGGTAGGGGTTAGCTCACCGCTGATCGCCTCTCCAGCTGAATTCGTATCTTGGGTGCTGCCGTGCGCAACGGCTCCTTTCACAACTCGTGGCACCACAATGGTCACTGTTGAGCCTTTGCCCGTCCCTTCACTATGAAGCGTAATATCGCCCTGCATCAGACGCATAAAGTTTTGTGAGATGGCAAGTCCTAGCCCTGTCCCCTCATAAGGGCGTGTGTGTGAGCCATCAACCATTACAAATGGTTTGAAGAGCTTGTTCAAATGCTCGGGGTCAATGCCAATGCCAGAATCTTTGATCGTAATTTTGACCCACGGCGGTGGCGGCATGAAAATTTCAGCGGGGTTGTCTATTGTTTCACCATTGCTGCTATCGGCGCTTTCATCCGTAGTCACTTGAATTGTAATCGCCCCCTGGTCAGTAAACTTCACCGCATTAGAGAGCACATTCAGCAGCACCTGCTTGAATCGCGAGTGATCGACCGGAATGATGATAGGTTCTGTTAGCTCTGGGCGGATGAGCTGTAGTCCTTTTTGCTGGAACTGTAGCGTCTGCATATCCAGCACATCTTGCAGAATGTAGCGCAGATCCACAGGCGTGATATTGATATCCAGCGTGCCTGCCTCAATTTTGGCAATGTTCAAAATATCTTCGATGACCGACAGCAGATGAAAGGCGGCTTTATCTGCTTGCTGCAAAAATTCAAGCTCTTCAGCGCGCGTATCGCAGAGATTGTCCCGGATGACGTGAATAGATCCAATAATGCCGTTCAGCGGGGTTCTAAGCTCGTGAGAGGTGTTTGCCAAGAATTCATTTTTGAGTTGGTTGGCCATTTGCGCATCTTGCCAGGCGCGGTGTAGCTCAGCGGTATTCTCCTCAAGTCGGTGCAGCATCCGTTCGATCACAGTACCCAGATAGTCTAGCTCCCAAATCGAAGAGCTGTGGGGCGCTTCTTTTAGCTGAGAAAGATCGTCAACATCTTGGGTGTAGCGGATCAAGCGCTCAATCGGTAGTGAGAGCGATCGCGCTACCCACAGGGCTAATAGAGTACTGGCAACCAGCAGCCCTGATGTCAGCACAATCAGGACATTGCGGATTTCGTTAAGGGCAAACAGGGCGTCATCA
Source organism: Phormidesmis sp. (assembly GCA_049680585.1). Lineage (GTDB taxonomy): Bacteria > Cyanobacteriota > Cyanobacteriia > Phormidesmidales > Phormidesmidaceae > Phormidesmis. The sequence goes on from JBAUIB010000488.1 coordinate 2,855, forward strand.
ATGGGAGTGACGGCAAGTACGGTCCAGATATTGTTCTGCTTAGGGTGTAGCGGTACCGTAAAGCCGCTGTAACCCGCTAGCCACTCGCGGCCATCCTCAGGGGTGACATTGAAAAGGTGAATAAAGTCATCTTTACCGGCTCTAACGCTACCCGCAACGCTTGTCAGCCTTTTTTTGTCAGGAAGATCGTCAATGTTTTTACCCACTTGTTTGGGATCGGGGTGGGTGACAATGACGTTGTCAGGATCGATGACGATGGTTTTACCGACCAAAGACTGGGAGCTGATGTCTTGTAGCTGAAAGAGCGAGACCTCCATCGCTAGGGTGTAGCGCAGGCTCCCATCGTCGTCGTAGATAGGGCTGGCCACAATGAACTGAACTCTTGCTCTCTCGTCAGAGTAGCCGTTGGCCGCTTCAGGTTCAGTTGAGTTGGAGTCGGGCTCAGCCGCATCAGGGGCAGTAGTATTCGGCTCAGCAAGTTCAGGTGCAGTCAGTTCAGGGTTTGCCGTCTCAGAGGCATCAGCAATACTAGAAATCTTGGCGTCAGCTTGTATTCCTGACTCAGGAGAGAAAACATAAAAATCTGCTTTTTCAACGCTGCCGCTTTGAAGCCAGGGCACTTGCTTGTTGCTCGGGACAATGGAGCGATCGCACGTATTCACCTCAGCCGCTTCTTGCTGAGGTGCGATTAGCTCAACGCAGCTCACCTCATACGGAATATCACCCGCAAAACGATTCAGGAGAGCTTCAATCCTGGTACCATCGCCCGACTGAAACGCTTCTGTTTGTGCCAACAGGTCTATATTAGCGGCGACTGACTGAATGCCAGTATCTAGCTCTTCAGCCTTACGAATGGCACTACTGGTCAAATTTTGGCGGGCGGTTTTTAGCAGACTCGTTCTCGCCTTGCGCAGGGCAACGCCCTGGCCTACCAAGAGAATTGGCAGGCTAAACATCAAAATTTTGAACAGTAAGTTGCGCCGAAATGAGCGCGGACGGTTAGTCATAACATAATTAGAGAATGCAAATCGCCAAGGCCGTTGGCTGAAAAACGCTCTTTGGTGAAAAACAGTCGAATGTACTCAGCAGTTCTATGCAATTATCCTTACTCAGTTTATCTTTCTAGTCCGCATCATTGCGTAGGCAAGCCGTAAAGTCGAACGGACTCTTTAACGAAGCAAAAAAATTACGTGTAGATAATCGCCACACTTGATAAGACATCTATTGATAAGACACCTATCTCTGAAGGCTTCATGCGACAACCCGCGCTGGTTCGCCCTCACATCATCGTCGTGCTGGCTATGAGCGCGGACGGTAAAATTGCCGATGCCGCTCGCTCTGCCGCCCGCTTTCCCTCTGCAAATGATAAAGCACACTTAGAGCAGCAGATCGCAACAGCCGATGCCACCTTGTTTGGCGCAGGCACGCTGAGGGCCTATGGGACGACTCTACCGGTCACCAATCCTGATTTGATTGCGATGCGGCGATCGCGCCACCAACCCGATCAGCCCATCCAAATTGTCTGCTCAGCGACTGGCAACCTTGAGGCGCACTCTCGATTTTTTCAGCAGCCCATTCCCCGCTGGCTGGTCACCACCTCACAAGGGGCACAAACCTGGCAAGCAAACGCCGATCAGCAGACGGATGAACGGAGCGCTTCTGAACAAACGCTATTCCACCAGGTTCTGGTGGCTGAGCATCCAGTCAACTGGCACAGCCTCATGCGAAACTTACGAACGGGAGCGTCAGCGCGCTCTGCTGGAACCAGCCGTTCATCAATTGGACGCTTAGTGGTAATGGGCGGCGGTGAGCTAGTCGCCTCTCTACTAGCTCACCATTTGATCGATGAGCTTTATCTCACCGTTTGTCCGCTGCTGATTGGCGGCGCAACAGCCCCTACCCCGGTTGGCGGCTCTGGTTTTACGCTGCCCAAAACACCGCAATTGAAATTAGAGTCGGCGCAAACTCAGGGGCACGAAGTTTTCTTACATTACCGGGTTTGCAAAGATTAGCCCTAGATGACAGAACTGTAAGTCCTGGTCAGCGCCGCTAGATAAACTTCAGCTTACGCGATGCATAGGCGCACATTTTTACCAGCAC
>JBAUIB010000489.1:0-16938 GCA_049680585.1 Phormidesmis sp.
AGAAAAGGCCACCGAGGAGAATCGCGATCGCACTCAAACCCAAAATCCAATCAAGCGAAGCGGTACTTTCCATAGAGATTCATGCAGATGAGCTGTTCAGCGATTATAGAGCCTTGCGGGCAGAGACGAATCTTTGAATGCCGCTTAGATCCCGGTGAATGGCAATATGGGTATAGCCGCCCCGCTTAGCTAATAAATCACTCACAGCTCCAGCTTGTCCGGCCATTAGCTCTACAATCCAGATGCCACCGGGCTGGAGATAGTCCGTGCTACTGGCGATCAAGATTCTGATACTCTCTAACCCGTCGGGACCCCCGTCTAAGGCAAGACGAGGTTCGTGATTAGCGACTTCTGGCTGGAGTGTCAGAACGGTTTGATGCGGAATGTAAGGCGGATTAGAAACGATGGCTGCCAGCTTTCCCTTTAAAGGCGATAGCGGCGATAGCCAACTGCCTAAATGGAAAACAATGCGCTTAGCCAAATGATTTTTCTGGGCGTTGAGTCGAGCAATCTTTAAAGCAGACGGGCTGATGTCCACAGCATGAAGGGTAGCGCTGGGAAATTGGTGGGCAAGGCCGAGAGCGATCGCGCCACTACCGGTCCCTAGATCTGCCCAATGACCTGAGCTTAGCTGTTCTGAAAGAGGGTTTTCGGCGACTAGCCTCTGAGCAATATCAATCATCAGTTCGGTTTCAGGGCGCGGAATCAGAACATCCGGCGAAACAACGAGTGAAAAGTTCCGCCAAGGGGCTTCGCCAATGAGGTATTGAACAGGGACTCGATCGGTGACGCGCTGCTGCCATTTCTCAGTGAGCTGATTGAGCGACAGCAAGATGGGTGTGTCGGTCTCAGAGCGGTAGAGATCGAGCCGTAGCGACAGAGCGCTCAGCGCTGTTGCACTCTGCAAGAGCCAGTCAACTTCTTCAAGGTCGATGTCATTGGATTGAGCGAGCTGAATAGCCCACACCCTCCACTGATACAGTGCTTGGCCCGAGACCCTCTCAGACATTAGAGAACGTGGAAGAGGCTAGGGACATCGGTCACTTCGGGAAACTGGCGGATCTCAGTCAGCGCTTGTTGAAAATCACCTTCGGCAACTTCGTGGGTGACCACGACCAGTTCCACCAAATCGTTTTGGATGCCGATTTGCACAATTGACTCTAGACTAACGTCGTATTTGCCAAAGCAGGTGCCAAGCTTGCCGATAACGCCAGAGGTATCTTTGACCAGCAGGCGCACGTACAGGCGGGTAACGACGTCTGCGTTGGGGACAATGTTGAGCGTGCGCGTATGCGAGCAGGCGAGCAGCGGATTCGGGTTTTTGCCAGTGGTGAGGCTAGCAGCGATCGCCAACAGATCAGAAACGACGGCGCTGGCAGTCGGCCCTTCCCCAGCGCCCGGACCATAGAGCATGACCTGACCAATCGGATCGCCTTCTATCAGTACCGCATTATTAACCCCGCTGACGCTAGCGAGTGGGTGAGCCGTTGGCACTAGCGTCGGGTGAACGCGCACCTGAATGCTATTGGCATGATTGGAAAGTTTGGCGATCGCCAGCAGCTTAATCACAAACCCAAGGGTTTCGGCATAGGAGATATCAGCGGCGCTCACATTGCGAATGCCTTCACAATAAATCTCTTCGCGATCAATGCGCCCGCCAAAGGCAAGCCCCGCCAAAATTGCTATTTTGTCAGCCGCATCCAGGCCATCTACATCAGCGGTCGGGTCAGCTTCGGCGTAGCCCAGCCGCTGGGCATCAGCTAGGATCGAATCAAAATCGCCACCTTCGGTCTGCATTCGGGTGAGGATATAGTTTGTGGTGCCGTTAATAATGCCTGTCACGGCCTCAATGCGGTTAACGCTAAGGGCTTGCTTGAGCGGTGCAATCACCGGAATGCCGCCGCCCACAGCCGCTTCGATCATGACGTAGACGCCTGCTTTGGTGGCCGCTTCATAAATTTCTTCGCCATAGCGGGAAATGACGGCCTTGTTGGCTGTGACCACATGCTTGCCGTGATCGATTGCCTGGAGAATAAGGGTGCGCGCAGGTTCTAGCCCACCAATGACTTCGACGACGATGTCGATATCGGGATCACTGACGATGCTTTTGAGATCGAGAGTGTAGAGCGTGTCGCTAAGCTCAACAGAACGGGGTTTGAGCGATCTTACCCCAACCTTGGCAACTTCCAGCGTATTGAGTAAGGTATGGCGGCCCTGAGTATCCAAAATAATTTTGGCAACGCCTGTGCCAACAGTGCCCAAGCCCAGTAACCCCACCTTTAAAGCCAATGTTTTGATCCCACAAAATAACGTTTTTAATTGTAAAGGAGGGACGTTCCGAAGAATGCCCCCCCTTTAGAATTTCTCAGACTGTGATTTGCTCAGACTGTGACCTCTCAGCCAGACTCTGAGCTAGTTGCGGCTTAATAAGTCTCTACATTCCAGCGATGGGCCTTCTTAAGCGTCCGGCGATACTCTTCCCAGTCAACACCGTCTTCTTTAGCAGCGACGCTCATCGCCTCGTCAATACCGTCTTCCATGCCCTTCAGACCACAGATATAAACGTAGGTGCTATCACTTTGAACCATCTTCCAGAGCTTCTGCGCATTCTCAGCGACACGGTGCTGGATATACATCCGCCCCCCCTCTGAGTTCTTTTGCTCGCGGCTAATGGCGTAAGTGATCTCAAAATTGTCAGGATACTTAGCCTGAAGTTCCTCTAGTTCCTCTTTATAAAGGATATTCTCGGTCTTCGGAATGCCGAAGATCAGCCAAGCTTTACCGTTGAACTGGTAGTCGGGATTAGCGGCACGCTCTTTATCTTTAAACATGCGCCACAGATACGCTCGGAAAGGTGCAATACCGGTGCCGGTGCCCATCATTACGATGTTGGCCTCGGGATCATCAGCTAGCAGCATTTCTTTGCCTACAGGACCGGTAATCTTTACCTTGGTGCCCGGTTCCAAGTCGCAAAGATAAGTAGAGCACACGCCCTTAACCGTTTCGCCGCTCTCAGGATCTTTGTACTCTAGCTGGCGAACGCAGAGGGAAACGGTTTTGTCGTCAACATCGTCGCCATGCTGAGTCGAGGCGATAGAGTAAAGGCGAATCTTATGAGGCTTGCCTCTTTCATCTGTGCCTTCAGGAATGATGCCAATACTCTGGCCTTCGAGGTAGTGAAGATCGCCTTCTGAAAGATCAAACTTGAGGTGCTTAACGGTGCCAATGCCGCCCTCTGCTACAAGCTCATCGTTGGAGAGGCACGCACCCATATAGGGAGTCTTGGGCTTGTAAATATTAACGGGAACAGTCTTTTTGTCTTTTGCCTTAGCTTGGGTCATTGACTTCTTTTTAGAGTTTTCAGAGGGAGTCTGGCTCGCTGATGCGCCGTTGCCGGACTGGCTGCTGGCTATGGCCCCGTTACTCGCCGGACGAATGCTGACAATTTTGCCGCCCAATTGCATAATTCGCTTGACTTCTTGCTGCATGCGACCGTAAGGCACGGTGATCAAGACGGTGCCGCTACGGCGCAATGGAGCACTCATACCGCTGGCTTGACCACTTTGGCCTAAGCCTTCAACTTCATAAACGTAGAGTTTGCTGGCTGAGGTGCTAGCACTGCTGCCAGTTGTGCTGGGGTTGTACATCCTTATATTGGCCCTGGGTGGCTTGATATTTCTATATTAAAAATAGATTATCACTCCAAGCCGATGGATTTCACAGATAACTGAGCTGCACTTGGATTGCAAAGCAGGCCCAAAAAGCCTTAAGAAAATTTTTGTATTTATTTTCGAGCTGAGATATTTTAGATGTCTAGAAGCTGAAGCAGCCTGAAGTCCGTGCAGACATCCTCATGTTACTCAAAAAATATAATTTGAACGCTTAGATGAGTCAGGGATAGCTGACGAATCGGATAGCCAAAAATAATCGGCCAGTCAAATAGTTCAGTCGAATAGCCAATTGACTGGCCAGGTTTTAGTGGACTCTGCTGACTGAATATCTCAAGCAACGGCTTGCAACAAATACCTCTTAGATACAATGGCGCCAGGAACACAGCCCCAGTAACACGGCCTCGATAACAGTGTCCTTCAACGGAAACTGCGGTATCGAAAGCGCAGAAGAGCTGTTTGCTTGTTTGGAGGTCGTGGTCTCTGATAATATTCAGATTACGTAATCAAAGGTTTTGGATCATAAAATTTTGTGATTTGCAGAGGGTTCGCCGTGGGTTGGTTGCTGTCGTGGCTAGCGCTGAGGGGCCTTTTCTTTTTGCCGATCACTCGTTGGCTGATCGATAAGTGATTGTGATGCTGGCTGTGGCCTTGTTTACAAGGGCTGCTTCCCAAAGAACTCTTTAAAAATGATTTTGACTTTGTTGTAGAGGACCCTATGACCAGTAAAGAAGGCCAAGTAGTTTTGATCGGGGTGGCTGGAGACTCTGGATGTGGTAAATCCACTTTTTTACGTCGCTTGAGCGATCTCTTCGGTGCAGAATTCATCACAGTTATCTGTTTGGATGACTACCACAGCTTGGATCGTAAGCAGCGTAAGGAGCAGAAGGTAACTGCCCTAAACCCGAAGGCAAACAACTTTGATTTGATGTACGAGCAGATCAAAGCGATCAAAGCAGGCAACACCATTGATAAGCCTATTTACAACCATGAAACGGGTGAGCTCGACCCACCGGAGAAGGTTGAACCTAACAAGATCGTGGTGATTGAGGGTCTACATCCGCTGTATGACGAGCGCGTCCGCGGCCTGCTGGACTTCAGTGTCTATCTCGACATTAGCGACGAAGTAAAAATCAACTGGAAAATCCAGCGGGACATGGCTGAGCGGGGTCATACCTATGAGGATGTGCTGGCCGCGATCAATTCACGCAAGCCTGACTTTGAAGCCTATATCGACGTACAGAAGCAGTATGCCGATGTGGTTATTCAGATCTTGCCGACTGAGCTGATTCCCGATGATAAAGAGAACAAGATTCTGCGGGTCCGCTTGATCCAGCGTGAGGGCATCAATGATTTTGCGCCGGTTTATCTGTTTGACGAAGGCTCAACGATCGACTGGATTCCCTGTGGTCGTAAGCTGACCTGCTCTTACCCTGGCTTGCGGATGCACTATGGCCCTGATACCTATTTCGGTCATGAGGTCTCTGTACTGGAGTTAGACGGTGAGTTTGATCGGTTAGAAGAGGTCATTTACATAGAAAGCCACTTGAGCAACACTTCCACCAAACACTATGGGGAAATGACCGAGCTGCTGCTAAAGCACCGTGAATACCCTGGCTCTAAAAACGGCAGTGGTCTGTTTCAGGTGCTGGTCGGTCTTAAAATGCGCGAAACTTACAATGCGCTCCTCTCTCGTAAGGTGCCGGCTGGCGTGGCTTAATGCTGACGACTTGAACCCACTACTTGAGTCCGTTGCTTGAGTAGGTGTTGAAGTGTGGTTTTAACGGGTAGCTCATCAGGGCTACCCTTTTTTCCGGCTGTTTGCCAGACTGCAGGCCAGTGACCAGAGCTATAGTGCTGGCCACTTAGCTCACTGCGTTGGCGATCGCTATAACCGTTATGTACTAAGGGCTAAGTGGCTAGCCGTCGTGCGTAGGCGTAGCCTTCTCTACGAGTATGCATCCGACGACGGCTATATATAAGTGTTTACAACTAGGGTTGTAATGTATCCTATAGTGTGCAGTGATGCCCTTTGGGCTATACAACAGCGGCTGCATTCTATAGCTCTGGATACCTTTTACATTTGTTTTTACCCATCATCGGCATCGTTTATGTCCTCGGATTCTAGACTCACCAGCATTCTGATTGTGGAAGACAGTCAGGGGCGACGCGAAATTTCTCTCGAAAACTCGGTTTACTCTATTGGCAGAGATCCGAAGTGCGATATTCGGCTGGCGTCGCAGTTTGTATCGCGTCATCATGCAACGCTAGTACAGCTGCCCAAGGACAACGAATCGGACTATTACCGCATTGTCGATGGCAATTTGAAGGGTAAGCCGAGTGCGAACGGAATGCTGATCAACGGGCGCAAGCTTCAGGCTCACGATTTGATCAATGAAGATGAGATTGTATTTGGGCCTCAGGCGCGGGCTATTTTTTATCAGCTGGAGCGGGATACGTTTTCGGGCGTTGCCCCAGATGAGTTTGACATTACGTTGATTAGTCCCAATATGGTGGACGAAGACGAGGGCTAAGGGCGCAAGGCACTGTCGGTGGCTGGATCGAACAGATGGATTTTGTTGGCTGGAAAGCTGAGGTGAAGGATGCTGCCAATCTCTGCAAACTGCTCGGCCGAGATCCGAATTTGTAAGCGGGTCTGATGAGTGAGCAGGGCGGCATTCGGTTCGGTATCTAACTGCGTATCTTGTTTTGTCTCTGGCTCGGCTGCAATTGGGGAAACTACGTCGGCGACGACAAAGGTTTCGCTGCCTAGGGCTTCGAGCTGGGTAACGGTGGTCGCAACTGAGCCGGGGCGCTGACCGACATCTATGTGCTCGGGGCGGATACCAAGGACAAGCGATTGATTTTGATAGGGTGCGAGCCGTGAGTGCCACTGGGTAGGCAACGCGACCGTAAAGGCCGGATGGACTAGCTGAGCGGCTTTGACGGTGACACGTAGGAAGTTCATCGGGGGAGAGCCAATGAAGGCGGCGACAAAACGATTAGCCGGATAGCGGTAAAGTTCTAGTGGGGGGGCGACCTGTTGAATTTCACCTTGCTTCATCACAGCAATGCGATCGCCCATTGTCATTGCTTCGGTTTGGTCATGGGTGACATAGATCGTGGTGGTTTTGAGCTGATGCTGAAGGCTGACGATTTGGGCGCGCGTTTCTGTTCGGAGCTTGGCATCTAAATTAGACAGCGGCTCGTCCATGAGAAAAACCTGGGGGTTTCTGGCCATCGCTCGGCCGAGGGCGACGCGCTGCTTTTGGCCACCGGAGAGCTGCTTAGGTAGGCGGGTGAGCAACTCTTCAATTTGCAGCATGTGAGCCACGCTGTGAACGCGATCAGCAATCTGACGTTCGGCGGATGATCGATAGCGCAGCGGCTGGGGAAACGGGCGAGTCAGGCCCACCAGAAAGCTATCTATCCAAGGGGGTCGATGGTTAGACGCTGAGGCCGACTCTTGAGCTGATTTTTTCGCGACATGGCGAGTTCGCCGGAGGCCAAAAGCGAGATTATCGTAGACGCTGAGGTGAGGATAAAGGGCGTAGCTCTGGAAAACCATTGCAATATCGCGCTGCTTCGGCGGCAGCGTATTGACACAGCGATCGCCCACTCGAATATCGCCACTCGTCAGGGTCTCTAGGCCCGAAATTAGACGCAGCAGCGTGCTTTTACCACAGCCTGACGGTCCGACTAGGACCATAAACTCGCCGTCTTCTACCGTGAGATTGATATGGCGTAACACGCGCTGATCTGTTTTCGCTGGCGCGGGAGCGCTGCTTGAGCTGCCGGAAGCCGCTTTGCCGCTACCCGGAAAGATTTTGGTGATATTTTCGAGAACGACTTTGGCCAAGGCGAGTTGGGGAAAAGAAAAGGGCAAAAAGGAAAAAAGGAAAGGCGAGCGGAGACTAGCTCTCCAGGAAATCGTCGGGGAGCTCGGTAATTAGAGCTTCGGTGATGACTTCACTGCGGTTTGGGGTGAAGAGGCGATCGCATGGCTGACTTCTGCCCTGCAGCGGAACGCTATCAACAGGGCGCTGAGCGAAGCGATTTTCGTTGGTAAGAACGGTAAAGTTCGCATCGTCAGCCGCCAATATCATTGAGGCGAGCGCGTCGTTCTTTAAACTGAACTTGAAAGACTGAGAGCCGATGCCCCCTCGATTAGAGGGTTTGAAGTTACTCACCAGCATTCGTTTGCCGTAGCCCTTGGTCGAAACCAACAGCAGACTGTCTTTAGTGCCGACCGGAACGCAGCCAACCAAATGCTCACTTTTTGTCAGGCGAATTCCTTTGTTGCCTTGAGCGGTGCGGCTCATTTCCGGTAGCTGATCGGCGTTTACCTGAAAGCGCAGCAGCCTGCCCCCTGAGGAGGCCAGAACCAAGCTGCTGCCCATGTCGGTAATAAATGCCTGATACAGTGTGTCGTCACCTTTCAGCTTGAGAATGGTCAGGCCACGGCCGCTGATGTTCGTCATTTCGCTAGCGCTCAGGCGTTTGATCAGACCTTTGGCAGAAACGACGATTAGCTGCTGGGCAAGTCGCGCTTCGTTCATGACCAGGTGAGTAACAATACTCTCTGGGGCATTGCTGACAGAGGGCGGCAGCAGGCTGATCAGGGGGACGCCTTTATTTTGCCGCTGAGCAATTGGGATGTCGCCGATGCTGACGCTGAAGGCTTTGCCATCGCGGGTGAGCACCAAAATTTCTTGGGTAGGGGTGGTGAGTTCGGTTTGAATGGTGACATCATCGAACTCGTCTAGCTTGCTAGGGGTCGATTCTTTGGCTTTGCGGCGGCTGTAGGCTTTGGTCGATGAGCGGCGAACGTATCCTTTGCGAGTGATTTCGAGAATAAATTCGGCTTCATTTTCCTCGGCGGCAATCTCGGCGAGAATGCGGCTTTCTTTTTTGCGTTCAGCGGCGGTTTGAATGCGTGTGCGACGCGGGTCGTTAAATTTCTTTTTGAGCGATCGCAGCTCTTTTTTGAGCGATCGCATCAGCACATCGCGATCTTCTACCAGCGTTTCCAGCGCTTCAATGCGCTCAGCGAGTTCGTCGGCTTCGTCGCGCAGCTTTTGCTGCTCAAGTCCGGTCAGCCGTCTGAGCGGCATCGATAGAATATTGTCAGCTTGGCGATCGCTTAAATCAAAATGGGCTTGCAGCTCAGCTTTTGCACTCGTCCCATCGGCAGCACTTCTAAGAATTTCGATCACATCATCTAAGCTATCGAGTGCGACGATCAGACCCTCGACAATGTGAGCTCGCGCCTGCTTTTGGGCCAGTTCGTGGCTGTATTGCCGAATCAGCGTTTCTTCGCGGAAGGTGAGAAACGCTTCTAGAATTTCGCGCAGAGAAAGCTGCCGGGGCTGGCCTTCGTCAATCGCTAGCATCAGCGCCCCAAAGTTGGTTTGCAGCGGCGTCATTTTATAGAGATCGTTCAAAATCAGGTGGGGCTGGGCCTCTCGCTTGATTTCGATGACGACGCGCATGCCCTCGCGATCGCTCTCGTCGCGAATATCGGAAATCCCTTCAATTCTGCCCTGGTTGACGAGGCTGGCGATTTTGGTAATCCAGCTCGCTTTGTTGACCTGGTAGGGCAGCTCGGTGACGATAATAGCCTGGCGCGATCGCTTTCCCTTGCCCACTCGAATCTCTTCAAAGCTGGCGACGCCTCGAATCGGAATGCCGCCGCGTCCGGTGCGATAAGCGTCATGGATACCCTTAATGTCAATAATTTCTGCGCCCGTCGGAAAATCTGGGCCAGGAATCAAGTCAAACAGCTTCTCATTGGAAAGATTGGGGCGATCAATCAGGGCAATCAGGCCATCGACAACTTCGCCCAAGTTGTGAGGGGGAATATTGGTCGCCATGCCAACGGCAATCCCCGAGCTGCCATTGAGCAGCAGATTGGGAAGCTGGGCCGGGAGCACGACCGGCTCTTGCTGAGAACTATCAAAATTATCGGCAAAATCGACGGTCGCTTCACCGACTTCACCCAACAGCGCCGTATGGCCGATATCTGCCAGACGAGTCTCGGTGTAGCGCATAGCTGCTGGCGGATCATTATCCACAGAGCCAAAGTTACCGTGCCCGGCTAGCAGCGGATAGCGACTAGAAAAGTCCTGCACCATGCGCACTAGCGCGTCGTACACCGCCTGATCACCATGCGGATGGTACTTACCGAGCACATCACCGACGACGCGGGCGCACTTGCGAAATGGGCGATCCGGCACCAGACCCAGCTCATGCATGGCATACAGGATGCGCCGATGGACAGGCTTGAGTCCATCGCGGACATCAGGCAGCGCGCGCCCGACGATGACGCTCATGGCATATTCCAAATATGATCGCTGCACCTCGGTGTGGAGAGCGGTGGTGACGATCTGTTCTTTGGAAAAGTTTAGCTGTTTCGCCATGAATTAGGTCCTGATATAGATAGCTAGAGAAAGGATAGAGTGTAAATGCCTCAGGGGTGGCCTGTGAGTTTTGTAGACAAGCTGTGTAGATGAAACAATTTATAGACAAGCTGTGCAAGAATGACAGAGCAAAAATGGGAAGATAGCACTGATATCTCAACCGTAATATCTAGCGCCCCGTGAAAGCGACGGGCTCTGATAGATCCCAACAATGGTGTACGTTACACGTAAGCGTCGAAAAACTGCAATACTTTAGGATGTAGTTCTGTAAGCACTCTAGGATGTAGTTCTGTAAGACGAGTTCTGGAACCATCGTGTCACTGTGTTGCGTCAGCGGGCTTAAGTCAGCGTTCATTTGTTTTCAGGCCATACCCATCTCAACGTAAGAAAAGTCATGAAGACCGTTTTGATAGTAGAAGACGACATGGTAAACGCCCGTGTTTTCTCAAAAATTTTGACGAAACGAGGTGGCCTGAACGTCAAGCACACCGAGAATGTTGACGAGGTTATCAGCATTGCTCAGAAGAAAGAAGCTGATGTCATCTTGATGGATGTTTCGCTCTCTCACAGTGTTTATCAGGGTCAACCAGTCGACGGGATTGAAATTACCCAGATGCTGAAGAGCAACCCGGAGACCTCAGAAGTCCCGGTGATTTTGGTGACAGCGCATGCCATGGATGGCGATCGCGAAACGTTTTTAAACCAAAGCGGGGCAGACGGCTACATTTCTAAACCAGTGGTTGACCACCAGAAGTTTGTCGATGAGATTTCGGCCATGATGCCTATCGAGGGCGTATAGCCAGCGTATCAGCTCATAGCGGGCCCGTCATAATCGGTCTGTCACAATCGATCTGTCATGATCGGTCTGTCACATCAGTCTATAACAATTATGTGAGCCTACTAGTTCACTTGTACCATACATAGAACCCGCTAAACACACCCGCTAAACACATAAAAGGCGACGGGCCATTTGTAAACACCGTCGCCTTTTTACTTTTCGTACGAATCACAAAGACCCGAAGCCTTTCTATAGCTGCGCGAGCAAATCCTGAAGCGGCGGCGTGCTGAAGAACTGCTCAGTTGCCGCAATCAGCTTTTCGCCCCAGAGGTTTTCTTTGAGGAAGTCGATATCGGCATAGCGGGGATCGCGCTCTAGCGCTGCGATTGCACTGTCGTTGGCAAGGGCTGGGTTGCCTTGGCCGTACTGGGCAATGGCGATCGCTAGCTGAGGCTCCGTCTCTTCCGTCTCGGCGATTTCAAGCGCCTGCTGCCACTTCGCAATCGCGCCATTGATATCGCCCGATTCATACATGACTAAGCCAATATTATTCACCGCTGGCCAAAACTTAGCGTCTTTTTCGACAGCTTTTTCGTATTGAGCGATCGCCTGCTCGTGGCGATTGAGCTTATAGTAAGCATTGCCCAAATCAAATAGGGCATTGGCGTTTTCAGGATCGAGTACTAAGCCCGCCTCGATAGATTGCGCTGCCGCCAGAAACTCCGCTTGGCTGAAGTAGGCATTGCCTAAAGTAAACATCACCAGCGCATTCTCAGGCTGTAAGGCTTTGGCCCGAGTGAGGGTTGCGATCGCCTCTAGTGGCTGAGGCTCGCTGGCCTGCAAATAAAGGCCGCCGAGCAGCGCCAGAATATCGGCATCACCTGGTAGCAGCTGTACCGCTAATTGCGCTCTAGCCAGCGCCTCATCGTATTGCTGAAATTGAGCAAGCTGAGCGGCATCTCTCGCTAAGCTCTCGCCATTTGCCTGTAAGCGCTCTTGATCCAGCGGCAAGGTATAGGGCAGTAAAGCCTGAGCCGTCGCTGGTTTGGCCTGACTCCAGGCACCCAGTAAAAGCAGTAGCGAAAAGGTAATTCGTTTGAGCACGGGTTGATCGGTTGTTAAGAGACAGCGGTCGTTAGGCAGTCATCGCTTCGGATGTCATTACTTTCAGCGAGTATGACGCTTCTTCAGCACAAGCTTAGACGATTTTATGAGGGAATGGCCTAAGTCACCGACCCCGCAGTGAGCCAAGCCATGATCCCTATCTGGCCAATGACCAGAGCCACCGCCCTAAAACCTTAGCTCATACTCTATGAGCACTTGATTGATATCGTCGAAGTTAGTCGTGCTGCGAACGGTCAGCGCATCAGTCAGGCGGTAGTTAACCCCGAATTCAGGGTTGGTATTATCAGTGAGAATTTTAGACACGCTCAGAGAAGTTGAATCGGTCACATCAACGCCTATAGATGCACCAACATCCAGACCCTCGTTTTCACTGTTCTCTTCTGGCAAAGTGCGACTAGCGGCTGTGACCGGAAAAAGACGAAATTCACTGAGGCTGAGGGAGTTGCCGACAAAGTCTTGAATAGTCGTGAGGACAGTACCGCTGACCAAGTTAATTAGCCCACCAAAGCTGTCTCCCTCTCCCGAGAGACTGCCGACCGTAGACTCCAAAGCCGTAATAAAGCCGCCCCCAATCAGGCCAATCAGTTCGGCTTGATCCCGTTGGGGTGAGCTTGACAGCTCCAGATTTTCAAAAATAGCATTGGCCGGACCTTCGACATCGGCGCGGACGCGAATAGTGCGCAAAGAGCCGGGATTGTCGAAGCTTGTATTCGAGGTATCGGCGATATCTGCGGTGGCAAAGGGCGTACTAGCAATTGGACCTGGCCTGTCTACCTCTGGAACAGATGCTCGCAGCGAAACATCTAAGAACGGGTTTTGTAGGCCCATCTCTGGCGTGAATGTAGCCGTATTATCCCGGCCGCTGAGGCGAAATATCGTGGTATAGAGACTCACCCGTCCGGAGCGGAGGCTGATTATACCATCGGGCTCTAAATCCGTGGGGGGACCATTAATGAGCAAGGTACCATCAGCGACAAAGTTAAGAAGATTACCCTGGACAACGCGAATCGCATCGCCCAGTGTTAGCCGCAGATCGCGGAAGCTAGGTGCGATACCGTCCTCTGGTGCACCAATAGCCGGGCCAATCGTTCCGGGGCTGTCATTGCTGCTGAGATCGCCATTACCATTGCCATTAGACAGTAGCACTTGCCCATTTGAGAGAATCACTTGACCGGTAATCTGTGGGCCGCTGAGGAGCGCACTCCCGCCTAAAATAACCTGACCATTCACGCCGCCACTGTAGAGCCCTTCTAAATTAAGGTCGATCCCTTGAAGGTTGACCGTGAGCGGTAGATTGGCCGCTAACGGCTGGCGGAAAAGCGGATCGGCGCTGTCGTCGTTGATCGCAGGCGGCTCAACCACAGGCGTCGGGGGGGGTACGGCTGGCGGGGAAGAAACGGGCGAGGTCGTCGGTGAGGGCAGGCGAGCGTCGGTAACGGCTGCTGTTGGAATCGGGGGGGCGGCGAGCGCACTGAGCTGAGCGCCGCTGATGATGGGATAGAGCAGCGGGAAGGTGCCTGCGGCAGTGAGCTGGCCGTCGCTAAAGCGTCCTTGTAAGGTATTGACGATGATGCGATCGCCCGAAAACGTTGCCTGGCCGGTGACATTGGTCAGTGGCTCCGGCAGAATTTTGGCGGTCAAAACGGCTTCGTCTAAGCTCGCAAAGCCCGTAATTTCAGGGCTGCTCAAGGTTCCACCGACAGTTAGATTCACCTGACCGCTACCGGATTCCCAGGCCACCTGCTGGTTGAAAATGTTGAGCAGTGCGAGCCCTTCATCTTGGACATTAATATCAACAGCGATGTCTTCACTTTCTGGCTGAATTTCCATGAAGTTGAAGGCATAGGGAATTTGAGCGGAGAGGGTGAGGGGCTGATCGGGGGTGCTGGCCGTCAGGGCGCTCGTCAGGCTCAGCCGGGCGTTTTGATAGAGAAAGCGCGCGTCAGCCGTCTGAATCGGCGTTTCATTAATGGTGGCAGCCTCTAGGGCGGCGAAGCCTCGTAATTGAGGGTTGGCGAGGGTACCACCTAAGGTGGCGCTGGCATTGGCTAGTCCCTCAATGTCGAGCGGCAGCTGCAGGATGTCACTTAGTGCGCCGACGCTGAGGTTTTCAGCCGTGGCTTGCAGATTACTGGTGCGCTCAGTGCGATCACCAAAGACCAGCTGACCCGCTAAGTTGACAGCTGCAAGCTCCGGCTGAACGGCTGGCGTGAGGGTGGATTGCACCGCTGTGCTGCCATTACCCACATTGGCACCATCGGCACCGCCAATACGGGTAATAGCCGGATCAGTGCTCGGATCGATGGGGACATCAATCACGGACGAAAATCGCACGGGCTCTAGCGTCAGTACGTTAGGCGTGAGGCTCCCTTTGGCGACGACTTCTTCGGCGCTGTAGTCTTGACCCCACTGCCAGTTGGCCCCGGCCAGATCAAAGTCTAGATTGAAGTCGGTGCCGCTGCCGTTGAGCTGAAGGGTGCCAGCAAATGGCCCTTCTAGTTCTCTAAGCGGGGGCAGCGGACTGTTGGCTTCAGCGATCGCCGCTTCTGCCTGCAATGCCTGAATCTCTGCCAGACGTCGCAGCTGATCGAGCAAGGCGGCATCTGGATCGCCCGTCGTGCGGGTATCTAGAACGACATCTAGAGCTGAGGGGGACAGCGGATCTTCGATCCACTCGGGCGGGTTGATGCCCCGGCGAAAGTCTTCTAGGCGATAAATAGAGAGCGCTGTGAGGATATTTTGGATATCGCCTTGTTGCGTTTCAACATTCGCGCTGTAGACCGGCACTGGTCCGCCAAGTGCAAGGCGGCCATTAAGCGTATAGAGATTTTGATTAAGCAGGAGTTCGCCATCGGTGAGCGTCGCCAGACTATCGGCATAGCGCACCCGGCCCGATAGCTGCCCGGCCCCGATATAGCCCAGGCCCAGCTGACGAATGGCAACATCGCCTTCAAGGGTTTGGTTGGCAAGATTGATATCAACATCAGCGCTAGTGAGCGTGCCCCGCAGCGGTCCAATACTGGCGACCGGAGGCAAGTTGAGGGCAGAAAGCGGAAAATTCCCTGCCTCTACCCTGAGCAAATCTCCCTGAGTCTGACCGCGAGCGAATGCCTGCCGCCAGCCGATATCGAAGCTGAGGTTGGCAAAACGAGGGCCCGCCTGTCCGCTAGCGGTAGATTGATCGTTGGGATTGAGAGCCAGCGAGATTTTGTCAGTGCCGCCAGCGACATTGAGCGCGAGGCCACTGTCTGGAGTGTAGTTGACGCTGCCTGTGAGCAGGGGGTTGAAGGGCAGGCGGTTGACAACTAGGTCTGCGAGACGAACATTGCCGCGCAGCGTAGGAGCTTCCGGTTTGCCAGTGAGGGTACCGGTAAAGTCAGTGCGGCCAGCGAGGCTAAAGGCGTCGGGTATAGTGACAAACGGAATTTCGTTGATGCCATAGTCTCGGGCGACCAGGTTGAGATCGAATCGTTCCAGCCCCTGAAAACCGCCGTCAAGGATGGGCGTAATCGTGCCGTTGGCGGTAATGCGATCGCTATTTGCCTGAATAATCTCGACTTTTTCGCCGCGCCAAGCCACCTGCGCCGTCAGCGGATCACTCAAGCTATCGAACTGAGGGCCAAAGGTCGCCAGCCCATTGGAGAAGGCAATGTTGCCATCAGCAGCGATCGCTCCCAAGCGCGTATCAGCCGTATTGCCACTGAGCTGAAACTGACCACTCACATCGCCACGCAGCGTCTCAGAAAGCGCTCCCAAATCTACATTCGCTAAGGTGAGATCGCTATTCCACTGGCCGTTGAGCAAATTGCCCGAGCCGCTGACGGTGCCGCCGCCGACTGAAAAGCGCGTGTCCCGAAAGGCGATCGCTCTACCTTCAATATCAATCACGCCCGAGCCGGGATATTGCGCTGTCGGTGCGCGCCAGTCAACCGTCGTGGTTACCTTGCCGCTGCTGCCCACAACGGTCGCATCGGCGGCAACCAGACCTAGTTTGACAGTGGGTTCAATCCCATAGAGCTGGGCAATTTCTTTGGCCGGTAAACTGCGGCCTGCCAGATTAAAGGTAAACGGTGAGCCCTGGCCGATGCGGACCTGACCCGAGCCCCGCAGCGATCCGCCTGTGTTAGGCGTCGCGGCAATATCTTCGAGATAAAGCTGCTGGCCTTGAAGCCGAAAATCTGAAGAGGCACTGGTAAACGTCAGCTTATCAACCGAAAGCGGGCGATTTGCGGTGACCGTTCCTAACACCTCTGGACTTTTGAGCGGCCCGACAACCTTTGCAACCGCGTCAAACTCGCCTTCAGTCGGGACCGGCAGCGCTAGCGTGATCGTTTGAGTAAAGTCTTCAACAGAGACATCATCAACAGCAGCGGTGAGATCATAGCCCTTATCAAAATCGAGTAGCCCTTGAGCAGATACAGACTCAATTTCACCATAGTCGCTGCTGATGCGATCAATGCTCCATTGGTTGCCCTGAAAGCGAGTTTGACCCGCTACATTTTTAAGCGGTAGGGGCAGCAGCGCAGTATTGATCTCAGCGTTATCCACCGCCAGCGCGCCAGCATAGTCCACCGGCAGACCCGGTCGAATTTCAATATCTGTCGTCCCACTGACCACACCAGACTCAATCGAAACCTGATTGGTCGGCAGATTAATCGTAGAGAGCGTAAAGCTCAGCACGTCAGCTAGCGGCGCTTTGTCCCCTTGAATAGCGAGCTTAGCTGCGTATTTAAAGCTGGGCTGATCGCTGGAATCAGCGCTGCGATCGCCGCTGTCTGACGCTGCCGGATCGGTATTTTCTATCGGCTGCACCTCGCCTTTAACTGTCAGCTCACCGCCCGCTGCCGGATTACCTTGCACCTCAAATCGCGTACGGCGGGCCTCTTCACCCGCCACGGTAATATCGTCAAAGTCAACTCGACCGCCTAGCTGTTCGAGCAGAATCGGC
>JBAUIB010000490.1:0-5025 GCA_049680585.1 Phormidesmis sp.
AGACGATGGCGGTGCGATTCTGGTTCTGACGTCCGGTGGCCATGACTTGCGCTCTTTGCGAGGGATGCTCAAGTGTAGAGCAATTGCTCGGCGCTGGCGCTAAGGCACTAATTTTAGATCTACGTGTCAACACCAGCGCGAGTAATCACATCGACCTCCCGACCAAACAGACTTTTTAGTTCTTCTTCTATCTGATCGAGTGCGCCAAAGTAATCAAACCCTCGCAAAGTGGCCTCAGCTTTTGGATGAAAAGTCACCATCACATCGATATCGCTGCTTTCAGGCTTAAAATCATCGCGCAGCACAGAGCCAAACAGCGCCAGCTCGCTCAAGTTCCACTTATGGCAAAACTCTTCTATCGCAGGCATTGGCAGATCGATATTCTTAAGTTTCATCTTTTAAGCTTCATCCGCTTATCCTTTTACAATCTCACCAAAATCAGCCAGCACCCGCGCATGATTGCGCAGCAACCCCAGCAAATTCAGCCGATTTTGACGCACAGCATCGTCCTCAGCCATCACCAAAACACTATTTGGCCCATCAAAGAAATCTGCCACAGTCGGCGCAGCTTGCTCTAGTCCCGTTAGCAGCTTGCCATAGTCGCGCTCAGCCTGAGCCGCCTGAGTCTGCGGCAGCAGCGTTTGCAAACTGTCGTAAAAAGCCTGCTCCGAAGACTGCTCAAACAAATCTGGATCGACCACGCCCGCGGGATCGAGCGCTTCTGTGCCCAAGCTGCCTTTAGTCGCCAGCTTAGAAGCGCGGTTGACCGTTTCATATACCTTGGCAAGTCGGCCATCGTCGCGAATAGTCTGCAAAAAGGTAGCGCGATCGCGTACATCCAACACATCTGCCAGCGCCCGCGCCTGATAGTCCGCCTCTTCACCAAACACGGCATTCACCAGATCGTAATCAATCGCTTTCTCCATCGTCTGCTCATCTTGCAGCAGCGATCGCACCCGCTGAGAGAAAAAGCTGCTGAGCTGCTGAGTAAGCGTACTGGCATCCACCTCGCTACGAGCATCCGCAAAATCGGTAATGACTTGAGCGATCGCCTCTTGCAAATTCAGCCCCAACCCCGCATCCCAAATAATGGTGACAATCGCATTCGCCGCCCGTCGCAGCGCGAACGGATCAGACGAGCCCTTCGGCAGCTTGCCAATGCTAAAAATGCTCACCAGCGTATCGAGTCGATCTGCAATCCCCACAACCTGACCAATAGTCGATTGCGGCAGACTATCTCCCGCCCCTTTTGGCAAATAATGCTCATAAATGGCGTCGGCCACCGCCGCATCTTCCCCACTGCTGAGTGCGTACTTCTGGCCAATGTAGCCTTGCAGCTCCGGAAACTCACCCACCATTTGCGTCACCAAATCCGCCTTGCAGAGCTTGGCAGCGCGGCTCACCTGCTGCTTTTGTTTGGCGCTTAGCTCGAGCTGCTCCGCCAGATAGTCAGCCACCTGAACAACGCGGTTAACTTTATCGAGCACAGAGCCAAGCTGCGCTTCAAACGTCACCGTTTCGAGCTTAGGCACATAGCTTTCTAGCGGCTGCTTGCGGTCGGCCTCATAGAAAAATTTGCCGTCAGCTAAGCGCGCGCGAATCACCCGCTCATTGCCGCGAGCGATCACGTCCGACTTAGCCGGATCTCCGTTGGAGACAGTAATAAAGTAAGGCAACAAATCATCACTGGCTTCAGAAGGGCGAACCGGAAAGTAGCGCTGATGGCTCTCCATTTCAGTAATCGTGACTTCAGGCGGCAGGTCTAAAAATTCGTCGTCAAATTTGCCGATGATGGCGGTGGGCCATTCCACCAAATCGACCACTTCTGCAAGCAGCTCGGGCTTGATGACCGCGTGGCCATCAACCGTTTTTGCAACCGCTGCGACCTGCTGAAGAATGGTCTCTTCACGAACGGCTGGATCGACGGATACGTAGGCGGCTTCTAGATCGGCAACATAGTCTTGAGCACGCTCGATTTGAATCGGCGTGGGGTGCAGGACGCGGTGACCGTACGTGGTGCGATCGCTCATCGTCACTTCAGATCCATTCTCAATTTTCACTGGCAGCAGCGTCTCATCTAGCAGCGTCACCAGCCAGCGAATGGGCCGAGGAAATTTCACCTCGCCATCGCCCCAGCGCATAAAGCGCGCCCCTTCTAGGCCGAGAATCCAGTCGGGCACCTTTTCCTGCAATAGCTCAGCCGTCAGCCGCCCCGGAATTTTCTGCTGGACAAAGACAAACTCGCCTTTGCCCGTATCGCGAATTTCAAGATCTTCGACGCTAACCCCGCGCGAGGCAGCAAAGCCGGTGGCCGCTTTAGTCGGTTTGCCATTTTTAAAGGCGGCTTTGGCGGGTGGGCCTTTGGCTTCTTCTTCCCGGTCTGGCTGACGCTCGGGCAGGCCGCTGATCAGCATCGCTAGACGGCGCGGCGTACCGTAGAAGTCTAGGCCGTCGTGGGTTAGTGCATCTGCTTCGAGTTCGGCGGGTATCGTTGCTTTCCACTGGGCGATCGCCTCGCTGACAAAACTGGCAGGGAGTTCTTCGGTGCCGACTTCAAGGAGGAAGGTTGCCATAGGTATCGCCGAGAAATGTGAAAAACCCTACTATCTTAGAATGACGGCTGTATTCTTTCGAGGGTAGGTTCCTTTTAATATCGCCCTTTTTAATAGCCACCGCGCGATCATCTGTATCATTTTAAGAATACATAAAACTAATTATTCGCCATCATGTCTGTCTACGTCGTTTTGTTTAATGCCCGCACTGAAAATGAGGGAATTCATTCTTTGCAGGTGGAGGGTCGCCATCTGGTGCTGATGTTTGAGGTGGAAGACGATGCGGTTCGCTTTGGTGGGCTGCTAGAGGCGCAAGATTTTCCGCCAGCATCGGTAGAGGCGTTTGAAGCAGAAGAGATTGAAGAGTTTTGTGAGAGTGCAGGCTATGAGGCGGTGAATGTACCAGATGGAACATTGTTGATGCCGCCTGAAAAGACGGTAGAGAGTACGACCTGGAGCCCAGAAGGCGAGCCGGAAGTGAGCCTTAAAGGGAGTATCCAAGATGCCTCTTCAGATGAAATGGATCGAATTCGCCAGCAGTTAGAAAAGCTGTTGTAAGCGGGTGATAAAAGAGTCTATAAGCTGTGAGCAGTGATGAGTGATATGAAAGATCGGGGCCATCTGTTAACTGAGCAGAACAATCCCAATAGCCAGAACCTAGACGAGCTCTCTACGCTAGAAATGGTGGATGTGTTCAATCAAGAAGATCAGCAAACGGTGGAGGCGATCGCATCACAAAGAACAGCGTTAGCTCAAGCCATCAACCTGACAGCGGCGTCTTTGCGAGCGGGCGGACGGCTCTTTTATGTGGGCGCAGGTACTAGCGGACGGCTCGGCGTACTCGATGCGGCTGAGTGTCCGCCGACGTTTTGTACCCCGCCGGAGCTGGTGCAGGGCATTTTAGCGGGCGGTGCGGCGGCTCTGCTGCGAAGCTCGGAGGCATTGGAAGACGACGCAGAATCCGGTAATGAGGCCATTCTGGATCACCGGGTGACTAAGCGCGATGTGGTGGTCGGCATTACGGCAGGGGGAACAACGCCCTATGTGCACGGCGCTTTGCAGGCGGCGCGGCAGTGTGGGGCGGCGACGATTTTTATCGCCTGTGTACCGGCTGAGCAGGTGCCGGTAGAGGCGGATGTCGATATTCGGCTGATTGTCGGGCCGGAAGTGCTGGCAGGCTCGACTCGGCTCAAGGCAGGCACAGTGACTAAGCTGGCGCTGAATATCCTCTCAACGGGGGTGATGGTGAAGCTAGGCAAGGTGTATGGCAATCGGATGGTCGATGTGGCGGTGACCAATACAAAGCTGCGCGATCGCGCTATTCGCATTCTCCAAGATCTAACTGAGCTAGACAGAGCGGCGGCGGGTGAACTGCTAGATAAAAGCGACTTGCAGGTGAAGGTAGCGCTGGTCATGCATCTGGCTGGGCTAGATAAGGCGGCGGCAGAAGTGGCATTGGCGCAGAGCGATGGAGACTTGCGCACAGCGCTAGCGAGTCGTGAAGCCGATTCGCCCACACAGTTCCCCTCGACGACATGAAGGCATTTGCGGCGATCGCCCGCTGTCCTCATCTGATCGCTTGACGCGCATCAAAAATCAGCCTATCTTCAATAACTAGGGTTGTGATGCCGATCACGATCTGTCCTTCAGAACTCATTTTGTCTTCAGCGCCATCGGCAGGTGTCCTACCACCATACCGACGGCTGACCCGGAGGATTGCACGAGAATCCCGTGGGCTAGGGATAAGCGTACCTTAGCTGCCCCGATTTTCACCACACCTTCTGCGGACACAGCTAAGGACGACGCTAATGGGCGGATGCATTCGTACAGTAGCGCGCCACATTGCTGCTGTGAACCAAAAATCTCAGCAGATTTATTCCTGGTAGACAATGTGGCCAGATATTAGAAGTTCTGGTTTCCTACCGAAAACGTAAACAAGAACAAATCGGAGACCAGATCTCATGTTTATCTCTTCTAGTCAGGGCGCATCCGCGTCCACAGATTCTGTTGCTCATTCTACAGCAGCATTCTGTTCATTACCGCCAGATGGCAGCGGGAGCAGCAATCCTAGCCATGCCGAACCTGTGCGCCATATGATCTTTGGCACATTGCCATCGGTGCGCGCTACCATTCACCACCTGCACAAGCTAGGCTACGCCGAAGTAAACGATTGGAGTCAGCCTGCTTCTACCGGCAGGGGCAATGAGGTGATGGCCATTTTGACTAAACGGGTAAGAGTGTCGTAGCGATCACCCTTGCAGGCTGAAAGGCGATCGCCTACGAAATTCCCGTAACAGGAAGGCATTTGCTGCGATCGCCTACACGAATCGCCTGATCAAATATATGAACAATACTCCGGACAGAATTACGAGACAAGCACCCCATGCTCACACAGCCCCTGGTAGTTGGGATGAGATTTAATCAAAGTCTCGTCTAATTCTAACTTGCGAATAAAGCGCTCAAGCAGATACTG
>JBAUIB010000491.1:0-6320 GCA_049680585.1 Phormidesmis sp.
CAGGCTTGTCACCATCGTAAGCAGATAGAGGCCATTTCTTCACTTGAAACCAGTCGAGCCAAGGAGAATGCGGCCCATTTTCTAGGATATCGTTGAAGTAGTGAAAGCCTCTACTGGCATGGTTAAACACGCCATCTAGAACAACTTTTATATCGCGCGCGTGAGCGGCGTCCAACAGCTCAAAAAAAGCCTCATCGCCGCCCAGCAGCGGATCGACACAGTGATAGTCGTGGGTATGGTAGCGATGGTTACTCGCCGAGCGAAAAATAGGCGTAAAGTAAATGGCCGTGATGCCCAAATCTTGCAGATAGTCTAGCTTCTCGGCAACGCCCCACAGATCACCCCCTTTATAGCCCTCGAAGGTCGGCGGGCTGTTCCAGGGCTCTAATGGCACCTGCATTTCTGGTGGCAGATCTCGAGTCGTACGTGCAAACCGATCTGGAAAGATCTGATAGAAAACAGCATGCTTCACCCAGTCTGGTGTGTTGATGGTCATTAGAGTTTGTGATGTCTTTGTAAGTGCAAAAGGTTTGGAAGGCTGAATAGGCCGATGCTGGAGTCGCTCAGGTCCAAGTGCTGATTGCCAGGTGTTGATTACTAGGTATTGGTGCCAGATACTGATGGCCAGGGGCTTATTGCCAGATAGCGGCGTGCTCATCTAACCAGCAAGAAATGTCTGCATTGACACGATCTGGAATTTCCCAGGGGAAAAGATGCGCTGTGTCTGGGTAGCAGTGCACTTCACAGAGCGGTAAAGCGCGAGCGGTTTCCAAGCTGGATTTGGCCGTGATATGGCGATCGCACTCCCCACATAGCATCAGGCCCGGTATTGCCAAGTCTTTAATATCTGGCAGTCGGTTGTAGCCCGCTCGAATCGCTTGGGACAAAGCGGCTTCTGCCTGACGACTGGTACGCACATAAGCCGGCGCGCCTCGCCGGGCTAAATAGCGATACGCACCGGGCGTGTGCTGACGAATCAGATGGCGAAAAAGAGACTTTCGGCCAAGGGCGATCGCACCTGGAAACGCGGGTAGCAGCCAGTTGAGCGTACCGGCTATACCTGTGAGCACGTTGTCTTGCCAGGTAATCGGCGGATGAGAGCCTCTCGGCCTTGCCGCCGTCCCAATCAAAATCAGGCCGCGTACCGCATCCGGTCGCCGCAACGCCAGCTCCATCGCGAGAATGCCGCCCAGCGACCAGCCCAGCACGATACAGCGGTCTATTTTGTACTGGCCCAGCAGCTCATCCAAATCCTCTAGATGGCGAGTCATCTCAAACGGATAGGCCGTGCGGCTGCGTCCGTAGCCCCGCAGATCTGGCGCGTAGGTTCTAAATTGCTCGGCAAGAACATCGGTAAAGACATCCATCGCCTCGCCGCTACCTGGATGGCCGTGCAGGCAGAGAATCGGAAATCCGCCGGTAGCCCCTCGAATATGAACGTTCAGGCGCATCCGCTAGCTGACCGCTTGAGCAGAGCCGCCTTTAACTTTGCCATCGCCATCGACATCAACCGCTTCAAAAGCAAGCGCCGCCCCGTTCATGCAGTAGCGCTTACCGGTCGGCTTAGGACCATCGTTAAAGACATGGCCCAAGTGAGCATCGCACACCGCGCAGGTCGTCTCCGTGCGAATCATAAAGTGACTAAAATCTTTTTTATTCAAAATATTCTCAGGCTCACTGGGCGCGTAAAAACTTGGCCAACCCGTGCCGGAGTCAAATTTCGTTTCAGAGTTAAACAGTTCAGAATTACAGCACACGCAGCGGTAAATGCCTTCGGTTTTATTGTTATTCAAAGGGCTCGTAAACGCACGCTCTGTCCCGGCCTTGCGGGTTACTTGATATGCCTCAGGGGTGAGCTGAGCCTTCCATTCTTCGTCTGTCTTTACGATTTTGTCCGCCATAAGAGTACAATTCCTTTCGTTAATTTTGCCTAAATCGTAGCGTATTCATGCGCATAGAACTATCTTGCTAAAGCGCGACATTTCCCAACTTGCCAGTCCCAAATTGTCAGACTATCACGCCTCAGCTGCGGCCCCTAATCCCTCGCCAGCGCCTTTGACTAAATCCTGAGAAAGCACCTTCATCCGCTCCCGCCGTCGCCGCTCCCACAGCTTAGGAATTACCCGCATGCGCCGCTTATGCTCGACCCATTCTTGAGGGCTAAGGCTAATTTGCTGCCAGCTTGGGCGCAACAATAGCTGCGTAGACCAGGTATGCAGCCTCGGATAGTCAGCCAGGTTAACGCCGAGCCCCGTCACCAAAGGCACCAGCGTCCCGGCGACAATCTCTGCTAACGTTAGCTGCTCGCCCGCAAAATAAAGAGAATCGCCTAATAAAGACTCTAAAAAACTCAGCGCATTCATTGCCTTCAGTCGGGCGTATTCGTGTTCTATAGAGGCTTTGTCGTGGGCAACGAGCCTGAAAATAGTAGGCAGAAGCTCGTTCAATGCTACTAGCTGTACCATTCGCGCCTTGGCTAAGGATTTTGGGTCGGATGGGAGCAGCGATCGCTCTGGATACTGGGCTTCGAGATAGTCCAAAATGGCGAGCGATTCAATGATACGGAAGTCGCCATCGACTAAAACCGGTACGTGGCTAAACGGATTGATAGCTAGAAAAGCCGAATCGAACTGTGCACCGCCCAAATTAACCGGGATCAGCTCAAACGGGAGCTGCTTTTCTAACAGGGCAAGCCAAACGGGGCGAGCGTAGGCAGAGGGTCGAGCATAGTAAAGCTTCAGCATAAATAGTTCATCCTTTAACATGGTTTAGTCAGCGGAAAAGACCGATCGGTCTGTCAGGCTGCAAAAAAATAGCGGTTCTCCTCATCTATTAAGTGTGCCAAATCCTGGATTCAGGTGAGCTGTTGCTTAAGTTGCCAGCTCCTGCTGAATATAGGTTTCAAGGTGTGCGATCGCCCGTTGCAAATGAGCCGCATCGCCATATAGCTTACTGAGCATCACCGCCCCTTCAAGCGTGGAAATCAAAACGGTAGAAACCTCGTCGGCATTCACCGTGGGCCGCAGCTCACCGCGCTGAATACCTTTAGCAATAATTCGCTGAAACAGCCGGCACCAAACATTGACAGCCTGCTGCGCGCGTGATCGCAAAGCCGGATGCGTATCGTCGCTCTCCACCGCCGTATTCAAAATTGGACAGCCCCCCGAAACAGGCGGCGCTTCCGACATTTGCGCATACACACTCAGAACAGCCATCAGCCGATCCACCGCGTGCCGTTTCCCCTTCAGAGCGCCTCTAAACTCTTGCTGCATAAGGTTCACCGCAAAATCAAATGCCTCCAGCGCAATCTCATCTTTACTGCGAAAGTGGTTATACAGCCCTCCTTTTTTCAGCCCTGTCGCCCGCATCAGATCAGCTACAGACGTACCCGCGTACCCCTGCTGATTAAACAGTGCGGCAGCCTGCTCAATAATGCGTCGTTTCGTGGCCTGAGCTTTCGACATGCGGCTCTAAATTCCAATGGCTCTTTGATGGTTCTGACTCTAAACAGACCGATCAGTTTCTTATAAGTTACCCGAAGACTATAAGTCTTGTCTATCCCGAATAGCGGCTTACACTGAGTCGGGCTGTAGTATGAGGACACATCTGCATCTATTCCAGCGATAAACCGTTTTAGCAAGCTCAATTTCCGCCTCTAGATCATGGCAAGGCGAGTCAGCTTACGCCTATGCCTTCAATTTTTTAAGGCATACCGCTTATGTATAGTGCGCTTCATTGGCTGATTCATCGACTCACTCGGTGGGCCAAACCATTAGTTACCCCCGAAGAATGGAGGCAATCATGGTCGCTGGTGGCCGTTTTAGTCATTGCAGCGGCGTTGCGCTTTTATCAGCTCGGCGAGGAAGGACTGTGGGTTGATGAAATGATGAGCCTGCTGGATGCAGACCACTTTTGGGAGCAGCCGCGCGCGCACCGGCCGCTCTATTTTATATTGCTGAATCTGTGGCTGCGGTTGGGGAGTAGCGATGTATGGCTGCGATCGCTTGCCGTAGTCTTTGGTATCGGCAGCGTCTGGCTGATCTATCGACTCGGCCATCAGCTGCTCAACCGGCAGACAGGGCTAATCGCGGCTCTGCTGATGGCGCTTTCCCCGCTATTTATCAATCATTCGCAAGAAATTCGAATGTATAGCCTGAGCAGCTTTTTGAGCTTGGCTGGAACACTAGCGTTAAGTCAGGGGCTCTCTCATACTCAACGGTCTCACCCTCAGCTGGGGCCAATCAGCCAATGGGTAATCAGCCGCTGGCTAGCGATACTGACGACTCCGCTCAACTTGCTGCTGCTGCTGCCTGACGCGATTCTAGTCAGCTATCGCTGGTGGCGGCGACCGCGGACGTGGCGTCGGTTTTTCGCGGGGGGAATAGTTATCCTGATCGGCTCGCTACCGACGTTACTTACCCAAATTACGGGCGGTGCGACTGAACGATTTTTAGAAAGTCAGGTGGCGGACTATTCCAGACCAGGTCTGCTTCAGATCTTCGGTATGGTGACGCAGTTTTCACTCTATTGGCCGCTGCGATATTTGCTAGAAGGTCAGTCAAGCACTGAACTAGCAAACGATCAGCTCGACGATACGCAGCTGCTGGGCCATTTCTTTTCATATTTGAATGGTTATCTGCTTTTCTATGCGGCTCTGACCTTAATTTTGCTAGGACTTCTAGGCTTTTCGCTAATGCGAATGCGCCGCCGTCGCTCATTTGGTGAGGCGGCGCTAGTTGCATGGGCGCTAGTTCCGTCTGTCGCGATGCTAGCAGTATCTTATCGGGCTAACTCTGTTTGGTTTCCTCGCTATTTACTGGGGTTTGCGCCCTATTATCTGCTGCTCATTGCCACAGGATTTGTGCAGCTATCCCGCTGGCCGAAGCTTAAAACTGCGATCGCAGCCCTCTACATCATTGGGGTAGGCGGCAGTCTCAAGGACTACTACGGCCCCTTTCACTATCGCAACCATTGGCAACGGGCGGCTGAGATAGTAGAGCGCTCAGCGCAATCAGGAGATGTTGTTGTCTACTATTCACTGCCGCTGTATTACGAGTACTCCTTTCCCCGCTACTACCGCGGCGAGGCATCTTTAGTCACCATTGACCGGCCTCCGACTGTCCAGCACCTCGAGCCAGACTATATCCGACAGCAGCTTTCAAGAGAGATAGCCTCTCGTGTGTGGGTCGTCTGCTGGTGGTACTGCGAAGATTTGCCAGGAATCAACAGCGTTGCTGAAACGCTGCTGGGCGAGCCAGTGTCTTTGGCGCAGCAGGTTTCGCTGGAAAGTTTAGAGAACGAGCCCATTGGGATTTCCTTGTTCACCCAAGCGGATGCGCATAGCTTAGAAAAAGTAGACGGACGAAGAAAGTAACGCGGATATCGCTGGCTGGATCTTTTGCGCTAGCTGTCTTACTGGCGCGCTTCCCAATGGCGGCGCTGATAGCTCTTACTAATGCGAGCGCCCGCAGCCGAGAGAAAAAACGCGCTCATCGGGGCCGCTACCGGCACCCAGCCCCCCAATTGAAAGCTCACTAGACTGACTAGATAGGTAATAGCCAAGCCACTGACGCCAAAAGCGATCAACACTGGCCCGCGCTGGGTAAGTACCATTAAAACGCTACCAGTGCCGGTTAAGGCCACAATCCAGGTGATTTCTGCCCAGTCTGGCCAGGCCCAAGGGAGCGGCTTGCCCTCTAGTACGACTGAAAGAATTTGGCTGAGAATTTGAGCATGCACGATCACGCCCGGCATTTGCGCGCGATCGCCCCCCGCATTATAGGGTGTTAAAAACAGATCGCGACTACTGGTCGCGGTTGAGCCAATTAAAACAATCTTGTCTTTGACGAGCGCCGGATCAAAGGTGTTGTTCAATACATCGCTAAAGCTTAGTCGAGCGGCAACATTCTGCGATGAGCGATAGCGCATGAACAGCTGATAGCCGCTCGTATCAGCACTTTGGTAACCGCCGAAGGTCGGCGTAATCGGCTCAAACTGGCTGCCCTGTAGGGCTAAAACATCACCGTCATTCGGACGAATCTGGTGATACTCTGCCAAATAGCGAATCGCTAGATCAGCGCTCAGAGAGAAAATCGGCTGCTGGTCGATAAAGTCTAGAATGAGGGCTCGCCGCACTCGAAAATCTGGATCGACCATAACATCACTAAAGCTTACTTGTTCGGGACTCATCCCAGCTAACGGTGGTACAAGTTCGCTGTTTGCTTTGGCATCTTCCAGGCGAACAATACCCAACACATTCGATGCCCGAACGCTTTGCAGAAGGGCTTGGTTAGTCGGTGCTTGAGGTAAATCACGCAGAA
>JBAUIB010000492.1:0-7907 GCA_049680585.1 Phormidesmis sp.
AGAGACCTTGAAATTTGTGAATCGCTCCATGCAGCAATCAGTACCGCCTAGTCATCCTCCCCTCAGCAATCAATCAGAAAAGGCGAACACGATCTTGCTCGGAGCGCTCGAGGTATTTGCAACGCAGGGCTACGCAGCGGCCAGCATGGATCGCATTGCCAAAACCGCAGGCGTCTCTAAACCCACGCTGTACACCTACTTTAAAAACAAAGAAGGATTGTTCATTGCCCTGATCCAACAAATGACTCAGATCAGCAATCAGATGCTGTCAAGCTTGCCAATGACGCCTGAAACGCAGGTGCCGCCTGACGACGTTTTACGCAACCTCGCCACTTCAGTGCTAGAAGAATTTTCTAAAAACCAAATGCTGTTGACGCTAATGAGGATGATTATTGGCGAGTCGGGGCGATTTCCTGAGCTGTCACAGACTTTCGTGCGCGATATCCAAAAGCCGTTGCTAAAGAGACTCGTTGCCTATATCGCGTCTCAACCTCAGCTCAACTTTTCTGATCCGCTGATTGCCGCGCAAATATTTGTGGGTTCTTTGGTGCACTACACAATTATTCAACATGTGATGGACGGCGGTGAGATTTTGCCGATGGATCGCGATCGCATTGTCAATGGCTTAGTTCAGGTGCTGATGGCGGCAGGTAAATCGATGTAGCCTCTGCGAGTGAACGAGTGGGAATCGAGGTTGAGGCGAGATGACTTTTGTCATGGTTATCGTCAGGCGACTTTGATAAAATCTGACATCTGCCGCCCAAGCATAGCTCGCAAAGAAACAGCTCGTAAAAAAATGTAGCCATCGCCGTGACTTCTGCAATGACTCTCAAAGCGTCTCAGGCAATCTTGACGACTTCCCCCTCTATCCCCAAGATTTTGAGAATCATAGAGTGGATTTCTTTAGGGATACCCTCGCTACGGATGCTGTTTCCACTGCTGTATGAACCTTTAGGCTACGAGGTTGCCAGCGGCGACTACTTAGTTTTTGGTGTATTGAGTCTGTTGGTAGCGCTGAGCTTTCGCTTTCCGCTAGAGCGATCGCTGTGGCAAAGACGGGCCTACATTTGGATAGAAATCGGCGCACTCTTGGCGACAAGATTATTTTCTGACTGGGGCTTAGATCTGATCTTGTGGTTCGTGCTGGTGAAAAGTTGTTTTTTGCTGAGCAGGCGGGAGGTGATTTTTACGGTAATTGCTTCTGGTATTGCTTGGCAGATAGCCATAACCCATTACTTTGTAGACTATTTGTCACAGCCTATCGAAGTCGTGCAGGCAGATATAGAAGCCCTCTATGCTATCCCGCTGCCGGTTCAGGTGGCGGACGCTGTCCTGAACAGCACCTCTATTTTTATTGCAGCAAATTCACTCATCATCTTTCTCTGCTTGACAATTATTTCTGAGCGCAAAAGTCGCCAACGCGAGGCTGCTTTGACCAAAGAAGTGGAGCTACTAGCCGCAGACTTAGAACGCGCCCGCATTGCTCGCGATATTCACGATTCACTAGGGCACACCCTTACCTCTTTAGATGTTCAACTAGAGCTAGCACAGAGACTTTATGAGAAAGACACCGGGCGAGTTCACCAAGCTCTAAGCACGTCCAAACTGCTGGCCAGTCAATCGGTTCAGGAGGTGCGTCGAGCAGTTTCTACCATGCGAGAAGCGGCTTTCGATCTGAATGCGGCGCTGGCTCATTTGATAGAACCCTTCAACTCTGATGCGGCACTAACCGTAGAGAGTAAAATTGACTTGCCTGAGCTACCGCTTCAAACCAGCCATCAGCTGTACTGTATTGTCAAAGAAGCGCTAGAAAATATTCGCAGACACAGCAAAGCGCAGAGGATTTGGCTGAGGGGTGAGCCTACGGCTAAAGGAATTGCCATTTGTATTGAAGATGATGGCATTGGATTTGACCCCACCGCGCCAGCTACTGGGTTTGGACTAAGAGGCATGCGAGAGCGATCGCAAGCGATAGATGGCCTCTTCCAAATCACCAGCCATCCTGGCCGTGGAACTCGCTTACAGATAACAATCCCCCATGCTTCAACCCATCATTAGACTGTTACTAGCTGACGATCAGCCTATTTTTCGCCAGGCTCTCTCTTCATTGCTCTCGCTAGAAGCGGATCTTGAGATCGTCGGCGAAGCCAATCATGGACAAGAGGCGATCGCACTGAGCGCCGATCTTCAGCCAGACGTTGTGCTGATGGATGTGCGTATGCCCATTTGCGATGGTGTGCAAGCCACACAAGCGATTCATACGCGCTATCCTTGGATTCGAATTTTAGTTCTCACCACCTTTGACGATGACGAATATGTTTTTCAATCGCTGCAAGCCGGGGCCCTGGGCTATCTGTTAAAAAGCACTCCCTCGCGAGAGGTCGCAGCAGCGATTCGCAACTTACACCGAGGGTACAGTCAGCTTGGGCCCACCATTGCACCCAAAGTGTTTTCTCAGCTCAGCGGCGATACCGCCAGAGAAAAGTCAGCCTACGAAGCGCAGTTTAATGCGAGAGAATTAGATATTCTCAGGAGTCTGGGAGAAGGAAAAAGCAATCGTGAAATTGCGACAGCTCTCAACCTAACTGAAGGCACGATTAAAAACCATTTGACTAATATATTTTGCCAGTTGGATGTGCGCGATCGCACTCAAGCTGCCCTCTGGGCTCATCAACACCTGCTTTAAATCAGGCGCTAATTTTTGGGTGCAAACAATTCTTGCCCCATTTGTCGCAGCGTTAGCCCGACCGCTGCATCTGCTTCTGTGCCTGCTTCGTCAAGAGAAAACGTCACCGTAATATCAGCGACTTCTGCAAAGAAGTCTGTCTCTGATGTTGGATACAGTACGAAGGATTCTTGATCGGTCGCTTGTGCGGTTAGCTGGCCTTCCACCACTCGAATAGTCACCTGCATTTCAGGTAAGAGCTGGTAGGTGCCCACATAGCGCTCGTAAATTGCGGGGTCAAGCTCTATCGCTTCTAACGGCTGAGGTATTTCATAGAGTTCTGCGAAGGCGATCGCTGCTAAATCTTCCATAATGCGAGCGGGCACCGCCGTCTCAAAGTTGGATAAAACGACAATCGTCAGCGTTTCGTCAGGGTAATGGGCCACAGAGCTGGCAAACCCACTAATACCACCATTGTGATGAACACGCTGCCGCCCGAAATGGGTGTCTCTCACCAGCCCGTACCCATAAAAAGCCTCAGAACTCTCTTCAGCTGCCATCGGCACTATCGGTGTCATCAGCGTTGCTTTGGCCGTTTTACTCAGCACAGAGGACTCTTCACTCTCGCGATGCAGCCATTGGGTCCAAAGACTCAAGTCTTCTACAGTCGAATACAGCCCGCCTGCCCCTTGAGGAATACTCATATCAACCGGGCTAGCCTGAATGTACATGTCATTGCCCACAAACAAATACCCCTGCGCCAGATTGTCAATGACCATTTGCGGCACTTCATAACCTGTGTCGCTCATGCCTAAAGGATCAAAGAAGTTAGCCTGCAGATAATCAGCATAGGGCTGGCGCGACACAGCTTCAATAATTTGCGTCAAGAGCACGTATCCTGAGTTGCTGTAGCTAAATTTCTCTCCAGGTTGAAATTCAAGCGGCAGATCTTTGAAGCGATCAACTAGCTGATCGAGAGAGGAGGGCTGCCGCATCCATTCGAGCAGGTCTGGAAAGACCTCGGGATTTAGATATTCACTAATCCCAGCCGTGTGCGTGAGGAGATGATGAACAGTGATGCGATCGCCATTCGGATAGTCGGGTAAATAGGTAGAGACAGGTGCCTGCACATCTAGTTGCCCTTTTTCTGCTAGTTGAAGAATAGCAGCCGCTGTAAATTGCTTAGTGACTGACCCAATCCGGAATTTGGTTGTTGGGGCATTGGCGACCTGATGGGCTCGATTAGCTAGGCCATAGCTGCGAGTGACCGTAGCTGCTTCACCTTGAGTGATAGCAACAGTGCCCGAAAACCGACCCATCTCGAAGAGAGCATTTAGATAAGTATCGATTTGGGTAACTGCCGCCGGTAGCAGCAGTGCGTCAGTCGATGAGTCAGCAGTTAAAGTTGCAGTCATACTAGTTTCCTGTTGGATTTCCTGTCTGGGTTTCTGTGTATTTAAGGGCCGCGCAAGTTGGCTGCTAAAAAAATCATGCCCTGTGGCCCTAGCAGGAAAAAAAGTCAGCCCTGCTAGCATACCTGTGAACAAAAGGCTGTGTAGATAACGCATCCAACCTAACCACGCGTGAATACCCTAGTACTCTAGCGATGCTGCCACTGGCTTTCCGTAGCAGAAAGTCACCAATTTTAATGACTTTTGTCACAGATAAGATGTCTTGATGCCTACGAATGGCTGCTGGTCTACCCCAACAGAAAAATACGTCCAACAGAAACCTACACCCAACAGAAACAAAAGAATAAGATCTACAACTTCCCGCCGTCCCCCTCCCAAACTTGAGAGTGCGCGTTCAGCGTAAAGCGCAAAACTCATAGAAGTAATCAATTCCTCAACTAAAACAAAATCCCCAAACACCCACCAGAAAACCCTTTCGGGGGGTCTGGGGGAGTTAGGACCCCAGGCAGAATTTAAAGCCACCCAGCAAGAGGAGGGGTGCAGGGGAGGAAATCCCCTTCTCTTCCTCTTACATCCGCATCCTAAAACCCAACGCTAAACACATACAATTTGAGAGAGAGGAGTCCGGATTCATATTTCCCTTCTCCCAAGCTTGGAAGAAGGCGTTAGGGGATGTAGAGCTTGCTCTTCTCGTAGAGTGGACCTCTGAGATTTATGCAAGATCGACATTTTTATTTAATCTTCACTCCTAATCTTCAAGCTGCTCCACCCAGTTTATGTCTGTTTGCTTGAGAGCATCTGCAGCAGGCATTTTGCCTAAACGCATGAGCTCTGAAATAGCAGCGATCGCCCGATCCTGTCCAATTCCAGAAACCGCCAACACCTGCTGCGCCTTCACATAAAACGCCAAAAAAGATTTGTCTGCTAGGCTCCCTTGAACAATCACATCATCATAGTCTTCCGCATGGCCAACATAGCGCAGCTTCAGATCAAACTGCCCAGTCCAAAAGAAGGGAACAGCGCCGAAGGGCACCTCTTGCCCGGCCATATTACAAGCAGCCGTACGACCCTGCTGCATCGCCAGCCGCCAGTGCTCAATGCGGACCGGATCGCCCGTCAGGAAGTGAGGAAACTGGCTGATATCACCTGCGGCATACACGCCCGGCGCAGCCCGCAAATACTTATCCACCGAAATACTCTTGTCGTCCTCATTCAGCTTAAGTCCCTCAATAAAGTCAGTCGCAGGCTCCACGCCAATACCGACCACCACCATATCAGCGCTCAGCGTCTCGCCATTATCTAGCTCGACCGCTTCAACCGTACTCTCTCCTTTAAAGGCTGTTGCCTTACAGTTCAGCTTAAACCGCACGCCGTGAGACTCGTGAACTTGTTGAAATAGCTTGCCCACCGAGTCTCCCAACACTTTTTGAAAAGGGACCTTGTTAGGTGAGACCACCGTAACCTCTAGCCCTTGCTGCCTGAGGCTAGCCGCGACTTCCATCCCGATAAAGCCCGTCCCCACTACGACAGCCCGCTGCGCACTTTCAGCGGCTTTCAAGATTGCGCGAGCATCCTGGGCATTGCGGAGCGTAAAAACGTTACCCTTATCGGCTCCGTCCATCGGCATTTTCTTCACCTTGCCGCCAGTTGCGATCAGGAGCGAATCATAGCGAATCGTCTGGTTATCTCCATACGTAATCTGTTGCGATTGCACGTCTAGCTTAGTGACAGTGGCGCGAGTTTTGACCTCAATGTCATAGCGTTTATAGAAGTCAGTTGAGCGAAGTAAGTCCGCGCTTTTATCTTCATCGCTCGGATCACTGTCGCTCTGCAAGTAGGCTTTGCTTAACTTGGTACGATCATAAGGAAGTTTGCTCTCATCTGTTAGCAAAACAATCCGGCCTTTGAAATCAACTTGTCGGAGCATTTGGGCGGCGCTACTACCTGCCGCGCCACCGCCAACAATCACAAAGGTGCGCTGATCTTGCTGGGAATCCTGCTGGCCTAGATCAGGGGTGAGCTGTTCTGATTCAGGTAAAGGCAGTTTGACGTAGAGTGCGCCTGAGTCTACCTCGACCGCATATTGCGCGAGATCGTCGCAGCCAGGGGGCTCAAGCTGCACGCCAGATTGCACACTGAAGCAGGCATTGTGCCAAGGGCAGACAACGCGATCGCCCTGCAGCACCCCATCGACTAGCGGCGCACCATAGTGAGAGCAATGCGCGGCGATCGCCCAAAACTTGCCTTCACTTTTGGCCACTAAAATCTCTTTGTCAGCCACCGAGAACTGCCGCATTTCTCCATCGCGCAGCTCATCGGTTTGACAAACAGATATTCTTTGAGAGTTCATAAAAGCGTCCTGCTAAGCTGTGCGTTCTGCGGGTTGACAGCGGATAGCTGTATCGCTTTAACCATAGGGAAAAGCAGCCCGTCAAGACATCTCTCCCTCGACACAGGGAAAATAGATTCTAAAGAAATAGACCTCAAGAAATAGATCTCAAGAGATAGACTCTAACCAGGCGAATAGCTACTGCGAGTCTGACCCGCGATCGCCTCTCCCCCGGCCAAAAGTAAGGTTTTCAACACTCTGGCCCGGCGGTAGGTCAATGAAATCGCGATCGCCCGCCTCTAGTCCGTCGAGTACCTGAATGCGATCGCCCACCTGAGAGCCCAATACAACTGGTTCAAACTGCGCCTGCCCTGATCCCTCATCCGGCACGAGGACGCCGGTTTCGCCGCTTTGGGTAATTACAGCGACGGCTGGAATCACCAGCGCGTTGCCTAGCTGATCGCCGATAAAGGCGACCGTGGTATTCATATTGGAGCGAAGCTGGTCTGTACCTGTCAGCAGCTCAATGCGCACCTGAAAAACGGTGACATTCTGTCGCTCAATCGCTTCCGGTGCGATTAGCTTAACCCGGCCTTCAAAGGTTTCTTCCGGGAAAGCATCGGCCTGAATTTCAACAGACTGACCGACTTTAATCTTACTGATATCGGCTTCGGGGACTTCGGCGATCGCCTCTAGGCCGCTGGCAAGCGCAACAATGGCAGTGGAGGTCGCAGAGGTCACATCCGAGGCCGTGGCAGTCGGCGTTACAAAAGCCCCTTCTGAGGCGAAGCGCTGGGTAATGATGCCCGCGAAGGGGGCGCGGATTTGGGTGTCGGCGAGCTGGGACTGAGCAGCCTGGAGCTGGCCTTGGGTGCGGGTGAGGCGGGCTTCGGCTTGAGCAATGGTTTCGCTGTCGCTGCCGTTTTGCGCATCGAGGCGGCGCTGTTCGGCTTCGTCAAGGCGGGCGAGAGACTGATCGACCACGGCACTGGCGCTGCGGCTGTCGCTCAGGGCCCGGTCTAGATCGCTGCGGGAGATAGCCCCGCGCTCGAACAGGCGCTGGCTGCGAGCGGCTTCGTCTTCAGCGAGGACAAGCCGGGCGCGGGCGTCTTCTAGCTGAGCGCGAGCTTGACTGACGCTGGCTTCGGCCTGGCGGATATCGGTGCGAGTGGCTCCGCGTAGGGCTTCGTCTAGCTGGGCGCGGGCCTCGGCAACGCTGGCTTCACTCTGGACAATTTGCGCGTCGATTTGTTCGCTGTCCATGCGGGCAATCACCTGATCTTGGGCCACCCGATCGCCTTGCTCAACGAAAAGCGCCTCGACCACACCGGCATTTTTGGGGCTGAGGTTGACCGTACGGACCGGCTCGATGGTCCCGCTGGCGGTGATGCGAATCGTAATCGATTCCTGGCTAGCGATGACGGTGAGCGCATCTAGGTCGTAGTCAGGGCCACGGCTACGAAGTGCAAAAGCGATCGCACCGGCGGCAATCAGACCGGCA
>JBAUIB010000493.1:0-1693 GCA_049680585.1 Phormidesmis sp.
TTTGCGAGCGCGGGCTTTCTCGGTTCTAGTGGCAAAGCGGCCCGTACCGAGCTTCTGCTTCTGCGGGGCCATGCCGATGCGGACGAAGCCCAATGCCCCGATCGCCGCCATCATGAGCAGCACTACCGAGGCAGACGTGACAGGATATTCCTCGATAGCCATCTCGACGAACTCTGAGGGTGTTTGGAGGCCCAGATAGTACTGCTGACTCATTGGATTACCTGAATCTTCTGCTGACAAAACCAAGAAGAAACTCTACGACCCGTAGGGTTCGCTTTCCTCGAACTCGATGGTTTCATAGAGGTTGGCAGGCACCGTCAAGCCCACTTCCGCCCACGCCTTTACATCTATAGAAGAGAACCGGGGAAGTCTGCCAGCGCTCATCCCATCTGGCTGTAAACCCTCTATTAGGTCAGCTCGGTAAGCTTCCAAGCCACCGCGCTCCTCAATATCATGCTGAAGACTTTGAACCGCTATTGTTTCTGCAATCTCTTCAGGCACATTTTCATAAGGAACTTGGATGTACCGAGAATCATTCGCTAGACCACAGGCTGTACCAAACAAGGTTGTTGTCCGCTCAACAAGCTGACCGTCAATGTTCATTTGCCAGACTTGAAAAACTTCATGCTCTCCGGCAGCCTCAGCAACCAGTTCTAGGTCAGTCGCACCTTCTGGCTGACAGGTCACGCCTAGCTCTTCCGAACTCAGATTAGACCGATCAGCGACTAGCTGTGTCTCTGCGGACACAGGAGCAGCCGGGTAACTAAACTCAAGATTACTAAACGCTTTGCTAGCTGCACTAACAACGACAATTAAAACGGCAGTGACGGTTCCTATCGCTGCGTATCTTCTAATTTTTCTAGTGATCATGATTACCATGCTCCTCTGAGGTTGACTTAGTCTGCGGCTCTAAAGTGTTGTAATTGGTTCCGCCGGACGGGTCTACAGGTTGGCCGTTGATTCTATTTTCATAATGCAAGTGAGGGCCGGTACTGCCGCCCGTCGAGCCCACGTAGCCAATTACCTGACCTTGCGCTACACGGTCGCCTTCCTTCACAGCGTAACCACTGAGGTGAGCGTAGTAGCTTTCTCGACCATCCCCATGATCAACGATTATTAGCTGTCCATAGCCACTGGTCATACTGCCTGAAACTTGTGCGTAGGTGACTACTCCACCATCAGCAGCGACTACTTCAGTGCCCTCAGCAGCAGGGATGTCATCACCTGCGTGCATCTTCCATCTGTTCTCAATTGGATGAAATTGCTCACCAAACCGACGACTGCCAGGTTTAGCACCATTTTTCAACGGATTTATGTAAGTTCCTGTTGCCTTACAAACTGACTCACCGCCCTCAACCTTTTGCTCATAGGCAGCAGATAGTTCTTCACCATACGCCTTGATACTCAATCGTCCGTGCTTATCACTGCCTGTCCCATCTACCGGAGCATCTAGCCCAGCGTAATGTAGCTGCCCGACTCTCTCAATCAAGCGATCGCCCTTACAGCCCTCGTCCATGGCATGGTTGATTAACCGCTCCTGATCGCCCCTGAAAAGCCTGTCTTGAACCTCAGCGGGGAAGTAACGGTCAACTTCAGCGCCAGATATGCTAGCACTCGAATCTACTTTCGCTAGGAACGTACTGCCCCCCTCGCTCGCTGCAATGGCGGCACGAACGTCCTCGCGATAAGACAT
>JBAUIB010000494.1:0-4599 GCA_049680585.1 Phormidesmis sp.
ACCATGCGTTAGGGCGCAACTTCCTCAAAGGAACGCAGGGTGACCGCATCAACGCGCTACTAACGGCCTGCGGCTTTAACCTCCGCAAGCTCTACCGTTGCTGCCTGGATGCGGCAGGCGATTTCGCGATGGCGTAGCTCGGCTCTAGGCGATCGCGTAGATCTGAGTTAGGTTTTTCAGGGACGACTAGATAGTCTGCTACAGAACTCTGTGGGTGCTGTGAAAGACTTCTATAGCGACTGCTTAGGAGAGTCGGTCAAGGTGTCTGCATCGCTTGTGTACCAGTAGGCCCAGGCGATGAGTACGAACTGAAATGGCAGGCGAATCGCATGCACCCACCAGGTGTCTGGAATGCCTGCAATTTGAATATGGTTAAAGGCCATATTGAGGTTGGCTGGATACACAGCGATCAATAGGGCGACGAGACCCCAAGCGCAGAGCGATCGCACTGCCGGAATCCAAAGCCCTATACCCAGAACAATCTCGATAGCACCGCTGATATAGACCAGTGCCGCCGGAAACGGCAGAAAACCTGGCACAATTTTGATGAATGGCTCGGGTGCTGCAAAATGCAAAATACCGGCCACCACCATGCAGATGGCCAAGATGCCTCGCAGCGTTTCTTTGTTGTTCTGAATAGGGTTGCTCATCGAGATCTTTTCAGTACGTCCTACAGTACGCTTGTGGCCATTAGTCTTATTTTGGGCCTATTTGTCTAGCTCAGACTTAGCCTTATCAAAGGCAGATTGCAGCTCTTGCCAGGCAGAATCTACGCCTGTTTTCATTTCTTCCCAAGCATTACCCGCTGAGCCTTTCAGACTTTCAAACTTTGTTTTTGCCTCTGACTGCTTCACCCGCAGTGCATCTATTTGCTCCTGGTATTTCACCTTCGCATCAGCTTTAGCTAGATTTGCTTTTGCCTGGAGTGCGTCAATTTGAGCCCCTAGCTGCTGCATTTTTGCCTCAGCGGTCTTCTCGTAAGAGTTCTTATCTGACATTAAAATATTCCGGTAAAAAGTATTCCTCCAACCGTAGCAACCTTTCTAGTCAGAACATCAATTAATCCTATTTGCAGGTCCAGAGTTCTGCCCATAGAGGTAGAAAATAGAGACGCAATACAAAACCACCGAAAGAAAAGCTGCTCTCTCTATAGGAGGAATACATCTACCCATTGTGTCTACCCGTTCTGTAAAAGCGTTAGCGAAGCTGAGAGATGTCTTCTACACTCAGTCCCGTCTTTTGGCTAATGGTTTCGACATCTAGCACGTCCAGTAAAGCCTGTGCGATCGCCACTGCCTTCTGCTTCTCACCCTGCTCAATGCCCTGCTCAATGCCCTGCTCAATGCCCTGCTCAATGCCTTTTAGAACAGCATTGCGGCTATCTTGCAAGAAAAGCTGCTTACGCTCAAAAATATCTAATTCCTCTCGGCTTAGATTACTCAGCTGCGCAATTTGAAACGCTTTTTCGAAAGCAGGCGTATCTTGCCAAGCTTGTGGCATCAATTCCAGGCTCTCTGCCTCTTTCAAAAAATAGATCCAGCGATCTGTGATCGTTGCCAGCTCAGTCAGCGACTTATCAAACTTCGGCAGCTCTACAAAAACTAACTCAATATCGTCTGAATATGTGGTGAGCTCATCTTTCTCCTTCAGGGCGTAGCGGGAAACGACCTTTGGGCTATCAGGAAACATCTCAAAATCTGTAATCGTTAGCGCAATTACTGAATTGAGCCGAGCATAGCCTTGACCACTGTCTAGCTGAATGGAAAATGCCTTCGCTGCATTGTAAAGGACACGCTTTTCAAACCCCAAGACATTCAGCACCTGCATCTCAATAATGACCGTTTTGCTGTCGTTGAGTGTCGCCTTCACATCTAAAAAAGTATCTTTCATCCCTTTGAGCTGAGGTGCTTGATAGGGATCGATAATTTCTAGATCTGCAATGACCGCACGCCCTTCGTAGAGCAGCGCATTGAGAAAGCTAATCAAGACATCCTTACTCTGGCCTGAGCCAAAGATCTTCTTGAAGGCAAAATCTGTTCTGGGGTTGAGAAAACGCATCGGCTGATGCCAATTGAGACGATAGGTTTAGTATACTCAGCTAAAAAACTCACAGCATCGGTACCGATAGCTGGGTTTTGCCTTGATGAGAGCGGTGGGTTAAATCCATCAGCAGCTGGGAATAAACGCCCTCGTGCATACTTGGAGCCGTCGCTTTTCCGGCGTCAATGCAGCCGACCCAGTGATCGACGACCCGCACAAAAGGCGCAATGCGGCCATCGGAGAATACTTTGGGGAAGGCCAAGCTTTCAGGAATAGGGATCTCTTCGAGCGAGTTGCTTGAAGGGTTGCCAGGCTCACTGCCGTAAATTTTGAAGCCGTTGACGTAGTCACTTTGGCTAGGGTTGCCGATTACCAGTGCCCCTTGATCGCCATAGACCTCTATCCAGTGGCCCCGTCCGGCGTAGCTAACGGCGCTCAGCGTAATTTGGCACAGGGTACCGTCAGCCAGGGTGAGGGCGATCGCACAAACATCATCCGAATCTACTGGCTTCATCTCGCCCGTCTGCGGATCAGGCCGCTGAGGGATAGAGGTGCTCAGCGTGGCGCTAATATTGACGGCTGGGCCAAAGAGCCAGTTTACATAGTCAAATGTATGTGAGCCAATCGAGCCGAGGGCGCCACCCCCTAGTTTTTTCTGGGCGTACCAGTTCCAGGCTCGCTGCGGATTGGCACGGCTAGAGGCCAGCCAGTCGATCTTAATCAGGCGCTTTTGTCCCACCACACCTTGGGCCAGCAGCGCCGCAAAATGCTGCCAAGCTGGAATGAAGCGAAACTCAAAATCGGGTATGACCATGACGCGGTGCTCGTGGGCTAACTGCTCTAGGTGCTTGGCTTCGCCGACTGACAGGGTAACGGGCTTTTCTAGCAGCAGATGCTTACCAGCTCGGATAATCTCGCACGCCATGTCGTAGTGAGTGAACGGCGGTGTCGCTAGAGTCACCGCTTGAACGGCGCTGTGGCTAAGGATATCTGAAAGGCGATCGCTGGAAAATTGCGCACCGCAGTCATCTGCCACGCTTTGAGCTTTGGTGCGATCGCGATTCCAAACCGCCACGACGTTAGTGCGATGGTGTGCTTGCAATCCAGGAATATGAACTTTCTGGCCAAACCCAGTTCCTACGACCGCTACACCGATTTCTGCCTGTGCCATCACGACTAAAGCCTCCTACGCTCTCGTATACCAGACTACAAGCAACGGGCTACCTGTAACCTTCGCTATTTTCCTATACTAAGAGCATGAGTAAAACCCAAGAGATTCTATCCCGTGTCCCTGGCAATCCTATCGTTAGTCTGCAAAAAGCCGACGAGCTTTGGAACATTTACAAGGCTGGAGATCGCTCTGTTG
This sequence comes from Phormidesmis sp., assembly GCA_049680585.1. Taxonomy (GTDB): domain Bacteria; phylum Cyanobacteriota; class Cyanobacteriia; order Phormidesmidales; family Phormidesmidaceae; genus Phormidesmis. The sequence continues at coordinate 3,407 of JBAUIB010000494.1, forward strand.
CAACTGTGATCACTGAGGAGCCCAATCCTTTAGAACAGATCGACTTTGACGTGGTAATTTGCGGCGGCACGCTTGGCATTTTACTGGGGGCAGCGCTAGCGATTAAAGGCTGGAAAGTTGCGCTGTTGGAGCGGGGAGTGCTGAAAGGGCGCGCTCAGGAATGGAATATTTCTCGGCGTGAGCTAGAGACGTTTGTGTCGTTGGGACTATTAAGTGAAGCAGAACTGGAAAAGGCGATCGCCTCTCAATACAACCCTGCTCGCATCACCTTTAACGGTGGCGAAGATCTCTGGGTGACAGACGTGCTCAACATCGGCGTAGATCCGGTGTATCTGTTAGAAAAACTCAAACAAACCTTCACTGGCAGTGGCGGCATTCTTCTCGAACACACTCCCTTCCGCTCAGCAACAGTGCACCCCAACGGTGTTAGTATCCAGTCGTCAGATGCAGAGAACTCTCCTCTGAGCGCCCGACTGCTCGTAGATGCGATGGGCCATTTTTCCCCGCTTGTGCAGCAGGCCCGTCAGGGCAAAAAACCAGATGCCGTCTGTCTGGTTGTCGGCACCTGCGCCAAAGGCTATAAAAACAACAACACTGGCGATCTGATCGCTTCATTCACGCCAATCCAGAACCAGTGCCAGTACTTTTGGGAAGCTTTTCCCGCCCGCGATGGCCGCACGACATACCTGTTCACCTATTTAGATGCGCATCCTAGTCGACCCAGCTTAGAAGACCTGTTCGAAGACTATCTGACATTGCTGCCTGAATACCAAGACACACCGCTGTCACAACTTGACTTTGTCCGCGCCCTGTTCGGATTTTTTCCTTGTTACAAAGACAGTCCCTTGCAATATCCCTGGAACCGTACACTACCTGTAGGTGATAGCAGTAGCAGCCAGTCACCCCTTAGCTTTGGCGGATTTGGTGCGATGGTTCGCCATTTAGAAAGGATTACTCAGGGCATTCATGAGGCCCTCGCAGCCGATTTACTCGATACTCAAGCCTTAGGAAAACTCCAGCCCTATCAGCCCAACCTCTCAGTCACTTGGCTATTTCAAAAGTCTATGAGCGTAGGCGTCAATCAAACTATTTCACCTAATAAAATCAACGAAGTGCTCTCTACCATTTTTGCAGATATGGCCGCGTTAGGTGACGACGTGCTTAAGCCCTTTCTGCAAGACGTAGTCCAGTTT
>JBAUIB010000495.1:0-10770 GCA_049680585.1 Phormidesmis sp.
CACTAGCTGAAAGGGGCGCGTACTAATTTCTGCGCCCGCTTCAGCCACACCGATGATGGTGCAAACGCCCCAACCTTTGTGACAGCACTCTAGCGCTTGGCGCATCACATTCACATTGCCAATACATTCAAACGAGTAGTCCGCTCCGCCGCCAGTGAGCTCGACTAGGTAAGGAACGAGATCACCCTCGATTTCCTTGGGGTTAACGAAGTGCGTCATGCCAAATTTTTCGGCGATCGCCTGCTTATCTGAGTTAATATCCACCCCGACAATTTTGTCAGCACCCACCATCTTCGCGCCCTGAATTACATTCAGGCCAATGCCACCGAGGCCAAATACCACCACATTCGCCCCGGCTTCCACCTTTGCGGTAAACAGCACCGCGCCAATCCCTGTTGTCACCCCACAGCCGATATAGCAGACCTTATCAAACGGTGCATCAGCGCGAATCTTCGCCAGTGAAATTTCCGGCAGCACCGTGTAGTTGGCGAACGTCGAGGTACCCATGTAGTGATACAGCGGCTGACCGTCCAAAGAAAACCGACTGGTGCCATCTGGCATCACGCCCTTTCCCTGAGTGGATCGCACCGCCTGACACAGATTGGTTTTCTGGCTTAGACAATAGGCGCACTCGCGGCACTCGGCTGTATAGAGCGGAATCACATGATCCCCAGGCTTCAGGCTTTTCACACCCGGCCCGATCTCCCGGACGATGCCCGCCCCTTCATGGCCCAAAATCGAGGGAAAAATGCCTTCTGAATCTTTACCAGAGAGAGTGTAGGCATCGGTATGGCAAACGCCAGTCGCCTTGATTTCCACCAGCACTTCGCCCGCCTTTGGCCCTTCTAGCTGAACGGTTTCAATCTTTAAAGGCTGACCCGCTTCAAAGGCTACCGCCGCTCTCACATCCATCGCCATCTTCTGCCTCGTCTACACTTACGCTTTGAGTCGCGCTTTAAGTATTATCAGCGAGGAGGGCAATAGCGCTGCCTTTCTATATACATAAATCAATTAGGACATCAATCAATAGGGCCGCTGCCCGACATAGTTGCCCGGCGGATTGTAGTTGCACACCCACATTTCTTCACGCGTTGAGCGCACCACAGCGCAGCCAACTTCTGTCGTATCTGCCCACACTACCTGAGTGTAGTGTCCACAGACACCACGGCAGCGATTAGTCGAATAGTCGTAGTCAGCCGCTTCTTCAGCCCAATTGTTGACGACCGCATCGGGTGTCCACTGACGTCCACTCGCCCAAAACATGTTTTCGCCGCTATCTCCATAGCCGCAGTGCTCTAGGTTAGCCCCTTGAGACATTCGCAGCTGGGCGCAGCGCTGAGCATAGTCCGCGAGCTCATCAGACCAGATCAAGGAAGATACCCCGACGCGATCGCGCTGGACATTATGGGCATCCAAGATAGCTTGCTGAAACGTCTGCTGCGCGCTCGCACTTCGCATCCCACCGAAGCCCAGTAGACTGCTCCCGATCAATCCGAGGGCGATCCCAGCGGCCTTAACACCGGTTGTCGAAAAGCGATCACGCATCTGGTTTGCAGTAGGTCTCGTCATATTTACCTGGCCTAGCATCCTATCGAGTCTAGCTACCATTTTTCTAAATTGAGATGAGTATAGAAAATATCCGCATCGGTATCAAATTTGACGAATCTTTCCTGACAGCTCAACGCTAATTACCCAACGCTCGTTAGTTTGTGCCAATGCCAACTTTGGTCTGCCCTTGCGACCAGGCCAAAATCATCACGGATAGATTGAAGGGGTCTTGTGAAGGTATCTCGACTCCCTCGCACTGCCCGCCGCTGCCAATATCAAAGAAGCTATGAAGAATTTATGTATACCGCTTTTCAAACGACCCTCTAAACTGCAATTTTCCTCGTTATGGCAGCGGTCCTCTAAACTTTCGCTAGGTCTACTGGGCGCGATCGCCATGCTGAGTCAGACAGACGCGGCCATCGCCGGCATGTGTAGAGCCGAGCTACCAGGAAAAATTGATGCGATCGCCAACAACCCGGCCCTGCGCGGCGCCAAAGTCGGCATCCTAATCGAAGACGCCAAACCAGACACTCAAACGCTCTACGCCCGCCAGTCCACAGAGAAGTTTGTCCCCGCCTCGAATGTCAAACTCCTCACCACTGCCGCCGCCCTCCAAAATCTAGGGCCTGACTTCAGCATTCGCACCTCCGTATTCGGTCAGCCGAACAATCCCAATCCAGATCTTTATATCGTTGGCAGAGGCGATCCAACCTTCACCAGCTATCAGATCAACCTACTCTCAAGCCAGCTCAAGCAGCAGGGCATCCGCCGCGCTAACAGCCTCACCGCTGTAGACAACTACTTCACAGGTCCCCTCGCAAACCCCTACTGGGATGACGAAGACTACCGCGCGGGCTATGGCGCTGCCGCTAACAGCCTCATTCTCAACCGTAACGAGCTGAGCTTTACCCTTTTTCCCACTCGGGTGGGTCAGCCTCTGCGCGTAGTCTGGGATCGCCCCGAGTTTGTCCGGGGCTGGCGCATTGAAAACAACTCTCGCACTGTTGGCAGCGGCAGTGAATTTGTCGATGCGGGGCAAAAGGCAGGAGAGCGGGTGATGGACGTCAGAGGCCAGCTCATTGCGGGCTCCGCCTCTGAAAATACCTCCATTGCGCTGATCGATCCGGCTGGTTACTTTGTCGAGCAGTTTCAGCAGAGCTTAAACGCCTACGGCATTAGCGCCAGCGGCGGTCGTGCCAGCAGTGCTAATCCGCCGACAGGTTTGACAGAACTGGCCGCGATCAATTCTCCGCCCTTACGAGCCTTTATCGATCCGACTAACCTCTACAGCGTCAATATCTACGCTGAAGCCATGCTCAAGGCGCTAGGCCGCAGCACTGATCCAACCACTCAAAATGCGTATGAATCAGGCGCGATCGCCATCAGTCAAGTCCTCACCAGCTTAGGCGTTGCTCCCGGCAGTGTGGATGTGGTCGATGGCTCTGGCCTTTCACGCCGCAATCTAGCGACACCAGAAGCCTTCGTAAATACACTTCAGGCAATGGCCACAACACCCAGTGCGGCCATCTATCGCAACTCGCTGGCGGTAGCAGGTCGCAGCGGCACCTTGCGCAATCGCTACAAAGGCACGTCCGCCGAAGGCCGTTTTCAGGGCAAGACAGGGACCCTCAGAGGAACGTACACGCTCAGCGGCTATCTCAACCCACCCAACCATCCCCCCTTAGCGCTCAGCATTCTTGTCAACAACACCAGCGCTAGCGGCAGCAGCATTCGCAGCCTGATTGATCAAATGGTGATTCAAGCCGCCAGTTTAGACGACTGTTAGAGACGACTGTTAGAACTGTGGCGCTGGCGATATGATTACCCTATAGCCTTGGAATAGCGCCTTATATGTTCCAAACGACCCGCCGCCGTCTTGCGCTCTGGTACACCACCGTTACCGCTGTGTTGCTGCTGCTATTTGCCAGCGGCGTGTATGTGTATGTGCGCAACACTTTGGTGGAGCGGGTAGATGACACACTTAATCATGTGGTGGAAGTGGTTGAGCGATCGCTCATCATCGAACCCGATCCAAACAGCGACGGCCAGCGCTTTCTCACCGCCACGGGCGTCATTGCCTCGCCACTACATGTCAACGTCGCCGCCAGCTTTCGCAATAATGAGCAGGCCAGCGAAGACGATCACATCGATCTCGAATGGTTTAGCCCAGAAGGCAATCTGCTGTGGACCACCTTTACCAAACCTCACAACATCTCCCTTCACGTTAATCCCAATGGCGAAACCGTGACACCGCCTGACGGCATCGTACTGAGGCAAATCACTCAGCGCGTCCAATCGGGAACTCAGCTCCTCGGCTACCTGCGCGTCAGCCATCCTTGGTTTGAAGTCTCCAAACCCAGCCGCCAGCTGATTATCGATCTGGGCTTAGGCAGTAGCGCCATGCTGATTGCCGTTGCCTTTATTGGCTGGCTGCTCTCAGGATTGGCAATTGCCCCCGTCCGTGAATCCTACCAGCAGCTCAAGCAGTTCACTGCCGATGCCTCTCACGAGCTCCGCAACCCCATCGCCGTCATCCAAACCAATGTCCAAGTCGCGCTGGCCGATCCCGATGAGCAGTTTCAGCGCGCCCAGCTAGAGGTGATCGAACGGTTGACCCGTCGGCTTGGGCGACTGGTAGATAACCTACTGTTTCTAGCTCGTCAAGAGAGTGGACTAGTCCCGCCCAAGCGCGATCGCCTAAATCTAACCACGCTATTGCGAGATGTGATTGAAGAGCAGCAGGCGATCGCCCAAGAAAAAACGCTGACGCTCAGCTACAGCCCCCCTGAATCCGACTTGAGTGTTCAGGGCGATGCCGATCAGCTCACTCGTCTATTTACTAATCTGATTGCCAATGCCATTCACTACACGGCTCACGGCGGCGTCACTATCACAGCCAAAACCAGCACCCATCGCCTTACCGTCACCGTACAAGATACTGGCACGGGGATTCCAGCGGCAGAGCTCAGCCGCATTTTCGACCGCTTTTACCGGGTAGATCCGGCTCGCAGCCGTAGCGCTGGGGGATCGGGGCTAGGACTCGCGATCGCCAAAGTCATTACCGACAACCATCAGGGGCAAATAGCGATCGCTAGCGAACTGAATCAAGGAGCGACTGCGACTGTCACGCTTCCCCATAGACCGCCGCTGAGCGCGCCCAAAGCCAGTTCAGCAAACAGCCTCTTTAGTCAGCAGACAGTTTCTAGTCAGCAGGCACTGGATAAGCAGACATCTAGCGAGCAGACAGCAGGCTAATCTCCGGGCCAAACGTCCGCTCTTCCGGCATTCCCAGCTCACCCATTGGCTCAGCTTCAGACTGGTTGTAAGAGTACATCACGCCGCCCGCATTACCCACCCGTACGGTTATCGACTCGTCCGCAACCCAAGTTCGCGTTTCACCCTGCTCCAAAATGGCTTCAAACTCGGTTGAGCCATCGGCAATCACTCGCACCCAGGACTGTCCGGTCAGCACCAAATCCACCTCAACAGGCTTAGCTTGAGCCTCAGTCGTCTCGGCCTCTGCTGGCGCGGACGCAGCTGCCTGGACTTTCTCAGTCTGCTTCGGCATCAGCTGCTCAATCGCGGCTGGATCTAGAATTGGCTGCGCTGTCGTATCTGGTGCGCTGCGCTGCAAAAAGCCAGACAGTGCACTCACCGCGCCCATAATCAGCAATACGTAAGCACCATACAAATGCAGCGGACGCAGTTGAGCTGCTGGTGAATCCTTCCAAGAAGACCGAGGCGCCTTGACCACCGGACGCGTAAAGAACTGGCTAGAGAGCGTCTCCCCATCTAGTCCTAGCGCATTCCCATAGCGCCGCAGCAGCGCTCGGACATACACAGGCTCTGGTAAATCAGCCAAATTGCCCTGCTCTAGCGCCGACAGCAGCATCTGACGAATCAGCGTCTGCTTTTCAATCGCATCCAGTGACAGTCCCCGCTGTAAACGTTCTTGTTTTAACAGCTTGCCAAGAGAATAAAGCTGATCCTGCTGTAGTTGCTGGGCGGTCGGTTCTTTTGTGCGAGCTTTCTGCTTCATGATTCGGCGAGGGTACGTAAGGCGGGAATACAAGGACTTGCTTCAAGGACTTGCTTCTAAGCAGCATTCAGGCTTGAAGAACCTGAGAAGGTCAGTTTTGGAAAGACTATAAGTTCGAGGCAGATTTAAGTTCAGGGCAGACTTAACTATTTTTGACAGACTTAATTTTAGGCAGATTCAGTTTCGAATAGATAGTCAGTTTCGATCAGATAGATAGTCAGTTTCGATCAGACATATGTTCTCGACTAGAGGAAGAAAGAGACGAGCTAGCTGCCGAAATGCTGGCCGTAGACCTTAGCTGAGCGACCACTTGCCTATCTAATAAACGATAGCGACCGCTGCGCAAATCTCCTAGCGCCAGTGAGCCAATTTTTATCCGGTGTAGAGCTGTCACAGGGTGGCCTAAAGACTCAGCCACACGGCGAATTTGACGATTGCGCCCTTCTGTGAGAGTCACCTGTAAAAGGGTTTGGTCGGGTGGCAACCGCTTGACGATGTGAACCCCAGCCGGAAGGGTTTGGCGATCTTCTAGCATCACCCCGCTGCGCCAACGCTGAAGCAAAGCGGTCGTGGGCAAGCCCTTAACGCGCACCTGATAAACTTTAGGCATCTGGTGACGGGGGTGTGTCAGCTGATAGGTCAGCTCACCGTCATTCGTCAGCAGCAGCGCTCCAGTCGAGTCCACATCCAAGCGGCCTACCGGGTGAATGCCCGTGTCATACCGAAGAGAATCATCAATCAGATCCAAAACACTCTTACGCCCTTGCGGATCACGGCAGGTCGAAACAACCCCCTTAGGCTTATTGAGCAGAAGGTAAACACGGTCAGGAGGCTGACCAATGCTGACACCATCGACACAGACATAATCCATCCTCGCGTCAGCTTGCTGACCGAGCTCAGCGAGCTTGCCATTGACTGTAACCCTACCACCTAAAATAAGCTTTTCGGCCTGGCGGCGGGAGGCAATACCTCGCTGAGATAGCAGCTTTTGCAGCCTTTCGGTCATCTTAAATAAGCAATCATCTGGTAAAAGGCAAGGGTGGAAAGCGTCCGCCACATCATCATCAAGAATCGTTGCGTAATGGCTGTTACGGATACAACCCGAAATGACTAGCTGCTTTAATAAATACTTACTTATTCAAGCAGCTATCTCCGGATATCCACAAGGGGGTAACATCACTGAATATGCAAGATTTCATGTAGTTTTTAGCACGTATCTCTCTGTAAATACCGCAACTAGCGATACATTTCTTACCCGTAGGGCTGTTCTATTCCTACCATTTTATAGTAACCCCGGCGGCGATACAGAACTGCAACTTCACAGTTCCTTTATAACGTCAGTTTATGCGATCGCCCGGCAGCCAGACCTGTAAACAGCCGCCGCCTGTTTCAGTACTATTTTTTGCTTCCACACGACCACTATACGACTCAACAATTTGCCGCACAATTGCCAAGCCCAAACCCGTACCACTACCAGAAAGCTCAGCAATCTCTGTATAGTTCATTCCGGGTTGCCCATGCTTCGGCTCCAGCGCCTCCAGACTCTCTTGACGGCTACGGGATGGATCTGCCCGATAAAACCGATCAAAGACATGGGGTAAATCTTTCTCAGCCAGTCCGATTCCCTCGTCAACCACTTCGATCAAAATAAACCGATCCCCCGTCTGCTCGTCTGCAGGCTTCAGGCTTTTGACGCGCTTAGTGCCAGAAGTCGTGCCAGAAGCTAGACTGCCCTGAGCCAAACTGTCCAAAGCTGGGCTGCCAGCGTCAGCCACAGTCTCTATACGCACTTGAATATTGCGATTAGGTGGGCTGTATTTCACCGCATTGCTCATGAGATTAAAGAAAACCCGATGCATTAGGCTAGGGTTCACCTGAGCCGTTAGCTGCGCGGGTCCTCTGTAGTCCAGATCTACTTGTTTGAGCTTAGCTAGGGGTTCTATACTCTTCCAGTCTGCCTGCACCAGACTCACCAAATCAGCCTCGGCCTCGTTTTCGCGCTGACGCTGCTCCAAGCTGTTCATACTGAGCACATCGTCAACTAGCTTACTGAGCCGGATCACCTCTTCCAGCAAACGAGCTACCCAGCTCGTTAGGGTTGGCTCTACGCGGGACTGGAGGGTCTCAGCCACTAGCCGGATAGAGGTAAGCGGGGTTTTTAGCTCGTGAGCGACATCTGAAATCCAGCGATCGCGCTGCTGCGCCAACCTAACTGCCTCCTGCCTATTTTCCAAAAAAACGCCGACATGCCCGCGGCGCATCGGAAGACCGTACCCTTGCAGGGGATAGGCCGGCCGCTCTAAATAATTAAACGGATCGGTAGAAATGGAGCTGAAGGTCCAACCGGCTTCGCAGACTTCCTGACGCTTACGAGTGCGATCAACGAGATGATCTAGCTCATAGGATCGCACAATCGCTAGCAGCAGACGAGGCTGGGCATAGTCGCTTTGTTCAATGTCCAAAAACTCTTGAGCCCGCTGGTTGCACCACAGCAGGCGGTTCTCTTCATCAACCTGCAAATATCCTAAAGGAGAGCTTTTCAACACCCCGCGCAAATCCTGCAATTGCTCGCTAAGCGTCTGGATCTGAGCTTGTTGTTCAGTGATCGCGCTGGCCAGTTGAGAATCATATCTCATTGCTGGCAGGGGTTGCCGGTCTTCTACTCGGCCTAGTAAGCGCTTCAGCTTCGCATCATCTCGTCGTCGATATACCACCAGTATGAGTAACCCAATGGCCAATCCTGCGATAAATTCCAGCATGCATTTCGTGCTCCTCCGCTGACCGGTCGCCTGTAGCTATCGCATATAGTTGTCATAATACGTACGCCTGTCACAATATGACCCATAGCAATATGTGACTAGTGCTTATAATACAGCAACAAAAAAAGGCACGCCCTCAAGAAGAACGTGCCTTCACTACTGTCACTCGTGACAATGAAGCATTCGCTGTTAGCCTTATCGAACGACAGCACCGCGATACTTCAATACATCTTGAGACTCACGGACAGGGACATTAACCGCCCGATGAATGTGGTAAACAGCACCCCGATACTGGCCAATTTCGGGAGTTTCAATGACTTCCACAGTCGTATTGGAAGTGTTGTACTTAACGCCACGGTAAGAAAGTTGCATGGTATTCGCCTCAAAAAAAATGGTTTGTAGGGTCTAAGAGGCGCGTTCCTTCGGAATCTATCGGACCTATTACTAGGAGCACAATCCCTACTTCCGTCTTCCACAAGCCAGCAGCAGAAAAATGTCACTACTGGCTAAAAAGAAAGATGAACGGTTCGCTTTTCTGTATCTAATGATACCGTTTTTATTCAAAGACAACAATGAGTACAAAAGCTTATTTCAGGAGGTTATGACATAATCCTCCCTCAAAAGAATCTTTACCCTTCAGCTCTAGGTACAGACTGCAGGGCAGAAATAGGCGCTCGATAGAAGTAATGACGACGGAAATTTTCTTCTTGAACAGCGGCTAAAAATCGGCTCAGGGCCTGATCACGGGAGGGATCATCAGCCAAGTTTTCTATGGGCCCGTACTGCAAGCGGACATCGATTGCCGAGAGGTTAACCGCAAAGCCCGCATTGGTGAGCGCGACTAGGCCCAAATCTAACGTGCGATCGCCCACCCCCAGAACAGCGGCCAACCGCTCTTTTGTCACAGCCACTTGCGCAGCCGCGATAAACTTGGCCAGCCCTAGCAATGTCTTCCACTTATCTAGCGGATCGCTTTCGGGAGGAGAAGCATATGCCAAGGTCAAGGGCTGGCGGCGGCGATCGCTCTGATGTCGCCACAGCAACAGATCTTTCCACTGGCTAGGACATTCGTTGAGCACCAGCTCAGCGTCACGACCATCGTCTCGATCAGCGTCAGAACTAATTCTCGTCCGATCACCAGCCCGGCTCGCCCGACGATCCAGTAGCCAATCAGACGCCGTTTCATCGCCTCTTTTCATCGGGATCGCATCATCTACAGACGGCTCCATCACAGCCGCCGGACGAATATCTATCAGACGAATCTCGTAGCGCTTGCTTTTAGGGTGGCTGTTGTAATCTAGCTCAGCAATCACATCCCAGCGGCCCGGCGGCAAGTCTTCCTTATAGTGACCCCACCATAGCCCCGGAAACCCCTGGCTTCCTGGCTCTAGGCTTTCATCACAAAGCTGAAAGCTCGCTTTCATATAGCCCACCTTGCTGCCTGCGCGATCCTTCAGCTTTTGATGCCAGACATTTTTAAACCAGCCGTTTTGAATAAACAGTTTTGGGACTGGATTGCCCATGCCGCAAGGTTCTAAAAGTTTGAGCTGCTGAAAAAGTGCCTTGCCCAAATCAGCAACCGTTACGGTTAAATCAGCCTGCACCGTGGGCAGGCCCGCTTGCTGAGCGCACTTCTGGCGATACTGCTGGTTGATCGCCGCTGTAAACATGGGCAAATCGTCTACCGGTAAACTCAAGCCGGCAGCAAAAGGATGTCCGCCAAAGCGAGTGAGAAGCTGAGCTTGAGAGCTGACTAATTCATAGAGATCGATTTGATTGACTGAACGAGCGGATCCACGGGCGATCGCCTGTCCCTCTAAAGAATCGATTGTCAGCAAAATTGTCGGCTTGCCATACTGTTGAGCAATCTGACCGGCCACCAGTCCCAATACGCCCACTGGCCACTGGGGATCGCATAGAACAATCACGCCAGCAGTAGACAGATCGCGTGTCTGTAGCTGACGGTTTACCTGCTGAAGCACGTCATTTTGCAGCGCCTTGCGACGGGCATTGGCTAGTTCTGCCTTTTCAGCAAGGTCTCGACAGCGGTCGGCATCGCGGCTAGTCAGCAGCTCCACGCAAAAGCTAGCATCTCCATAAATGCGACTGACCGCGTTAATCCGCGGACCAATGCCGAATGCGATATCAGTGGGGCGATCGCCTGCCCGCCGACACAGTTGCAGCAATCGCTTCACGCCAGGCCGGGTTGGCTGCTCAGCGCGAAGATGCGTTTGCAGCTGCTCAATGCCAATCTGCGCTAAGTAACGGCCTTCTCCGCTCAGCTCTACTAGATCGGCAATTAAACCAATGGCGACTAAATCCACCAGTTCGCTCAAGGGTCGGCTGGGCACCTCTGGCAGTCGTTCATACAGCGCTTCGATTAGCTTATAGGCCACTGCAACGCCCGATAGGTGGGCCATCGGA
>JBAUIB010000496.1:0-7224 GCA_049680585.1 Phormidesmis sp.
ACCCAAACCTGATCAGCACTATGGTACCGACAAGTGCCACAGTGAAGACAATCACACCCGGCAAAAGCGTCTAGTCTTTAATGTTGTTGGTTGATAGCAAGGAAGTCGCAAAAAGAGAGGTCAGACCTGCTGATACTCCCCCAAAAGCAGCAAGCACAGCTAAGAAAATTCGTAAATAAAGTATTTGAATAGGGGATAGTCCGGCATCAGCCTGGCAGAATCGAGCCCGCTCCAGATTGGCATAATTCCATTTGATTCCTCTAATATCTGCTTGACTGAAATTTTGTCCCACTAAACAATTTGTATTTATAAAGGCTTGATCTTGAGATCGACGGTGTGTGCTAGAAGGTAGAGATGCCATTTTGACCTCTTTAAATTGTTCTTAAGTCTAGACAGTATATTATTAGCTATTTTATATCTTTAAAATTACTCAGCATAGCCAGCGTCAAATCCACTCGCGCCTCAGCTAGCGTTCGAGTTTCATCTAATCACGCTGCTCGTAGGGCATTCGCTTTCTAGAAATCACCCTATCGGGTACTGGTGACAAATACAGCTGGCAGCTACAAATGGATTAAGCGAATAACGTGTTAAGCAAATTGGCAAAAGCTACAAAGTTTGGCCAAGGCCATAACACCGATAGATTAAGTGAAAGTTTAGTGAGAGTTGAAAATTATGTCTAGCTTAAACTTTAGCGATCAACACTTGAGCCATCAACAGAGGACATCTGCCCAAGATGCAATCAGTAGTTTGTTGGGGCTTGAACTGTCAGATGCAGAGGTTGATGCTCTGCTGTCGGGTGAAGCACTCTCTTTCCAAAAGCTGACTAAGAGCAGAAGCTTGTCTGATGTGGGTACAGCTCTAATTCGAGCCGATGCGCTGAGTCGCTCGGTACAAGAAAGCAGCTTCTCTAGTTTAAGATGCAGAAGAGGGTGCATTCGGATAACTTTTGATGGCATAAGCCGGTGTATTTGCTGGTTTCGAAAGCCAGCTTTGGCACTGGGCTTTCAGCAACTTGAAGAGTGATCTGCTGCGCAGCGGCGGTCTGTTTAGCTACAGTGTCGTATCATTACGGGCGTCAAATGCTCTGAAATGCCAGCTAGCCTAATTGCGACAAGAGCTGAGCGATAAGCTTGTTCAACCGCTTCTCCAGCGCCTAGTGCATCATAGAAGCCAACTGCAAACTCAATCGCGGCGCGATCGCCAATCGCCTGAGTCATCCCAATGACGTAAGGAACGTGTTGCGCGATCGCTTCTGCCTGCCGCTGTGAATAGCACGCATTGAGCACCACACACTCGAGCGACTCAGCAAACAGCTCAAATAATGATGCCAGCGCAGCGGCGCTGACCAACTTAGGCTGTCCAGTGATATCTTCAAACACCAATTCTTCTTCAGAGACTACGGTATCGTCCATGAGCTGAATATCTCGCGCCATTTCAGAAGATTGACTTGGAGTAGATGGTCCGGTGCCGTGGCCTGAAAAATGAACGATTTGTGGCTTATGCTCTAGCATGGCCCGCTGCAAGTCTCTGGGACGCACGGCCCACTGTTGTTTGAGCGTGAAGCGATCGCGATGCTTCGCCCTTTGCAATCCCGCCTCAATTTCTCTAATCTCCTCGTCTAGCCGTAAGCGCTCCGTAGAGAGCGGATTGGCAGCCAAAAAGAGAATCGTTTTTTTAGAGTCGTCTGAATCGTGGGGCGTGATCGCCATTTCCTGATAGTGAATATCACCAGAGCCCGATACATTCGTCATCGAGCTATTCGAAATATTAAACGTGTTATGCGTGGACTCTGGGTTTGGTGAGGTCATATCTGTAGCGACGTATCCGGCTGATTACCATAATGGTAGTTTGTCAGCGTTGCGATCGCCCGTTTCACCCCTGGGCTCTCTTCGCCGTAGAGGTCAATCCATTCATAAAAGGTCAGCTCCGGCTCAAGGTATGCTTGAGGATTTTCAGCGCCCTCAAGCATTGTCTGAGCGATCGCCTCGTAGGCGTCTTGCCAGGCGCTGGAGACTGCCGGTGTCCAGTCAGGTCCTAAATAGTGCTCAAACGTTTCTAGCAAAGCTTGGCCGACAAGCGGATAGTGCTCTGTCAGCGTTCCGACCTGAAAATGCCGGGCACCTAGGCTTTTAAGCACAAGCTGCAGCACTTCTGGATTGCGCAGATTTTCAACAATAGCCGCGAGAGAGAAAATTAGCTTTTTTTCTTGGGCCTGCTGGCTGACATTTTTAAACAACACTTTTAGCTGGGGGTTGTAGCGAAAGAGATTTTCGTAGAAAGTCGCTGAAAACGCGATCGCCTGAGGAGAAACCTGCTCAAACGATTTTTCAAGAAGTTGGATGTCCATACCCCGTTTGTTTAAAAATGGATCGCTCTAAAACGTACAGAAGAAACCCTGCGTGATTTGTAACTGCCGATACGGAATGGCCGACACTTGCGATCGCGCTATGCAGTTTCTGCAATCCTCAGGCCGGCTGCTCTCGCTGAAGCTGAAGCGGCAAGAAGACCGTGAACGTAGACCCTGTGCCGACTTCCGACTCTATCTCAATGCTACCCTGCAGAAACTGAATCAGCTTGTTGACAATCGTCAGCCCTAAGCCGCTGCTCTCAGGCAGATAGTCTTCTTCTTCACCAATGCGGAAGTAGGGCTCAAATATTTTGCTCTGTTGTTCTGGGCTGATACCTTTACCCGTATCACACACCGCGATCGCCCACTGCTCTTCGCTAACTGTGTAGCATGAGAGGCTGATACTGCCACTGTCGGTATAGCGGATGGCATTGCTCATCAAGTTGCTGATAATTTGCTGGAGTCGGAGGCTGTCGGTCGTAACCTTTTCAGGCGCGCGATCGCACTCTACACTCAGCGTAATGCCTTTATCTTGAGCGCTGTGCTCAAAAGCATCGACAACCATTCGAACCAACTCCGTCACTCGGACGGGCTCTGCTCTCAGCTGGACTTGCCCAGTTTCCTGTTTAGAGGCTTCTGAGGCATCATTAATCAGGCGCAGAAGTTGCCTACCGTTGTTGAGAATTCGCTCAATTTGCGTCATCTCTATCGTCGATGCACTCTCTTCTTTAAGCTGCTGCCGCTGCCTGCGCAACAAAATAGAGGAAAATCCGATGATAGAGTTTAGCGGATTTTTGAGTTCGTGCGCTAAGTGAGACACATTGTCTTTTTGAATTTGCACTAGGCGAATTAACTCTTGGTTAGTCAATAACAGCTGAGCGTGCATCTGCTCAAGCAGATCGAGCCGTTGCTTGACATAGCTTTCTAGCGATAGCAAAACCACATCGTCTAAAACATTGTCGATTTGACGGACGGCTGTGAGGACCTCGCCTACCGACCCTGTTTTTAAGTCAGGTTCTAATACCGTCAATAGCACATTGCGTAGGGTGCGATACTCGCGCACGACTTCAGCGATATCGAACCCCTGCTCAGCGCGAACAGCGCCATGATCTAACGCTTCGTATTCGAGATCGTCCTCTTGATCGGAAAAGGAATTCGTTAGCAGCGTTGCCACTGCGGACAGGACATCCGGCAGACCGTCGTGAATAGCCTCATAGGCGAGTCCTTTATTGCTACCGATGTCCTCATCACGGCGAACTTCCTCGACCCAAATATCGATAATTTCGTCCACTTTATCGAGCAGGGATTGACCCAGGTCGTTCATAAGGCGCAGTGCCGTTGATGCTTAAGACAGTGTATTAGCTTACCAAGGATAGTGCGTTCTGAGGGCGATCGCAAACGTCCTAACACGCCGGTTTTTGCCATCACACTGAGCATTAATACTGGCTATTACAGATGCGCTTCAGCGTAAGTGAGATAGACTCAGAAGGAAGTGGCGTGTCATTTAAGCGGTTTTTCCGCCTGCCCCCACTTTGATAGGCGTAAAAATTATGCAGATGAATTATGAGAGAGTTGTGAAGGACCGCAGCTAAAAGAAGCCTTGTTTCAAATCCATTACATTTCTTAATGTACACATTTCTTTATTAATCTCCGTTAAGCTGTAGGCGTTGACCCAGCTCCCTCTACCACCCTATCTTTTTCGGGATCCTGTCATGAAAATCCTGGTCGTGGAGAGCGTTCAAACAGTTGCCTCTCTCCTGAAAAGCGCCACTTTTGGCCATAGCTGCCAGGTGGATACGGCTGCGGATGGAGTCGCAGGATTGCAATGGGCCCATGAAAATGGCAGGGAAGACGACAAAAAGAACGGCAGTGGTAAAGAGCCAAAAGATCAGTTTGGGGCGATCACCTACGACCTCATTATATTAGATGCGGCTTTGCCTGAACCATCAGGACTTCCCCTGTGTCAGCAGTTCCGTGCTAAAGGTATCCACACGCCTATACTGCTGTTAGTAGAGCCAGAAGACAGCCGCCAAGGCATCATTGCGCTTGAAGCGGGTGCAGATGACTTTATCACGAAGCCAATTGAGGCTGAAGCGCTGATAGCGCGGGTGGCATTTTGGCTACATCGCGGTGAGTATAACCAAAATCACCACCCCGCAGCAGGCAAACTCCAGCAGCAGCTAGATCGAGAGCGCCTAATCGCTGAAATCACTGACTCTATTCGTCAAACGCTCAATTTGGATCAAATTTTGCGCTCCGCAGTTGACCAAGTGCGCCATCTGCTCCAGACAGATCGAGTCCTTGTCTTTCGATTTGGGCTCGACTGGCAGGGCGTTGTCGAAGCCGAGTCAGTTGGCTCAGGCTGGAGCAGCACCCTAGGGATAAAAATTCAAGATTCTTGTCTGGGCGATCTCTATGTGAGTAGCTATCAGCAGGGACGGGTTAGCACCATCTCAGATGTTTATGATACCGACGTCGATCCTTACCACCGGGATTTGCTGATTGATCTAGAGGTGCGCGCAAATCTAGTGGTTCCCATTTTACAAGGAGAAAATCTTTGGGGCCTGCTAATTGCCCACCACTGTTGTGCTCCTCGCGAGTGGAACCCGCAGAGCACTGAGCTGCTAAAGCAAGTCGCCTTGCAAATGGGCATCGCCATTCAGCAGGCAGAGCTATACCAAAAAACTCGCGAGCAGGCTGCGCTGATCGATATTGCCACCGACGCGATTTTTGTCCGCGATTTGGCCGGTCGAATTGTGTTTTGGAGTAAGGGTGCGGCCCAACTGTACGGCTGGCGTGCAGAAGAGGCGATCGGCCAAATTGCCCATCAGCTGCTCAAAAAAAGAGACAGAGCTAATGTCGAAACTGCCTTGAAAACTACGCTGAAGCAGGGGTTTTGGCAAGGGGAACTGACGCAATCAACCAAATGGGGTAACGATATTCTAGTCGCCAGCCGTTGGACGTTGGTACGAGATGAAGCAGGCCGTCCGCAGTCGCTGCTAGAGGTCAATACCGACATCACTGAAAAGAAACAGCTCGAAGCTCAGTTTTATCAGGCCCAGCGACTTGAAAGCCTCGGCCGGCTAGCAGGCGGGATCGCCCACGACCTGGGTAATATCTTGACGCCTATCTTGGGCATTGCTCAGCTGCTGAGACTCACCCAAAAGGACCCCGATCCGGCTACCGCAGAGCAGCTAGACATTTTAGAGAAAAGTGCCAGACGGGGCGCTGATATGGTTAGGCAAATTCTTACCTTCGCCCAAAGTAGCGCCGAACGTGAGGCTACGGTGGATATTCTAGCGCTCCTACAAGAAGTCATTGATGTCGCTCGCCAGGGGTTTCCAGCGTCTATTGAAATCCGCCAGAATGTTCCTCATACAGTCGCTTTAGACAGATCCGATTCAGACAGATCTGATTCAGACGGACTGCTCACAGAAGTATTCGCCGACTCGACTCACCTGCATCAGGTCTTTATGAATCTGTGCGTCAATGCTCGCGACGCCATGCCAGAGGGCGGTGTGCTTACCCTATCAGTCGATAACACCTTCATCGATGAGGCAACAGCCCGCAAAAACCTAGATAGGCAGGCCGGTCACTATGTGGTGGTGACGGTATCAGATACGGGGATTGGGATTCCGGCTGGCGTGCGCGATCGCATATTCGATCCTTTTTTCACCACCAAGTCACCTGACAAAGGCACAGGACTTGGACTTGCGACCGTAATGGGAATTGTTAAGAACGCGGGCGGCTTTTTACAGGTGCATAGCCAAGTCGATCAGGGCACCCAAATAAACGTGTACTTCCCGGCGGTTGTGTCATAGTGCCATCACGATACGCTTACGATTCCTCATCCGCTTGCGATTCATCGTCAGGTTCTCCTTTAATTTCAAAAGAGCGGGCCATGGTTTCTCCATTTTTACGAACGGCCACGTCTACTTCTGGAAACTCGTAGCGCCCCTGTTCGCCCGCATCTATATGGAGCAACACCCACAGCTTTTCACCAAGGTAAGGCGCTTCCCACAGATCGACAACAACCTCTTCGTTATCGCCTGCATCCACACGGGCTTCCCCGATACTATCAGGCAGAATGATCCCGCCATCTTCCTGGCTTTTATGAATAGATACCCAGCCATTGTGAGAGGTCGAAACTGACTCGACAATGATTTGACCCGCTGTCGTCTGATCTTTTACCACTAACTTAACATTCTCTTGGTCAGCGCCTTTTGGCTGGCTTGCCTGGTCTTCCTCTGGCTCATTATCAGCCTCTTCAGCGGGATCAGCTGGATTGGTGATTGCACCCTCATCGTCAGCGTTGGCGGGCTCGGTTGGCGCTTCTTTAGTGTCGGTGTTAGTGGTTTTGGCCGTAGGCGCGTCTAAGATGAAAGGTGCATTGTTACTAGTGCAGCTAGAAAGCAAGAACGAGGTAAACAAGGCGACGGGCAGACATTTTATAGACATTTTAAGTTTCGAAGTGGGTTTCGAAGCCGGGCCAATCGTATTTTAAGGCAACCTTTGGTTGGATAAACAGCACTAGGCCAATAGATAATCCGGCTTTGCTCGTTTTGCACTGCGCTTCACGAGTGTGGTCGTTCCTGCTTTACCGGGGACGGCTTATTCTATTGGGCGATCGCTTCATGACCCGAGTAGACAGCTTCAGCCAAAAGCATTGAGAGCGCAACTTCTTTCTGATGACCGCATTTTTGATGACTGGCTTTTTTGACTTTGTCGCCTATGGTGTGGGTCTCGCTCGCGACCCTTGGCAAAAGTTTTTACCGGCATTGGCCTTGAGCATTGCCCTGTCTAATCCGCCCATTGTGGCGCTGGGCTCAGGTCTGCTCGAAGGCGGCAAGCTGCTGCTGGTATTTGCGCTGCTAGGG
>JBAUIB010000497.1:0-5249 GCA_049680585.1 Phormidesmis sp.
GCGGTAGCGTCTGTTTTGGGTATTGTTTTGGGTATGTTTATCGGCTGGTTTCAAGTTGTAGAAGACTTAATGATGCCTTGGCTAGAGCTGCTAAGACCGATTCCAGCAGTGGCCTGGATTCCCCTGGCAATTTTAATCTTTCCGACGGCGGAAGCGGGAATGATTTATATCACGTTTATCGGTGCGTTTTTTCCAGTTTTAATCAGCACTATTCGAGCCGTCGAAAACATTTTGCACGACATTGTACTGATTCGCGTTGGCCAGTGTCTGGGAGCCAAGCAGTGGCATATTTTCAAAGATATTGTGATACCGGGCTCGCTGCCAGGGATTGCCAGCGGGCTGACAATTGGTATGGGCAATGCCTGGTTTTGCCTTGTCACCGCTGAGATTTTGGCGGGGCGCTATGGCGTAGGCTATATTACCTGGGAGTCTTATGTGACGTCTAACTATCCGCCGATTGTGATGGGGATGTTGTTAATTGGCCTGATGGGCGCGTTGAGTTCTTGGGCGGTTGGGCGCGGGATGCAGGCATTGATGCCTTGGCGTGTCATTAAGAAGCAAGATGCGTAGGCGCAGTGTTAGCAACGGGTATAGGAGAAATCTAGGAGCAAACCCATGATACAAGAAACATTGACGTCTCCAACGGTGACAACATCCCCCACTAGAGGCTTGGTCAATGTGGAAGGGGTTTCGATGGTCTTCAGCCAAAAAGAGCAGTCTATCCCGGTGCTGGACTCGGTAAATCTTCAGATTAATCCGGGCGAGCTGGTGTGTTTGTTAGGGCCATCGGGCTGTGGCAAATCCACCCTGCTGAACATTATTGCTGGGTTTATTAAGCCATCGGCTGGCTATGTCATGGTTGATAAACAGCAGGTTACAGGGCCTGGGGCGGAGCGGGGATTTGTCTTTCAGCAGTATTCTCTTTTGCCTTGGAAGACTACGTTTCAAAATGTTGAACTCGGTCTCAAGATCAAGGGCATGCCCAAAGCTGAGCGCCGCGATATGGTGGGTGAGTATTTGAATTTGGTGGGCTTAGCAAAGTACCGAGATGCTTATCCCAATCAGCTTTCGGGGGGGATGAAGCAGCGGGCGAGTATTGTCCGCGCTTTGATAAATTCGCCGTCGGTACTGCTGATGGACGAACCGTTCGCCGCTCTGGATGCGCAGACCCGTCACATGATGCAGGCGCTCTTGCTAAACATCTGGGAGACGTTAAAAACGACGATTGTGTTTGTGACTCACGACATTGAAGAGGCGGTGTTTTTGGGCGATCGCATCTTCATAATGGGCGTCCAGCCGGGTCGCATCAAAGCCGACATGGAGATTCCGCTAGAGCGACCTCGCAAAGTAGACGATATGCTAACAGCGGACTATACCCGGCTGAACCGGCAGGTCTTTGAACTGATTCGAGAAGAGACCCTCAAGAGTATGGCAAAATCATAGACCGGGCTCTGAAGCATAGTTACCTCATTAGAATTGGCACTGTGCTTCATAACCTTGTGTAAGCAGATGCCCGTCATGGCCCAAAATAGAACTGTTGGGTTTATAGGCTAACCATGTCGGGTTCGGATTTGAGTGCAAGCGGTGGCAAGGTATATCTCTTAGGGGCAGGCCCCGGCAATAGCGACTATCTCACCGTGTACGGTCAACGGCTGCTGGCTCAGGCCGATGCCTTGGTCTACGATGCACTGATTGATCTAGACCTTTTGCGGCACCTACCGGCGAGCTGTGAGCAGTGGCACGTGGGTAAGCGGGGCGGTCAGCCAAGTACGCCTCAAGCTGAGATTAATCAGCTACTAGTGAAGCTTTGCCAAGCCAGGAAGCGCGTTGTCCGACTAAAAAGTGGCGACCCCTTTATTTTTGGCCGCGCCGCTGCCGAAATTCAGGCGCTCAAGGCGGCGAGCTGCGACTTTGAAGTAGTGCCAGGGCTGTCCTCGGCGCTGGTTGCGCCTTTGCTAGCGGGCATTCCTTTGAGCGATCCGGTATTGAGTCGGGGGTTTGGGGTTTTTACCGCGCATGATTTAGAGGCACTCGATTGGGAGCTGCTGGCGCGGCTAGAGACCCTAGTTTTGCTCATGGGCGGGCGGCGACTGCGAGAGATTTGCGATCGCTTAGTGGCACATGGTCAACGCGCGGAAACGCCGATGGCCGTTGTGCGCTGGGCGAGTCAGCCGCAGCAGGAGATTTGGCAGGGCACGGTGCTGAGTATGCCGCAGATTGTTGGAGACGAGCCGCGATCGCCCTGTGTGATGATTATTGGCGAAGTGGTCGGGTTGCGACCGTATTTGGCACCGCCCTCTTCTCAGTCAGCTGCTGCCAAGGCGCTATCGGGCAAAACTATTCTCGTCACCCGATCAGCCGGGCAGGCTAATCAGTTTAGCGGCTTGCTGAGGGAGCAAGGGGCGCAGGTGATCGACATGCCCGCGCTGGAGATTTGTGAGCCCGCGAGTTGGGCGGAGGTGGATGCAGCGATCGCTCAGCTTGACACCTTCGACTGGCTGATTCTCACTTCAGCCAACGCCGTCACCTTCTTTTTAGATCGGCTGTTGCAGCAGGGCAAAGACTTTCGCGCATTAGCCACACTTAAAATTGTGGTTGTCGGCAACAAAACAAACGTCTTTCTTCAGCAGCGCGGCCTCAGCGCAGACTTTACGCCGCCAACATTTGTCGCTGATTCACTCATAGACCATTTTCCGGTAGATCCCAAAGGACTCAAGCTGTTGTTTCCGCGAGTGGAGAATGGCGGACGGGCAGTGCTGGTCGAGGAAATGAGCGCAAGGGGAGCAAGCATCACTGAAGTGGCGGCCTATGACTCGCTCTGTCCGGCGGCGATCGCACCTATTGCAAAGCTAGCGATAGAAAATCACTCAGTCGATGCAATTACCTTTGCTAGCTCAAAAACGGTGCGGCACTTTGCTCAGCTGATGGCGCAGGCATTTGGCGATCGCTGGCTGAGCTTGCTGGAAGGCGTCGCGATCGCCTCTATCGGCCCACAAACCTCTAAAACTTGCCACGAGCTGCTTGGGAAAGTCACCGCTGAGGCTAAAGAATACACCCTTGCAGGGCTAATTGTAGAGTTAGAGGGATGGGCTGCAAATCTTGCAGAATAACGAGAGTGTCTCAATTTAAGGCGCTAGAACCTGCTTGATGGCTGCGATCATTGCTGCGATTATAGTTCGCCGACAGTGTTTTATACATAAGCGTAATTCCTGTGGGCAGGGGTGAGCTGAGGCTATGCAGCATTCGTATGAGCAGTTATGGTTGCCAAATTTGTACCTGTGAGGTTTCCGTGGCGACTAGGAAGAGGTTGTTAGGGCTGAAGTGAATCTGTCGGGCCTCGGGGATAATGAACGATCTTTCTCCAGAGGGGACGTCGCGCAAGTCTGTGCCGTAGCCAGAGGTCGGATAGCTTAGCCCTTTTAGTGGAATGGCAACCATCTGGCCGTCCGCACTGAAGGTTATCGGATTGGGTGTGGCGATCGCATTCGCACTATCAATTCTGTTGCCGTCAATAGAGACCACGTCAGTAGAGTGAGGCTGGAGAATAGCATCTAGATCAACTGCGTAGTTGCCTGGGCCGTAGGGCTGCAAGTTCCAGTCGAGCATTGACTGATTGACATCTCGACTCAACAACCTTTGACCATTGGGGTGAAAGGCCAGAGCCTGGATGGGCTGTTCAGGCTGGTCAAGAGAAATCCGTAGGGTAATGATTCTAGCACCGCTGCTAGCATTCCATAGCTTGATGCTGTTGTCGGTATCGAGGGTTGCTAACTGGGTGCTATCGGGACTAAATGTCATCGCCAGTTGAATCCCCGAGGTGAGGTGTTGGGCCTGTTGCGGCGAAAATTGCACAGCCACTTTCACCCGCTGCGCGTTTAGCGAATCCCAAAGCTGGATGCTGCGTTCGGTGGCGACGGCTAAACGGCTGCTATTGGCGCTGATCTGGAGTCCTCGAACGGGGCTCGATTCGGCTTCACCAAGGCTCAAGGTTTGCAGCAGGTTGCCACTGCTGAGTTCCCATACTTTTACGACGCGATCGCGGCTCCCTGTCACCAGAAATTGCCTATTCGAGCTAATTGCGATCGCTGTAATTTCACTCTCATGCGCAGTCCACCGACGCAAAGATTTACCCGTAGTGGCGTCCCAAACTCGGATATCGCCATCGGTCAGTCCCGCTACAATGCGTTCGTTGTTCGGTGTAAAGGCAATGACTTGTGCCCCGGGCTCGCCGCGATTGGCTGGCATTAGCGTAATTCGACGGGTGCCGCTCTCTAGGTTCCAAAGTGCCAGGGCACTTCGTTCAGGCGGTGCACCGTCAGACTGTGACCTATCAGACTGTGTGCTAAGAATGGCCAGCACTTCGCTGTTGGGACTAATGGCTTGAGCGATTGGGCGAATGTTACTACTGCCAGATGGATAGAGAGCATTAAGAGAGATGCGGTGAAGGCGGCTGGGCGATCGCCAAGTTGCTGCTGTGGGCATGGCTGTTTCCGCGACGACTGCTGAAGACTGGGATGCAGGTGTAGCCGCGTTAGTTTGGTGATCGGCTGCGGTGGACTGAGGACAGCCCATCGGTAGCCCAGTTAAGCCAATGAGTGCAGTGGCTAAAATGCGAGTGGGCACAAACTGAAAAAGTCTTTTGATCATCAAAATATAGAGCTCGCAGCTACAGCGTTGAAAAATGAAGTTGAAAAATGAACTACGGACCTATCGTGAAGCTGTCGGGAAAATACGCATGATCGCCTAAAGATTCAAATACGAATCACCAATTTTCCAGCCACCTGCCGCTGCTCTAGACGGCGAATGGCGGCGGGGACTTCTGCTAAACTGTAAAGCCGGTCAATCAACGGCATGATTTTGCCTGCCTCAATCAGCTCTCTTAGCACGGCCAAATCTTTTGAATTGGGTTTTACCACAACAGACTTCACGGTGCGACCGCTCATTTTTGAGATGAGTGAGCCAAAAATCATCACTTGGAACAGTCGGGCGATCGCACCACCCACCAAAACATAAGTGCCTTGGGGCTTCAATATCGGTAAATAGTCAAACACCGACCGATAGGCCGCTATATCAACCACTAAGTCATAGGCTTCTTTCTGGGTGAAGTCTATTTGTGAATAATCAATCACGTTGTTCGCACCGAGCGAACAAATGCGATCTACCTTGGCGCTGCCGCATACCGCCGTCACCTCAGCCCCAAAAGCCTTGGCAATTTGCACCGCATACGAACCCACCCCCCCCGACCCGCC
>JBAUIB010000498.1:0-5247 GCA_049680585.1 Phormidesmis sp.
AAATTACAACAGCTCAAAACTTTCTAGAACACTATCAAACGATAGAAGAGCAGGAAGCGCAGCTTAAAACTACGTTCCAAAAAAGTGAGCCGTTCCTGCGGTTCAGTAAGGAACAAGTAGGACTAGGCTGGCATGACTTACCTGAAAAGCGGCAGAAGCTAGTAGGCATTCAGGGCGGCGCAAAGCCTACTGACTCCGCTGTAGAGGCAGTGCTACCCATCCTGCGAAAAGTCAGCGCTCTAGATGATAAGAACATCAAACCGCTCAACGACCCGCATCGCATCTACTTCATTCACGAAGTTGGCGCTTTTCCACTGCGTTTGATCGAAGGTATGGAAAAGATGCGGCTTATCTATCGTTCGGTTTCTCAGGCAGACAAGAATCCACTCCATACCCATCAAGACAACCGCCAGTTTAAGGACTTGTTACCTGCCCCTCAAGAAGAAGCCCAGGTGAAGCAAAACTTGCTGCTGGGCGTTGCCCTCGGACTGATCACTACGACTGAAAACAGAGCGACTGGCTACGCTGAAGTGCGTATGCAGTATCAGGACAAGCAGACCGGGATAGAAAAAATCCAGACGCTTGGCGCTAATTTGCGTGAAGCTGAGGAGTGTTTCCTCAGTGATGCAAGTGGTAACATCCGTAACGTTTTGAATGATGCGTTGAGCCACATTGGTAAAAATCTGGTGACTAAGCCTGAAAAACAAGCTATGTATCAGCGCTTAACGACCTACCTGACCGAGTTTGAAACAACGCTGCCGCATGGCAAGGATAGCCCAGAGTATGAGCCCGTAGCAACGGCAATTAATGAATACATCAAAACCTATAGCCTGTTCGTTTCAGTACCTACACCAGTATCTACAGCATTTGCCACAGCCCCAACTGCTAATCCAACCGCCGCAGGATTACCTGTTAGTGGCAGTGGGTCAGCTTCAGTCAGTTCTGAAAATCTGGAGAAGTTTCAAAAACTGGCACAAACTTGCTATCGTCGCGGCAACCCATCGGCAACTGAATTACAGCTCTTAAGTCGATTGCAAGAAAAATACGGTATTAGCCAAGCCCAGGCTGACCAAATTATGACAGCATTAGCGCCTCAATCCTCGACGAACGAAGCAATTGAGGAATATAGCCTAATGTTTCAGGCATTTCTTGAGAATGACGGCGAGATCGATTTAGAAGAGCAGTCGCAATTAATGGAACTTCAGGAAGAGCTGAAACTGACGGAAGCGCAGATCCTATCAAGTGAGACTAACGTTCGAGACGCATTGGGTATTAGTGGGTAAAAAATATTCCAAAAGGGCTTCGTTATTGCCCACTATGCTCCTCTCAACGTCAAAAATAACCTACATTAACGAAGGCTCATGACCAGTACCTCTAATTACGTAAAGTGTCCGAAATGTGAACATGACCGCAATCCCTCGACCGCCGCTAAATGTGAAATTTGTGCTTATCGTTTAGGAAAAGGCTCAGGTATTTTGCCTGTAATTGGCTTATGTGTGGGTGCGCTGGTACTCGCAGGTGCTGGCTATACAGGGTTCAAAACAATGTCTGGAAACACCACGCTCAGTGGCGCTGATACGCCAGACTTAGTGTCAGCGGCTCCTAGTGATACTGCTACTTCGGACAATGGTACAGCGTCCCAGCAGGTCACTGGAAATGTCAATGCGTTTATTAGTTATGGAGAGAAAGTTCTATTTACAGATGTAGCTAGCCCTGATAAGCAAGCGGCAGCGGCAGCAATCGCATCTGGAGATGTGCAAACGGCTATTTCAAAGTTTGAAGCTGCCCGTGAATCTGGGCGCAACGACCCAGAAGCCCTGATTTATCTCAACAACGCTCGTTTGAGTCAATCCGCCACTTTGAATATTGCGGCAGTGGTTCCAGCAACTAGCAGTGCGAGTTCTGCCCGTGAGATTTTGCGGGGTGTGGCGCAAGCGCAAGATGAAGCTATTCGTGCAGGTGTGCCATTCAAGGTGATGATTGCAGATGATAATGACGACCCTGATCAAGCGATCATGATTGCAAATGCCCTCATTCAAGATGACAGTGTTTTAGCGGTTATTGGACACGGTACGAGCAAAACTTCCCTCGCTGCTGCTCCCATCTATCAACAGCATCATATGGTTATGATTGCTCCGACTAGCAGCAGCACCGAACTAGCGCAGATTCCTAGAGGAGCAGAGGGTAACTTTATCTTCCGCACAGTTGCCAGCGATCAGCTCACAGGCACAACGCTAGCACGTCATATGCTATCGACCGGTAAGCGCCGAGCTGCTATTTTCTATAACTCTACGAGTTCTTACAGCAAGTCACTTCAGCAATCATTTTCGACCACGCTCAGTTTAGAAGGTGGAGAAGTTGTTCAAGAGATTGACTTATCTCAGGAGAGCGATGCTGTGCAGTTGTCTAGTAATGCCGATGTGATTGTCTTGCTGCCTGATTCTGAGACACTCACAAAAGCGGTTAACATTGCTAAGACTAACGCAAATCGCCTGCCACTTATAGCCGGAGATGCTTTCTATCGAATTGAGAGTCTTCAGCAAGGCGGTCAAGCTCTCAATGGGCTAATCTTACCAGTTCAGTGGCATCCACTCGAAAGCGATTCTGCCCAGTTTTCCCAAACCGGAAGCAACCTGTGGGGAGGCGATGTAAACTGGCGATCAGCTATGGGCTACGACTCATTGCTAGCCATTAGGTCGGCACGCTCCTTGGGCAGCATTAGCCCGATGAGCGGAGTGCAAGGACGAATGGCTTTGGCAAAAGCCCTCAGTCGTACGGACTTTAAGGCGGACGGTTCAAGTGAGGGAATTCGTTTTCTGCCTTCGGGTGATCGAAATAGCCGGGTTATTTTGGTGAAAGTTCAGCCTGGCTCTCGTTCTGGGACAGGATATGACTTTGTTCCGCTTGATTGATGTAAGGGATGAGGATTAAATGGCTTGGTTCAAGCAAAGGGGTGAACTTTTATATAGGCATCAAAGCTTCAAGGTGCAGCCAGATCAGCTTCTGAAGGATTTCTTCCTGACTCAGATTGTTACCTGGCGAAGCCCAGGTTGAGCCACGCCTTTTTCTCTGCCTGTGTCATGGGTTCACCGCTCCTGAGACCGCACGCTTGCAGCCTCATTCCGTGTATTGTTCAACCGCTAGTCGCTCCGAGGCCATCTTATGCTGCGCATCGCCACCTGGAACGTGGCGCGACCCAAGCTACCAGAAGCGCCCCGCCGTGCCCGACTGCTCACAGCCATGCGAACGATGCAGGCTGATATTTGGGTGCTCACAGAAACCTATACGGCATTCTCTCCCGGCTCAGAATTTGCTTCTGTCACAACCCAAGGCGCAGACCGCCCTAGTGAGCCCGGTGAAACCTGGGTCGCGATCTGGTCTCGCTTTCCCATGCAACCGGTTAGTCAAACCTCAGATTCATGCCGTGCAGTCGCCGTCCGGATCATGCCACCCGGCTCTAGAGCCCTGATTGTCTATGGCACGGTGCTGCCGTGGCTCGGCAGTGCTTGGCAAGGAATACCTGCAGCAGGTGGCGCTGCTTTCTCAGCCGCAGTAGATGCGCAGCTCGCTGACTGGCGATCGCTTCAGCAGGATAATCCGAACTGTGACTTCATACTGGCGGGTGACTTGAATCAGGATCTAGGCACCGCTCACTACTATGGTTCTCGCAAAAACCGGATCGCGCTTCAAACCGCGCTGCGAACAGCTAACCTTCAGTGCCTTACTGCCGCCGAGTTTGACCCGGTGCCAAACCACGCTCCGAGTCACGCTTCTATAGACCATATCTGCATCAGCAAAGGGCTTACTTCAGTAGGTTCTGCCGTGAGCTGGCCTGTGTCTGACAGACCACAAAAGAACCTCTCAGATCACTTCGGTGTATCAGTCGAGTTACAAGGCATTTGAAAGCAGTGCTGACGCAGCGAGGGAAGGGAATCATGAAGGCTACCAACCCCGCAATCAGCGAAGCTCAAAGCGGTCCAACCGATTCAAACATGACAGTAGGCGAAATCTCAGGCGTAGAGCGAGAGCAGCTCGGCAATACCCTCGTGCCGCTCGGTGGTACGTTGCCCCACTATCTGGAGCTACGTACCTCTCTTCTACTCAACTGCCTTCAGGTGCTTGTTCCTAAGACTGCTGGCAAGCAAAACCGCAAGCGTCTGAGTGCTTCGCTGGCCAGCCGGGCTCGCCTTGGCATGTATCTAGAGATTAACGAGAAGCTGCATCTAGCCTACGCCGATCAGCGCGACGGGCGAGGCTCTCAGCACTGGTGGCGACTATTCTTTGATGACTCACTGCGAGAGGTGGTTGAGCGAGCAGCGGGTGCGACTGCTTTTGCAGTCGGCACCCAGCAGCAACGCGAAGAGGTTAGACATGCCAGCCAAAGTGCTCCTTCCCTTTGCTGGAGCGGTATGTACTTTCGCTCCCAACCGGAAGTGATGATCGCCAAGGCTTTGCAGTCAAGAGGGGTACTCTTCTTTGCCAACAGTCAGGGTAATGCCTCGCTGAAGGGACTGCCCGTGACGCTGGATGCTCATGGGATGGTGGAACGGCTAGAGGCCGACTTTCTTGTATTCCGGGGAGGACGATGCATCTGCCTGGAAGTAGATGGGCGACAGCATCAGCAGAGCGAACATGCGTTTCGAGACTATGCAAAAGAGCGAGTGCTACTGCGAGAACAAATTCCGACCGTGCGCTTTCCTGCACAAGAATGCTTGGTTCGGCCTGAGCAGGTAGTCACAGAGTTCTTGAACTTGTTTTCTCCTAGTAGGGCACTGACATAGGTTGGTTTAGTACTCCCCTGGAGACCACTTTCCTCAAGCTTCTTTAGCTTCATGTGGGAAACCTAGAGCCACTGATCGCACCCTATGCCCAGATGAAGCCAGAGTCTGCAAAAAAAATCGGAACCGCCTGCTTTCTTCTGTTGGTAGCTGGTGGGATCGCCATCAAGCTATCGCCTAAAACTATAGGGCAGCTGCCCACTCGCGTTGAGCCCACCAGTTCTGGTACCAGTCAGCACTACGATCTGGTTCCCGGCAGTGTGTACGATGGCGATACGTTCCGAGTGAGCGACGACAATCAAGAGATAAAGGTGCGATTGTGCGGCATCGATGCTCCTGAGAAAGACCAAGCGCTGGGAACCGAATCGCGAGACCACCTGCGTAGTCTGATCGCGCGAGGTAGTGGACGCATTATCCTGGTGCCAACAGACACTGACCAATATGGCCGAACCGTGGCTGAAGCCTTTGT
>JBAUIB010000499.1:0-2455 GCA_049680585.1 Phormidesmis sp.
CCACCATCTGAGCCACCATCTGGGCCGCAACCTGAGCCACCATCTGAACTGCCATCAGCGCTTTGAGCACCGCGCTCAGTCACCATTCTCTGGAGCCGATGATGATTCGATTGACAACGCCTGACGACCTCACCCCAGTTGCCCTTTTGCTCGAAGCGACCGGCCTGTTCGAGCCAGACGAAGTTGAGGAAGTGACTGATATGCTCTCTGCGCACTTTGCTCACAAACCCAAAAATCAAGACCTGTGGTTTACAGACGACAAAAACGGCCCCGTTGGGATAGCCTACGTTGCCCCCGAGAGAATGAGTGAGGGGACGTGGAATGTATATTTGCTCGCCATCCATCCTGACTATCAAAGGCAAGGGCGAGGGGGCGCTTTGCTGCGCCATATTGAGCAAACGCTGGCGGCGCAGGGTGAACGCTTACTGCTAGTCGAAACCCTCGGAATAGAGAGTTTTGATCAGGTTCGCGCCTTTTACCGGAAAAACGGATTTGAAGAGGAAGGCCGGATTCGAGAGTTTTACGCAGCGGGTGCGGATAAAGTCATTTTTCGCAAGGCTCTGTAGACAAGTTTTTACAAAAAAACAAGAAACTGTTGCATAGAGCACAGTCCTCTACTGAGGAGATCATTATATTTACCTCAACGCTTTAGCCAGTAAGCGCTGCTCCAACGCTGTGTGTTGACCTCACAATCTGGCTGAGGGCAAATTTCTAAGAGCTTCTCTTAGTGATAAATCAACCCTTTAAAGACGCCTTTAGATCCCACCTTTAATCATTCATGGAACCCTCGGGCTCAGCTATGGCTGGGCTCTTTTTTTTGAAGCAATGACTATTGGAGCGGTGGCTTTTGAGCGATCACAATCCGATGGCGAGGCGTCGTCTCTTCAATTCGTGGGCTCATAAATCCTGCTGAGCGAAAGGTCTGGGCCATATCCAAAGCAAAGTACTGATCTAGGTAGGGCTCTGTGCTTTTTAGCAGGGTGAGAATGTAGGGCGGCATCGCCGTAAAGGTCTCACACTCAGGGTTCATGTCCATAATGGCAAAATGGCCACCGGGCCGAACCAGCCGGTAAGCTTCTGCAATTACCGCTTGCGCCGCCGATGTCGGTAGCTCATGAAAGACCAAACAGGCAGAGACCAAATCAGCACAACCTGGCGGTAGACCGGTCTCTTCAGCGGCAGCATGCACCCAATTGATAGGCCGCTCAGCTGGCGCTTGATTTTTTGCTTCAGCATACTGAGCGACTGCCAAAAAGTAGGGCGAGAGCTCTACGCTGGTGAGCTGAGCTGAGGGAAAAGCTGCCTGCAACGAAAAGGTGCTTTGGCCTGCACTCGCGCCTAAGTCGATGATGTGCTCAGGGGTGTCTGATGATGTCTCACTCAGGATATTTTTGAGCACGCGGTGGTAGCCAGCGCGAAGGCTAGCATCGCCATTGATCCCGGCGCGCTCGTCTCCTTCCGGCCAAATTCTGGCATGGACGGCGCGGGCGGCAACGTCTACTTCCATCGCTGGGAGCCAGCCCAGATTGCCTTCGTCGTAGGCGTGAAAGCTAGTGGTGTAGTAGTCAGGATAGGTGAGGGCGGGGTTGGCGATCGCCCCCAGCGCTTTATCCCATTCCGGATCTACCTCATCATCGCGAATTTCTGTGCCTGCGACCTCTCTACGGCGCAGCGCAGCTACCTCATCGCGCCAATACACCCCTATTGTTTCAGCGCGATCCATCATCATTGTGCGGGCACGGCTCTTGGCAAACTTAGCCAAGGGTTTAATCGAGAGCAGCGTGTTGATCACCGAAGCAGCAGCTGTATTCATAGCCTCAAAGATAGCGTCAGAGCAAAAGAACCCGGTAAAAGAAACCGCAAACCTGCAAGGAAAAGCTACTCTAAACTTAACTTACAAAGCTTTAGGCTTCTTACCTTTACACACGTTTACGCAATCGTTTTTTAACTGATCACTTTTTCTTTCCCAACCTCAACACTCTCTCACGTTTTATTCCTATGGCAAACGTCTATGCGAACTGGTTCGATCAAGCTGGCCGGAAACCGTTTGAGCTGCCTGGCGCATACCCTCACTACAATCCTGATCGTCCCGGCCAAGTAGAACACATTGCCCTAGATTTGGCGTTTGACATTCCTCACAAGCGCTACAGTGGCACCTGCAAAATCCGCATTGCGCCCGTTGTCGATGGCCTCACCAGCCTGACGCTAGACGCGGTCGATCTGCAGATTAACTCCGTCAAAGTCGGCAGCACCAAACAGGCGTTCGACTACGACGGCGAGCAGATCCACGTCACGCTCAAAAATCCGACCCAGTTCGGCAAGCCTTTCACGCTCAGTATCGACTACGCCAGCGACAATCCTCAGCGCGGCCTTTACTTTATCGGTCCTGACAAGCACTACCCCGACAAGCCCGTGCAGATCTGGACCCAGGGCGAAGATGAAGACTCTCGCTTTT
>JBAUIB010000500.1:0-2877 GCA_049680585.1 Phormidesmis sp.
GTCACGATCCGGCCCCCTTTGATCAGCACTTTACTCATAGTTGCCTCGAACCAGTAAAACGGACAGAAGATGGCTAGAAAGTCTACAGATCACGAGGTTGTTGCGCCTTGTAAGCGGCCCATCCACCGAAATCAGAGATGTCCGGCCAGTTGCCTTCGTCTATTAGCTGCTTGGGATAGAGCATCGCGATCGCCGTCTCGCCATCAGCTAGGCTCACCTCCGCTGGGTACATATCGGGCGGCTCGGTAGAGACTAGATACTCGTATTGCTCGGCTGTGAGTGCATAGAGTTCGCCCGGAATAGAGATGCCGTCTGCGTCTGTTTGGTAAATGCCCGGATGCCAACTGTCTTTGATGGCGTGCAAACGGTAGTGGGCGCTCGTGTTAGCTTCACCTAAAAAGGTGGCACTCTGCAAATTTTGATGGTCGGGCTGACCGCGCAGCGCTGAACCGCAGATAAAAACGCGCTTTTGAGACGGTTCGAGTTGAGCCGTATCTGGCATAGGAAGTAACCTCAGAGGGCGAACAACAAGATAAATACGAGACGTTCACAGGATAGAGGCTAGTCGTTTTGTAGGTCAATCACAGCTTGAGCAACCCGGCGCTTACTAGCCGTGAGGTGCGCCTGAATCGCAGCGATCGCAGCTTCGGCTCGGCGCTGGGCGATCGCCTCGTACACCTGCCGATGCTCCAGCCGAATCTCTAGGACCTCTGGATTGTAGCGAGTGGTTTGAATCCGCAGCAGCATCATTTTGTCGAAAATCTGATCGAGCAAAACGAGCAGCCAACCGTTACCGGAAATCTTCGCAATGTAGCGATGGAACTGGTGGTCTGCTTCTAGGCGCTGAAACAAGCTCAGATCAGATCTACGTAGCTGGTCGGCCTTTTCAGCCTGATCGCAGAACCACTCTAAGCGCTGGAGTTCGTCGTCCTTCGCCTGCATACAAGCCTGCGAAACAGACAGTTGCTCTAGCGCTAATCGGCAGTCATAGAGCTGTCTGGCATCCTCACTCGACAACGTCACAATCCGCGCCCCACCCTGAGGCTCGGCGACGACAAGTCCGTCTTGCTGAAGCTGCCGAATAGCTTCTCTGATAGGGGTACGACTCACCTGTAGCTTGTCTGCTAGCTGGGTCTCGATCAGACGCTCCCCAGGGGCTAGCTCCCCCGAAAAAATGCACGTTCTTAATAGCTGATAGGTTTGCTCGTGAAGTGCCCTGCGTCGCGGCAGGGGAGCTGAAGAGATAGTCAAGTAATCGCCCTCTTAGACATTTCTCACGTTGTTTTTGAGTTAGCTCTCAGCCCATCTGTGTCCCTATTAATACCTACTCTAGAGGACTTTAAAGCCAGTCTCGTTAAAGCCTACGTAAAGGGGGTGATGATAGAAATGTTCGGTATCAATTGTGACTGTGCCCATTAAGCGACTCTACCAATAGTGTCCTCGGTTTAGATAAGCTTGATACATTCCCATCTGTCAATGTTCTGTATACAGTATACAGAAAGCAGATATACCCGGAGTAGACGCGATTAAGCCGTATCGTATTACCCAGAATTTCTTTGCGGTAAGCATAAAGATATAGTATCGCGGATTCTCAAGTCCTCAGGAGTAACGTTGTGGCCACGCTGATTTCTACGCTTAAAGTCAATCATGATCGGCTGATGCAAAGCCTTAGTGACTTAGCTGAGGTAGGTGCGCTGCCGAATGGCGGGGTCGAGCGAGTGGCCTTCAGTCAGGCGGACTGCTTGGCCCGTGAGCTATTAGGACGGTGGATGCGAGAAGCTGGGATGCAGGTGCGCATCGATCCGGCTGGCAACATAATTGGATGCTATCCGGGGCGGTTTGATGGCGTGCCGGCTCTGGCAACGGGCTCCCATATAGACACGGTGCCCAATGCGGGTCATTATGACGGGGCCTACGGTGTTTTGGCGGGCTTAGAGGTGGTCAGGACGCTGCGCGATCGCCAGCAGCAGTTGGACCACCCGCTCATGCTAATTGTGTTTGCCGATGAAGAGCGCACGATGGTGGGCTGTAAGGCGATCTCTGGCAACCTCGGAGACGACGCTGAGGTGTATCGGAGCAAGGCGGGCGAGCCGATCACGCAATGCCTTGAAAGGGTGGGGGGTAACTGGGCGCAGCGAGCCTTAGCGCAGCTTGGTCCCGCTGATATTGCGGCGTTTGTTGAGCTGCACGTCGAGCAAGGTCCTGTTTTAGAAGCAGCCTGCAAAGACATTGGCGTTGTCACGGGAATTGTTGGCCAGCGGCGCTACGTGCTGACGGTCAGCGGGCAGGCAGGCCACGCCGGAACAACCCCCATGTCTTTTCGCCAAGATGCACTGGTAGCGGCATCAAAGCTAGTCTTGGCCATTCATGCGCTGGGTAACCAGCCAGGGGATCAAGTCGCCACTGTCGGACGGCTGTCGGCCTCTCCGAATGTCGCCAACACGATCGCCGATCAGGTAGAACTGTCTCTAGATATTCGTGATTTGGATGAAGATCGTCTCGATCAGCTAATGGCGACGCTACAGGCACAGATGAGCCGGATCGCGCTGGAAACTCATACTCAAATTGAAATCGCGCCGGTACTGCGCAATCAACCCGCCCCCGCAAAGTCTCATATTCAAAATGCGATCGCTCAGGTCTGCGAAGAGCTCTCGCTAAGCTGTATGCATTTGCCGAGCCGAGCCAGTCACGACGCGCAAGAAATGGCTCGTATTACCGACATGGGCATGATTTTTGTGCCGAGTGAGGCGGGCGTCAGCCACAGTGAAACCGAATATACTTCGCCCCAGCAGTGTGTGCAGGGAGCAAATGTCTTACTGCATACCCTATGCCAGCTAGATCATCACTATCGGTGCTCTCAATAGCCCGCTTTCTCGC
>JBAUIB010000501.1:0-9773 GCA_049680585.1 Phormidesmis sp.
AAGTAGCGCTCTGCTAGGGCAGGGACCTCAGGATTGATGTATTCATCGCAGTTAAAGGTGATCAGATAGGTGCCTGAGGCATTGATCATGCCCGTCAGCCGTTGGATAATTTCGCCGCGAAACGGACTGACGAGCTGACGCATGCGCGGGTCATCACAGGGCTCTGGGCGCACACCCGGCGGATGGATCAAAATAAACTCGACAGTGCCTGAGTCTGTGTTTTGTACCTTGAGCAACTCTTCAAACCAATGGGCCGAAAATCCTTCCCGCATGGGGACTACGATTGAGAGAAAGGGAGAGGCCATCATGGTAGAAACGTCCTAGAAATTCTTGACTCGTTGAATTGATTACGTTTGATATTAGGATTCCCGTTTTACACCGGCATCGACAATGGTTTGCTGTGAGCTTGTCCAAATATTCACGTAAGTATAAGCCGTAGTGCTTTTAACATTTTGATGAACTCGTCCGTAAAAAAGCGCAGATTTAGTCTATCTAAGATAGATATGGGTAAATCGTCACCCTTTTTTCACCCCGTAGGACTGGGTATCCTTGCACCACCCGTAAAGAACTTAACCATGCAGATTACGCCAACTAAAATCCCGGAGGTCTGGGTCATTGAGCCTCGGGTTTTTCAAGACGAACGCGGCTTTTTCTTAGAAAGTTTCAATCAGCGCGCCTTTGATCAGGCAATTGGTCGGCACTACTCGTTTGTGCAAGACAATCACTCCTCTTCGAGCGGCAATATTCTGCGCGGGCTGCACTATCAGGTAAAAGCGGTGCAGGGTAAGCTGGTGCGCGCGGTCATTGGCAGCATTTATGATGTGGCCGTAGATATGCGTAAAGGCTCGCCTACCTTTGGCAAATCTGTCGGCAAAATTCTCAGCGCTGAAAACAAAAAGCAGCTATGGATTCCGCCGGGGTTTGCTCATGGCTTCTATGTGCTCTCTGAAACAGCCGATGTACTCTACAAGGCGACAAATTTTTATAGCCCTGAGCATGAGCGCAGCCTCGCTTGGAATGATCCAGATTTAAACATCCAGTGGCCGACAGCGGGTAAGCTGCCGGTACTTTCGACTAAAGATGCGGCAGGCAGCTCGCTCAAAACGGCTGATGTGATCGAGTATACCGATTGTGAGGATGACCCCATAGACAGTCAATCTGTTGGTCAGTCTCAGGAGCGGGTGGCATTGTGAGCATTTTGCTAGTCGGTGCAGGCGGGCAGGTAGGCCAGGAGCTGAGAAAAACGCTGAGTGCGTTAGTGCCTGCGGTGGGGCCGATCACAGCGATCGCACGTCAGCAGTTGGATTTGAGTGATTTGGCAGCGATCGCCACCACCGTAAACGCAGCCCAGCCTAAGCTAATTGTCAATGCCGCCGCCTACACTGCTGTGGATAAGGCCGAAAGCGAGCCTGAGTTGGCCTATCGGATTAATGCCGAGGCACCTCAGATATTAGCTGAGTCGGCAGCTAAATGCGGGGCCAAGCTAGTCCACATTTCGACCGACTATGTGTTTGCAGGAGAGGCCGGATCGCCGCGCTGTGAGAACGATTCGACAGGTCCGCTAAATGTGTATGGCGAAAGTAAGCTGGCGGGAGAAATCGCCATTCGCGAGGCGCTAGATGAGCATATTATTTTGCGCACTGCCTGGGTGTATGGCACTCACGGCAAGGGTAACTTTTTAAAAACGATGCTCCGGCTAGGCAAAGAGCGAGAGGTGCTGACGGTTGTTGCTGATCAGGTAGGCTCGCCGACTTGGGCCAGAGACATTGCTGAGGTGATTAGTCAGCTCAGTGGTCGGTTAATGACTCAGCACAGCGACCAAACCGCAGCAGTAGCTGGAACCTATCATTTTACCAATAGTGGTGTGGCGAGCTGGTATGACTTTGCGATCGCTATTTTCCAAGAGGCCAAAGCCCTCGGCATTCCCTTAACGGTTCACACCGTAAATCCCATTGCCACCGCCGATTATCCAACCCCTGCCAAAAGACCGCTTTATTCGGTCTTAAATTGTCAAAAACTCTCTCAATGCCTGAGAGGTCCCGCACCGCACTGGCGAGAGAGCTTACAGAAAATGCTGAAAGAGTTTGTTCACTCAGATTTCGTTGGCTAGCTAATCTGGTTCTTTTTTCTGTTTACTTCTATTTCTGTTTACTATTAGGGAAATCGCATGAAAGCACTGATCCTCTCGGGTGGTAAAGGCACTCGCCTGCGGCCGCTGACCTACACAGGCGCAAAGCAGCTCGTGCCAGTCGCCAATAAGCCTATTCTCTGGTACGGCATTGAAAGCCTTGTCGCCGCCGGCATTACCGATATCGGCATTATTGTGAGCCCTGAGACAGGGCCAGAGATTGAGGCAAAAACAGGAACGGGCGATCGCTTTGGTGCAACCATTACCTACATCCCTCAAGAGAGCCCAGACGGTCTAGCCCATGCGGTGAAAATTGCTCAGCCGTTTTTAGGAGACTCGCCATTTGTAATGTATTTGGGCGATAACCTGATTCAAGATCCGCTGGATCAATTTGTCGCCGACTTTAAAGCAAAGCCGCTAGGAGCGATCATCATGCTCAAGCAGGTGGCCAATCCTACAGCCTTTGGCGTCGCCCAGATTGCCGCCGATGGCAGCGTTACTCGCCTGGTCGAAAAGCCGAAAGAACCGCCCTCTAATTTGGCCTTGGTCGGCGTGTATTTGTTCTCACCGGAGATTCATCAGGCGATCGCTCAAATCAAACCCTCTGCTCGCGGCGAACTAGAAATTACCGACGCCATTCAGCAGCTGATTGTCACCCAGCAAACTGTCGAAGCCAAAGAACTTTCTGGCTGGTGGCTAGACACGGGAAAAAAAGATGATTTGCTAGAGGCTAATCGCATCATTCTCGATGAGTATTTGAGCCAGCCGGAGATCTTAGGAGAAGTGGACAGCCAGAGTAAAGTGAGTGGCCGCGTCGTCATCGGCAAAGGCTCACGCCTGAGCAACTGCACCGTTCGCGGGCCAGTGGTGATTGGCGAAGGCTGTGTGCTAGAAAACTGCTTTGTCGGTTCTTACACCAGCATCGCTAATGAAGTCAGCATGAGCAATATTGAAATCGATCATAGCGTGGTGCTTAAAGGGGCCACTATTTCAGACATTCATCGGCGGATTGTCGATAGCCTGATTGGAGAGCGCGCCAAGCTCACGGTCACAGAGCATCGACCTAAGGCCCTGCGGTTCATGGTGGGCGATGATTCTATGATTGAGCTGACGTAGTGCTAGGGGCTTGCTCTTTTGAACACTGCTCTTTTGAACGTTTTTTCGCTGAAATCTTCTCTGCTGAATATCCTTCTTCTAAATACTCTTCCTAAACAATGTCAAAACGCGTTCTGATCACTGGCGGAGCTGGATTTATTGGCTCTAACTTCGTTCACCATTGGTGTGAAAAATACGACGGCAGGGTCGTTGTTCTCGATATTTTGGGCTATGCTGGCAACCGAGCCAACGTTGCCGGTCTGGAGGGAAAAGAGAGATTTTGTCTGGTTGAAGGAGATATCTGTGATAGTAAACTAGTCGCCGATCTGCTTGAAGCAGAAGAGATTGATACGCTCATTCACTTCGCCGCAGAATCTCATGTAGATCGCTCTATTTTGGGACCAGCCGCCTTTGTAAAAACCAATGTGGTCGGCACTTTTACCCTGCTAGAAGCCTTTCGCCAGCGCTGGCAGGCCAATGGTAAGCCCAATGATTATCGCTTTCTCCATGTCTCTACCGACGAGGTCTACGGCAGCTTAGAAGAGAGCGATCCGGCCTTTACAGAAACAACGCCTTACGCACCAAACAGCCCCTACTCAGCGTCCAAGGCAGGTAGCGATCACCTAGCACGGGCCTACTTCCATACCTATGGGATGCCGACATTAATTACAAACTGCTCTAACAACTATGGCCCCTACCAGTTTCCTGAAAAGCTGATTCCGCTGATGTGCTTAAACATTTTGCTGGGTAAGCCATTGCCGGTCTATGGCGATGGCCAAAATGTACGCGATTGGCTGCATGTGAGCGATCACTGTGCGGCGATCGCCACCGTCCTACACAAGGCCAATCCTGGCGATGTGTATAACATTGGCGGCAACAATCAGGTGAAGAATCTTGATATTGTTCATCAGCTATGTGACCTGATGGAAGAGATGTCAGAAGGATTACCCAAGCCCCCCAGGGAGCTGATCACCTTTGTTAGCGATCGCCCCGGACATGATCGCCGCTACGCGATGGACATCTCAAAAATTGAGCGAGATTTAGGCTGGTCACCGGCTTACGACTTTGAGAATGGACTCAGGCAAACGGTGGAATGGTATTTGAGCCACCCGGACTGGTGGCAGCCGCTGCTCTCTGACGAGTACAAGGGATATTACGAGAAGCTGTATGGCGATCGCTAAGCCCTGAATAGATCTAGCGGGAAAGGACCGTACGTACCGTTGACCTCATCTAGCTCAGGCTCTGGGGTGTGATAAGTCACCAGCACGCCACGCGAGTCACCGACATAGCCATCGAGGTACCACGCATTTTTGAGCGTATT
This sequence comes from Phormidesmis sp., assembly GCA_049680585.1. GTDB lineage: Bacteria > Cyanobacteriota > Cyanobacteriia > Phormidesmidales > Phormidesmidaceae > Phormidesmis. The sequence goes on from JBAUIB010000501.1 coordinate 4,545, forward strand.
AAACTTCAAAAAAACAACCCCTTCCCGCTCAGGAATATCTACGCTGATCGGCTGACTCAGCGCTGCGACATAGTCTTTGAGCGCCGCTTTGGCCTCAGCAAGACTCTCGGCACAAATGCCGAGGGTTTGATACTCACTAATGTCGTTGAGCCACAGTAGCGCTGAGCGGACGGCCTGCTGTTGCTCATCTGATAGGTCGGCAGGCGCATGGATTAGGCTAATCGCGACGAGCTGCTGGCGCACAGCCTTGAGCTTGGCAGCATCATCTTCGATAGCTAGAGCGGTAGATAAATCGGCAGTCATGGCAAAACGGCATTTTTATAGGGTACTTGCCCCACCTAGCTTACGTTTTTTCGGGCAGTCTTTTGGGCTCACTAAGAGAAGTTCTATCGCGCGCTCTGGTGACTTCGCCTCATGACTTATAGCCTGCGGGTAGCCGACATGCCTGCGACCGAAAGACCTCGCGAGCGGCTGCTAGCCTACGGTGCAAAGCGGCTGTCGGCGGCCGAGCTCATTGCGATTTTGCTAGGGACTGGACAAGGGCCAGGTGGCCTTTCTGCGGTCGGGCTCGGGCAATACGTGTTACAGCACCTGGGCAAAGATCAGCCCAACGGCGACGGTCTGCCTGCTTTGCGCGATGTCTCCGCCGAAGAACTGATGGCTATTTCAGGCGTCGGACCCGCGAAAGCGGCGACCATTTTAGCCGCGCTGGAGTTAGGTAAGCGAGTGCTGCAAAGCCAGCCACCGCATCTCACAGTTGTCGATGATCCAGCAGTTGCCGCCGCCGCGCTTGGCCATGAACTGATGTGGCAGGCTCAAGAGCGATTTGCCGTACTTTTGCTAGACGTGAAGCATCGGATCGTCGGAAGCAAGGTCATCAGCATTGGCACAGCGACAGAGACGCTGGCTCATCCGAGAGAAATTTTCCGTGAGGTGATCAAACGAGGGGCAACGCGGATGATCGTGGCGCATAATCATCCTTCAGGCAGCTTAGCGCCTAGCCGTGAAGATATTGTGCTTACCCGACAGCTGCTAAAAGGGGCTCATTTACTGGGCATTCCCCTACTCGATCATTTGATCTTGGGTAATGGCGACTGGGCGAGTATTCGCCAAGCCAGCAGCCTATGGGACGAATCAATGGAGTGAATTAGGGGCACGAAACTGCTCTTTTGATTCCTGACTTTTTCGAACAAACAAACGTGCTAGAGTTAAAAGCCAAGGGCGATTAGCACAGTGGTAGCGCGCTTCCTTCACACGGAAGAGGTCACAGGTTCGAACCCCGTATCGCCCATAGAGTTTAGGTAGGCAGTTTTTCTTAATGAAAAGCGCACCCACTCACGCAAGTGGGATGGGCTCTTTAATCAAAGGAACTGCACTAATCACAATCAGAGTATCCTTGCTGGACATATCCTCTTTAATTCCCTCTACAGGCCCGGTCCAAAACCAGACTGTGATGCAATGATTGCCGCAACAGCTCTAGAACACAGCTTAACCGTTGTCACTCGAAATACAGAAGCCTTTGAAAAGACGGGCGTGACGCTGCGTTCCCCAGAAACAATCCCTGTAGGACCTAGAAGCCTTGCAGGGATTGCGAAACCATTGATTCTATAGGAAGCTGGTGATCCGACTCGAACGGACGACCGGCTGATTACAAATCAGCTGCTCTACCAACTGAGCTACACCAGCGAGACTCACAATATTAGCTAATCTGGGATCAGCTGTTTTGCAAGGAACTAAATTATATCAAAGGATGTGAGTGATCCAGAAAATAATTTTGAGGTGTAGGTTGCGAACTGACCAGCCAGTGTTTGCGCGATCGCACTCAACCCCCAAGAGCTCACAAAAATCAACACCTCAAACCACGCTGAAGATAAGCTACGCCTTGTTATTCTCGACTGCCCAGCGAGCTAATTCCGTGCGATTGTGCAATCCGGTTTTACCCAGCATGTTGCTCACATGACTCTCAATCGTTCGCTGGCTTACCTTGAGTTCTTCAGCAATCTGGCGGTTGGCCATACCCCGCGCGACAAACTGCACCACCTTCAGCTCAGTCGGCGTCAGCTCGACGTCGAAGGGCACCTGAATAGTCGGCATTGCATTAGGGCCCTTGTTCTGATGGTGAATCAGGCGGGTGGCCTGTTTCAAAGAAGACTCTACTTGAGCAACGAGTTCTTCAGGCTCGAAGGGCTTCACCATATAGACATCGGCCCCAGTCGTCAACCCTTTGACCCGATCTTGACTCTGACCTTTTGCAGAAAGAAATAAAATAGGAATCCAGCTTTTGCCGGGATCTTGACGAACCTGCTCCACAAAGGCATAGCCGTCCATTTCCGGCATCATCACATCACAAATGATCATATCTGGTGAGAGTTCGGTGAGAGCAGAAAGGGCCTCTCGACCATTCCCGGCTGTCATCACTTGATAGCCACGGAATTCTAAATAGTCCTTCACTAACAAGATGAGATTGGGGTCATCATCAATCAGTAAGAGCTTCTTTTGGTCCCCTGTAGTTGCTTCTTTCATGCCGTATACTCGCTCATGTTCGTCTGTTAGGAAATTTTTGTACTAATAAAGAAAACAGCAATTAATCTAAAGCAGGTTCAGTTTGGCCCGTTCTCCATATCCCATCATCTATAGATTTATATTTATACATATGCTTGCTGGTTGTTCGCTGGCTCACATCGTACTGTGAAGATAGGTAAAGGCAATCTCTATTGAGACAACTCTAAGAAAAATTGATTCAGCGTGTCCTTTATTGATGCTTCCTTAACCAAGCCGTCTCAAACAGATCCACTCTCAACCAAACCCGTTTTGAGCTAGGCGCGTCAATTGGAACTGTCCGATTCGATAATTGATCTCGATAGCGCAGGCTATGAAGGTATTAGCATCCGTGCTAAATCTTTTAGCTTGACACATCAAGTATTCCCAAAATATACGTGGTATCGCCAAGTAGTTAAAAAGCCGTATTAGTTAGTGACATCTGCCAGCGAATGCTGTAAAAACACGTGGTCTGTAACCACTTTTCCGCCAATTAAATGTTCCTGAATGATGCGCTCAATTACCTCGGGAGTGGCGCTGTGATACCACGTGCCCTCTGGATAAACCAACAGAATGGGACCTCGGTGACAAACTCTTAAGCAGTTTGCTTTTGTTCGAAAAACGAAGGGAGAGTGCTGATTGACTGGAATATCTAACTGCAACGCCTTGAGTCGCTGCTTCAGATAATTCCAGGCGATTAAGCCCTCTGCTTTCTCACAACATTTCGGAACGGTTTGGTCTGCACAGATGAAAATGTGCCTTTTGATGTCGGCTAGGGAAAGCGCGGCGACGCTTTTTTCGAGCGCACTGTTTTCGAGCGCACTGGTATCTGGGCCAAGCTGATCTAACGACATATCAAACACACTGGGTACATATTAAAGGCCACCTCCTTCCGTACAATCAATGATCACTATCACAGTATTCTGGTATCAAATATTGCTGGCTCTTGTTTGAGAGAATACTGAACGAACACTCATGATTACGATGCTCAGCGACTTTGGCTACAAAGATGCTTATGTTGCCGTTATGAAGGGCGTGATGGCGTCGATTGCGCCTGGAGAAATAACATGCGATTTAACACACGCAGTGCCACCACACGACATTCTAGCGGCTAGATTCAATTTAATGATGGCCTATCCGTATTTTCCTAAAGGTACAGTGCATCTGGCGGTGGCTGATCCGGGTGTGGGCTCGGCTCGGCGAGCGATCGCACTGCAATGTGTGGATGGGTTTTTGGTGGGTCCAGACAATGGTTTGTTTAGCGGCGTGTTGCAGCGATCGCCTGCATTGATCGCGATCGCCCTTACCAATCCACGGTATTGGCGGACTGCTCAGCCCAGCAACACGTTCCACGGCAGAGACATTTTTGCGCCAGTGGCCGCGCACTTAGCCAAAGGGGTTTCGATTCATGAACTGGGCGATCGCATCGATCCGGCAACACTGGTTGAACCCGTACTACCGCCGTTCAGTCGGGGCAATGAGGTCCGAGAGGATGACGCATCAGACGCTAGCGTACTGGCCACTGGCAGCTTGCAATATATAGATGGATTTGGCAATTTGATTAGCAATATTTCGGCTGATGCGGTTCCGGAGGGGCCCTGGCAGGTCATGCTGGAAACGCTCACAGGCGATCGCTTTATTTCAGGTATCAAATTTTACGATGGCGTAGATGCGCAGGCGATTTTGGCCCTAGCGGGCAGTCACGGCTGGATTGAAATTGCCTGTAATCGGGGGAGTGCTGCGAAAGCGCTAGCCGCAACGGTCGGCATGAGGCTATCACTTCGGCAGATATAAATCGTTGGCTAAACCATTGCCCTCATCATTGTAGAGAGACGATATCGTGATAATGGTAAAGTCTCTTGGTCCACCCCTTTCAAAGCACAGTTAGTTCTGAAGGCACAGTTCTCAAGGCACGTCTCAAAGCACAACTCTCAAAGCATCGTCACCAGTCAGAAGATAGGTAGGTTAGCTCGCTTGTACGAACCTCTCCACCATAAGTATCGCCCGCAGACCTTTGCTCAGCTCGTTGGGCAGCGGGCGATCGCCGATACCCTCACCCATGCCATAGAGCAAAACCGGATTGCGCCTGCCTACTTATTTTGTGGCCCGCGCGGCACGGGCAAAACCTCCAGCGCTCGCATTTTAGCCAAGTCGCTTAACTGCCTTAAAGTCGATGCGCCCACACCCATGCCTTGCGGCCAATGCGACGTCTGCCAGGCAGTGAGTCGAGGCAATGCGCTAGACATTGTCGAAATTGATGCGGCGAGTAATACGGGGGTCGATAATATTCGCGAGCTGATCGAACGGGCTCAGTTTGCGCCCGTGCAGTGCCGCTACAAACTATACGTGCTTGACGAAGTTCATATGCTCAGCGCGGCAGCTTTCAATGCCTTGCTAAAAACGCTAGAAGAGCCGCCTGATCGCGTTGTCTTTGTACTAGCAACCACAGACCCGCAGCGGGTGCTGCCCACCATTATCTCGCGCTGTCAGCGGTTTGATTTTCGGCGGATTCCGCTGCCTGCGGCAATCCGGCATCTAAGTCACATTGCGACTGAGGAAGCTATCGAGATCACACCATCTGCCGTTCAGCTCGTCGCTCAAATTTCTCAGGGCGGACTGCGAGATGCAGAAAGCCTGCTTGATCAGCTCAGCTTACAGGCCGATGAAATTACCGTTGAGACGGTTTGGGAT
>JBAUIB010000502.1:0-10596 GCA_049680585.1 Phormidesmis sp.
GCAGGCGATCGCTCAGCTCAGGTGGCGGCGTTGGGTAGCTTGGGGGAGGCTTATCGTCTGAGCGGTAATTCTGCCAGTGCCTTGGCTTATTTAGAGCGCGGTAAGACAATCAGCGGTGAGCTCAGCGATCCGGTGCTGAGTGCTGCTATCTTCAACAGTTTGGGCAATACGGCGTTTAGTTCGGCTCAGGCGAACTATCGTCGGGCGAGTGAGGCCGATACCATTGGCGACTTGGCTTCGGCGCGATCGCAGCAAGCGGATGCCGAAACCCTCAATGCCGCGGCCATCGAATATTTTCAACAGAGCTATGACTTGGCGGTGAGCCAGCAAGACGTGGCCGCGCAGATGCGATCGCTCCTCAGTCTCATTCCTGCCTACGAACGAGCGGACAACTTAGCGGCTGCCCAACGCCACCGCGCACTCGCGCTCAGCGCGCTCAATCAGTTCCCCGATTCGCAGCTCAAAGCCTTTTCCGCCATTAAGCTTGCAGATTTTTTAGATCCGCCTGCCGTCAGAGCCTCTTATGCTTTGCTCAATGACAAGCCGCTACTGTCTGATACAGAAGATGAAGCGATCACCTTGCTCAAGCAAGCGTTAAGCATCGGCCAAACTATCGAAAATCCGCGAGTTGTCTCGTTTGCATACGGCAAACTTGGCACCTTAGACGAACGCGCCCAGCGCTATAAGGACGCTATCGAAAATACACAAGCAGCCCGACTCGCGGCTGATCAGGCGTTAGCAAAAGACAGCCTTTACCTCTGGGAATGGCAAATGGGGCGAATTTTGAAAAAGCAAGATCAGCTGTCTGAATCGACGCAGGCTTACCGGCAGGCGGTTGATCTGCTGGCTCAAATTCGCAGTGATATTCTCAATGCTAATCGAGACTTGCAGTTCGACTTTCGCGATACGGTTGAGCCGATTTATCGTCAGTATGCAGCGCTGACGCTGAGATCTGTACCCGATGCGGTCACGCTCGATAAAGGCGAGCAGGCGTTTGAAAAACTAGATACGACACTGGTCACGCTCGATTCGCTGAAAGTCGCGGAGCTGCAAAGCTATTTTGCCAATGACTGTGTGATTGAACCTGTGGCGACTCGGGTCGATGCGGTTGGCGATAGCCAAGCCACGGCGGTCTTTAGCACAGCGATTTTGGAGGCAGATGAAACCGCCTTGAATAAACAAACGGCGAATTCGGCTGAGCTAGAGCGGCTGGCTGTGATTGTGAGCTTTCCGGACGGCAGTAAGAAGATTTCAAAAATTACGGTCGGCCAAAAAGAGATCGCTTCGCAAATCAATCAGTTTAGACTCACGTTGGAAGAAGGGCGCTATCAGTCTATTGCTGAGTATAAATATGAGCCGTCTCAGCAGCTTTATGACTGGTTAATTCGCCCTTTTGAGAATGATTTAAAAGAGATTGAAACGCTGGTGTTTGTCAATGATGGGTTGCTGCGCAGTGTGCCGATGTCGGCGCTGCATGACGGCCAGCAGTTTTTAATCGAAAAATTCGCTGTGGCAACAACGCCTAGTCTGACGCTGACCGATCCCGAGCGGATAGCGCGGCCAACGACGCTAAGCGCACTGCTCATGGGCGTCAGCGAACAGTCTGAGGTGGCACCGGGGCGATCTTTTGCGGCTTTGCCAGCAGTGAATAAAGAGCTAGACGAGGTCGCGCAAGAGCTGCCCAACCATCAGGTATTGCTCAATCAAGACTTTTCGCTCTCGGCGCTGCGTCAAACGCTGGCGCAAAAAGATTACCGCATTTTGCATATGGCCACCCACGGGACGTTTGGCTTTGATCCGAGTGATAACTTTGTGGTGATGGGAGCAAAACAGGCGGGCGAAGCCAGACAGTTCAACGAAACGCTGACAATTAGCGCCCTAGATGAGCTGATTCGCAGTGTTGATGATCCCACCCGTGAGCCGATTGAGCTGCTGACCCTGACGGCTTGCGAAACCGCAATTGGCGATAATCGCTCGACGCTGGGGCTCGCGGGTGTGGCGATTCGAGCCGGGGTTCGCAGTGCGATCGCCACGCTATGGTCAGTCAACGACGAAGCCTCTTCTGTACTGATCGCCCAGTTTTACGACTATCTTCAAGATCCAGCCCTCACGAAAGCGCAAGCGTTGCAACAGGCGCAAAAACAAATGCTTCAGGCCCAAGGTCATCCTTACCTCTGGGCACCGTTTACGCTAATTGGTAACTGGCTGTAGGCGTACGGCCTAAGGCTCGCTCGTATTTGCAATATTGAGAATGTCGCGGCTGAGCTGTTCATTCTCAATGGCTGTTGCGGCCAAATCGCGCAGCAAACCAGCGCGATGTTCTCTGTCTGCTGCAGTAGTGCCCTGAGCGACTTGGGCGATCGCATCGTACCAAATCCCTACTCCGCCATAGGCCAAGGCCCGCTCAGCCGCTGAAGCCGACGTAGAAAGCGACTGGTCCAGGCTAGCCGAGGCAGGAACCACTTCAAAAGAGAGTTCTTGGGCGAGCGAGCGAGAAGGATAGTTAGGATTGCAGGCAATCACCACCTGCCAGCGATACTCTGTATTGGCGGCCAAGGCAGGCGCATCAGACGGTAGCTGATGGGTGGCAAAGCCTTCTGTATAAGGAAGCTCAGCCGTATAGATAGGGACTAGAATGTCTGATTCATTCGGTGCGAGCAGCCGAAAAATCACCGGAAAGTCAACGTCAGATTCGGGTAGATACCACACAAACTCTGGACGCGTAGACAGCATCCGCCCTACGGTCGTCTCCGGGCCAAAAATTGTGAAAGGTGTTTCGGTATTGCTCAAGCAGCCGCCCTGCCGGGTTCCGGTAGTCGTATGCGAGCCGGAGCGGGGTCTAGGATTGCTAGGCGGGCGAAAGTAAGTGCCTGTTGTCGTTGTTAGGGTGCCGCGAGCGGGCCGTGGATTAGCCGGTGGCTCAAACGCAGCTGGCTCGCTGAGATCAAGGTTCGTCTGCGCCAAGATTGAGTCGTCCGGCTGAGGGCTAGCACTAGCAGGGTTACTGGAAAGCCAGAGCGCTGTGCTCAGGAGCAGAGCGGATGAGGCTTTGACGAAAATAGGGAGAGGCAAATTAGAGACAAACATAGTGGGGGCTCAATGCGTCGCTGGATTTAACGAATGGTTTGATCACTAGAGTTTATGACTGCTCTCGAGCAGGGGCGTTTCCACGGCTACCGTAATAATGCCGCACCAATTGCAGTCCAAGGTAAGCAAGGGTAGCAATGAGTAAAGCGGTGCTCAGCCACTGTAGCCAAGCCCAATGAAAGCCTAGCCGAGCCAGGAAAAACAGAGCAATATCGTCGCTAAAGCTCAATAAAAGTAAAAGTCCTTTTTGAATAAGTCCACTGAGGTGATCGAATTGCATGGGGTCAGCTCCTTGTTCTGGATCGTCTGTACCTGTTGTTTCTGTACTTTAGGCGAGCTGACAAAGACAAACACGGGCTGAACCGGAGAGAAAGGTTGCAGAAAATGACCTAGTGTCTGACACTTTTCTACAGCTTCAGGTAAGCTCGCTATCTGATAACCCCTTTGATTTCAATCAAACTATCTGAACCAAACTATCCAAACCCACGTTTCCAGAAGGATAACCGGGTGGGCCAACGAAGCTCACAGCGGATGCCTTTGGGCTCGACGTCTGTACGCGAAAATTTACCGCCGAGACTGCGGGCTAATTTGTAAGCCTGTTTGGTGCCGTACCCTCCCTGAAAGCTGGGCTGAGAAGTTGTTTGAGAATGCCCCTGAGGATTAATCCGATCATCTGGTAACCCTGCTCCGTTATCAGTGACGCGAATCACGTTGTAGTTGTTCTCACAGCGGCACTCTACTGTTAAGCGGGTTACTCCCTTCGCATGTTTATAAACATTCAGCAGCATTTCTTCTAAAAACCTGCCGATATCTCGCTTTTGATCTGTCGTGAGATCCTCATCAGCCATCTCCTTGAAAGAGGTCACTTGTAAAACAGATTTAAAGAAGAGTTGATGGCGCTCTAGCGTGCCTCTGTAAATTTCATAGAGCAGGGCTTCTAACGGCATTTTCAAGTTGACGGTGCGCTGCCCGGTGACAATCAGCTGGCCGCTCGGTAACAGCATCTCCTGACGAATGGCAGTATGGATGTTGCGAAGCTCTTGATTGAGCGTAATCAGATTTTCTCTGGTCGTGTCAGGCGGGCTTTGATCTTCAGGCCAGGTGCGGATCATGCCAGAAAGTCTCTGCAAGGGGCCGTTATGAATGTTGTTGAAGACAGAGTCGATTAGGGCTTCGCGTTCTTGAAGCTGAGAGGTGAGGCGCTGCTGGTTTTGATAGAGGGGTAGGGCGATCGCATTCAGCAAAAAAGCAGCGGTCGTGGGCACCAACGGTAGCCACCAGCTAGCCACCAGCAGGCCATAGCACAAGAGCAACCAAGCTGCGCTAAAAGAGATAACCAGCAGTAAGTACAGCGTGGGCTTACGTCGCCAGTGAGTGAGGGCGATGCCCAGCAAACCACCGGCTAAAATCAGGATGTATTCCAAGCCATCTGGGAGTGCTGTGATGAAAGAGCGCTCCTCATAGACGGCACTGAGGATTTGGCTAATGGCATGGGCCTGAATGTCGATACCCGGAATCAAGCTCGGACTATTGCCAGCGATCGCGCCTGAGCTTACAAAATCCTTAACACTTTCTGCACTATAGCCGACCAACACAATTCGATCTTCAAGCAAATCCCGATTGGCTTGATCTGACATCAGCGTCTGATAGGGGATGGTTTCAAATGGCTGTAGCCCCGCTCGAAAATTAATCAGCGTCTGATTGCCGCCATTGTCTGTGCGGACGTACCCCCCAGTATTAGGCTGAAAACGAGGGATTTCAGTGTCTCCTAAGCGAATCGTTTGCGGATCGTGAATGCCATTTTCTACCGGGATGTCTTCAGTCGCTAAGTACTGTTCTACCAGGCGTAGCGTGAGAGAAAAGTGATAGTTTCCTTGGCTGTCTGCACCTGCTAAGAAGCTCCGTCGCAGATAACCATCGTCATCTAAAATTGCGTCAGCGAATCCAACTTGATCCTCACGTAGCATCTGAGGCGCTGCCACGGGCGTTCCGGTAATTTTATTGATGGCAATCACGTTACTAGAAGCTTGTAGAGTTTCTTTTAGGGCTTCATAACCTTCCCCGACTGGCTTGTCTCGAAAAATATCGATACCAATAACACGAGGATTATAGGTCTGTAAGGTTTGAATCAGGTCTGCCAGCGTCTGATCTGCAATAGGATAGCTAAGCTCGGTTTGAATATCATTTTCTGTAATCGTGATAATCGTAATTCGCGGATCGGTTGTTTCGGCAGGTCGCCATTTCAAGCTTAGGTCTAGAGCTTTCCACTCCAGCGGCTGTAAAATACCGAGCAGCCGCGCCAGAATCACTAATCCCGTGAGCGAGAGACCGGGCAACAGATCTGTTCGCCAATTTTTTAGCCCGTTTTTGAGCCAGGGCTTTTGCCAGGTTTTCATAAGTCTTTAAAGAAGCAGATGACTGAATTAATCGAATCAATCGAACAAACCGGCCTTGCGGGCTTTGTTGTAGGTTTTGATACGAATATTGGTGCCTTTGTCAGGGTAGACTTCGAGCGCATCTTGTACTCTTGTCCAGTAGTGGCGAACAGTGCGTTCGGAGACGTTCATTTGCTGCGCGATCACCTTGTCAGTCAGTCCTTGAGTAAAGGCCATCTCAAGCATTTGCAGCCATTCTGGCTTGACTTCTAGCCCGGTGCGCATTTCTGGCGGGGTATACAACAGTCCTTTCAAGGCCCAGTCCACTTTTATCAGCATTTCATGGCTAGGCAGGCACTTGTCGGCAATAGTGAAGCCTGCCTGATGAGCGTTGATCATCGACTGCAGACGAATGAGCGATCGCACGTGAGCGCTTTGCACTACGACATTGAGAGTGGGATAGGCTTTGAGGAGCGATCGCAACAGCTGCAAGCCAGTATCCGTCTGAGGTTGGTCCTCGCGCTTGGCTGGAATAGACAAATCCATTACCATCAGAGCGGGCTTGACATCTTGCACCAGCGGCTCCACTTTATCAGCCGTACCCGCCGTCAAAATTTTGACCTTGGGATACTGTTTTTGCAAAACGCTGCAAGTTCCCTCCAATACAGATTCGTGATCATCGACAACGACAAACGTCTGAGTCATTTTCCTGAGTCATCTCCTAAGCGTTGTTCTTGAGCAATATGTTTTAGTTTAAGAATCTAAGACGAGCGATTCATCTCGCCAGCACAGTTGACCCGTAACTAATTCTCCCTCATGGCTAATCTCTAAACGACCCGCCGCTAAACTATGGAATATTTCTTTAAGATGCTGAATTTCAGGTCTTCTAGAAATAGACTCAATCGATTGCGGCTTGTTGCCATCTAGGGTAAAAGACAGGGTGCGAAGGTCAAGCTCATGGCTCAGGGTTAGCTGGAGCTGTTGGGAGCAAGTCTCTGGTGAAGTTAGCAAGCTCAGCAGCCGCGTCATAATAGAGAGAATAATTTTATTTTTAGCGGGTGAGCCCAGCGGCCAGTCAGCCGGAAGATCTAGCTGAAGCGTTCTTTGAGCCTGCTCGCTACCTAGAGAAAACCCTTGACACCGGGCCCAGTCCTTCAAAACAAACTGAAGCGCCAGCGGCAGGCTATCAGCGACAAAAGGCGGCGATAGATCGTTACTCAAGCTCTCTAGCGACTGATAAAACGTTTGAAACTGCTCAAGCCAGTGCGTCGTTGGCGTAGCCGCTGGCTGATGAGAAGCTAGGTGCCGGTCAGTGTTCTCGGCATTGTCTGAGACACTTTTCGAAGAATTCTCTAGATAACTTTCTGGAGAATTTTCCAAATAGCGCCGAAAAGCAAACGTCTGCTGAAGCAACCCATCGCGGATAGACTCTGCCTGATGGTGCAACTGCAATGCTTGCTGCTCGTGCCACCACTGCCAGGCCACCTTTTGACGTAGCCACTTACGGGTCAACCAATACACCGTGGTTGCCCATCCAATCGTAATCAACACAATTACCTCAATCAATAAAGTATTCACACTCGGTCTACCCTACGGCGATCATGCTGCACCTCTATGGCTTTGGCGTATAGCCTCAGCTATATCAATGAACCTGTAGACCTGGTGACACTCTATCGGTACAGCAGGGCCTTTGGCTGTCAGGTTGCACCCAAGTTTATCGCCGATTTTAGCCAGACACATTGCACTTTTCTGCACCTTTTACAGCGTCGCTAATCAGCTTATTAGCAACCTCAGCTGCCTCTACATAACGTTTCATTGAGTCGTATCCGCACCCAACAGGGCATATCGAAAAGTCATGGTAGGGTTTGTCCATGCTGACTACTTGGTTTTCCCGACCATGCGTAGATCTCGTCACCTGCTCACCTTTTTGCTCACCAGCCTCACCTCCTTATCCGGCTTACCCACCCAAGCCCAAATTATCCCCGACCAAACTCTTGGCGCTGAGCAATCTATCGTCACACCTAACATCGAAGTTAGAGGCAGATTAGCCGATCTCATAGAAGGCGGTGCTATTCGAGGACCCAATCTGTTCCATAGCTTCGGTGATCTTAATGTTGGCGAAGTTGAGCAAATTTACTTTGCTAATCCTGTAGGCATTGAATCAATTTTGAGTCGGGTAACCGGGAACAGCCCGTCAGATATCTTCGGCACGCTCGGCGTAGATGGCACCGCCGATCTATTTTTAATTAATCCTAACGGCATCGTCTTTGGCCCTCAGGTAAATCTGGATGTGGGAGGTTCCTTCTATGCCACCACAGCGGAGGCAATCTCTTTGGGAGAAAGTACATTCAGCGCGGTGGCTCCAGAACAAAGTCAGCTACTGGCTATCAGACCCAATACATCCTTTTTTAACTACCTGTCAACAAGTTCAGGCGATATTGAAAATCGCGGACAGCTCGTCATATTCGGAGAAGAAGTTGTTTTAGCTGGAAATAACATAGATGTGCAAGAGCAGATTGTCTCCTTCGGTAACGCATCGCTACTAGCCATTGGCAAGATTGATATTTCAAGCCCTGTCTTGAGTTTTGGAAATGTCAACTTTCAAGCTGATGAACTTGTAGTTAGCGGAAGACTGTCGGCAATCGCAACTAGCTCTCTCACTAGCAACAAGGTAGGTGACATTGTTTTAGAAGTCAACCGTTTACGGCTGCTAGCTGGCGGGCAAATTGCGACGAATACGCGTACAGATGCTGACGGAGGAAATATAGTTATCGATGCAGCAGAATCTGTCATAGCCTCTGGTGTTTCAGACGAGTCTGGGAGTGTACAAAGAAGTGGAGTACAAGCCGACACCAATGGATTTGGAGATGCAGGAGATATAGTGATTGAAACGCCTTATCTACTTGTTGAGGAGGGAGCTAGGATTGGTTCCCAGGTACAGGAAGGCGGAAGCGGGACAGGCGGTGACGTTAACATCAATGCTGGTAAATTATCGATGCGAAGTGGTGGTCAGATTACGGCGGGAACCTTTAGCGAGGGGGAAGGTGGCATCTTAACCGTAAAAGCGCCTGAATTTGTTACTGTCTCAGGTACTGACGGGGATGATTCTCCGAGTGGATTGTTCACAGCAACTTATGGCTATGCTGATGCTAATGACCTTATCATTGATACAGCTTCTCTTTCGGTGCTAGAGGGTGGACAAGTCTCTACTTCTACTTTGGGTATAGGGCGAGGACAAGGTGGCAACTTGATGATTACTGCGACGGATGTAGTTGATGTTGTCGGTTCTTCTAGTAGCAATACGCAGTTTTTTAGCACGATCTCTTCTAGCTCTGGAATTCTTCTCTCTGTTGATTTTCGAGGTGCTGCTGGTAATAGTGGCGACCTAACAGTAACGACTCGCAATCTCAATGTTCAAAATGGTGGGCGTATCTCAACTGAGTCCTTAGGAAGCGGAAGAAACCCTTTCTTTCCCGGAGAAGCAGGGGAAGCAGGAGACTTGACCGTTGTTGCGACTGGTTTTGTTAATCTGACTGATGGTTTTTTGCGTACTCGAACAAGCGGATTGGGAAATGCTGGAAATTTGAGTATTACTGCCGAAAATCTCTACATCTTTAACGGCGGTGAAGTGACAGCCTCTACAAGAGGACAAGGAGATGGAGGAAACTTGTCTGTCATTGTTGCTGGTATTACTGATGTTTCTGAAAGTGGCTTAGGCACAGTTTCGTTTCCTGAGGATAATTCAGGAGATGTAGGAGATGCAGGTGACGTATACCTTCAAACAGATCAGCTAAGAGTCCGTAACGGAGCAGAAATATCAACCTCTGCTATCGGTTTTGGCCAAGCTGGAGCGGTAGACATTGTAGCAACTGACTTTTTAGAAGTGAATAGGGGTATTTTCAGGAGCGGTGCTCAAGCTAATGCTTTGATAGGTAGAACTGTTTATGATCCGGACGAGGAGGTCTTCCAATCCAGCTCTATCAGTACGACAGCAGGGAGCATTGCTGAGAATCCAGCCGGAGACTTGACGATCACCGCAGGAAAACTGCGGATTATCAACGGCGGCAGGCTTGAAGCTAATTCACTTTTCCGTAATGCAGGTGGGAACCTAACTATTACGGCTACGGAGTCTATAGAAGTTGGCGGAGTTTCAAGAAGTGGTGAGGTTAGTACGATATCAGCACAAGCTATTGACACTGGAGATGCTGGTAATATAAGGCTCGAAACAGATTCGATGAGCTTAAGAGAAAGAGGACAGATTATAGCCTCTAGTCGAGGAGAAGGAAAAGCTGGAAACCTAATATTCAATATTTATGATCGGCTAACGGTTGAAAATGGACTTATAGGAACGAGCTCTGAACAATCTTCTGGCGGCTCTATCAATATTCAAGCGAGAGAACTTCGACTCATTGAAAACGGAGATATTCGTACTAATGTCAACAATGGCACAGGCAATGGTGGTGATATTGGTCTTGCAGCAAGCTCGATTGTTGCATTTGATGATAGTGACATTCTTGCTTTTGCTGCTGACGGTACTGGTGGCAATATAAATCTCGATACTCGTGCTTTCTTTGGCGAAAATTATCAACCTAGCTTACTCAGCACGAATCCCCAAACATTAGAAGGAAATAACCGTGTTGATATTAATGCCACTGGTCGCTTAGCCTCTGGAAACATCGCTCTTCCCGATGTTAGCTTTATAGAAGATAGCCTTTCTGAGCTTTCTGGTGAGCTTATTGATTCTGAAACGCTGGTCGTCAATAGCTGTATTGCCCGTAGCAATGATACTACTGGCAGCTTTAATCTCATCAGCGTGGGTGATCGCCTCCCTCAAGCACCAACCGAAACCATCTCTAACTCTTACGCAACTGGAACCGTTCAACCGACTCTTCCCGAAGCATCTGAGCCAGTGGCAATCGCAGAGCCACTGGCCGTTTACCGCCTAGCTGACGGGCGATTAGTGATAAGTGCGCCCTGTAAGTAGTCAGCAGATCCATCAGTAAGGCGATCGCCCATCCAATGCCCTAATCGAGAGTGATCTGATTTTTGTGTAAGCGCTTTTTACTTAAGCGGAAAAGCGTTCTGGAAACAGGATAGCAAAATGTGACAGTGCTGCACGCCAATTCTTGATAGG